>DBEWTI010000054.1:0-5129 GCA_048205975.1 Collinsella sp.
CGGCGGGGCACGAAGTTCATCGCAAGTTCCGCACGCAAAGAAGGCCACTTAATGTGGCCTTCGTCTTGCGCAGGACTGTAGAGCAGGGAACTTCGTGCCCCGACGCCCGGGAGGACGTTACATTTAGAAAGATGGGCCGACCGCCGTCAGCGATGGGAGCTACTCCCCCAACACGGCCTTTTTGGCGGCTGCAGCCATGTTGTCCAGATCTTCCTTGGTGGGATGGTCCTTCGCGGCAACCCAGTTGTCGAGCAGCAACTTAGCGCGGGCGTTGTCGGGATCTTGCTCGAGCATGGCCTCGTAGCGCTGTTTGACCGCAGGGCCCATCTTACCCTGACACATCGCCCAGCCCGCAAGCTCGGCATCCACGGCCAGATTGGAAGTTACGCGGTCGATAATCTGCTGGAAATAGCTCTGGTCGGCCCCAAAGCCGCAGGTGCCAAACAGGAACACGCGCTTGCCGTGCAAGGCAGAGAGCAACGCCGCGACCGAAGGCGTGCACGCGCCCTTGTCGCACCAAAAACCGACGAGCACCATGTCGGCCGCGCAGGCCCCCTGCGCCTCGAGCGCAACCTGATCTGCATCCGCATCGTCGCTCAACGCCGCGGCATGGACAAACTCAACGCCCGCAGCCTGCAGAGCGCGCTTGATCGCGCCCGAAACCATCCTGGTATTACCGCTCTTGCTGTTAACCACCAAAGAGCACGTCATAGTCACGTTGCCTCGTTTCCCCCAAAACTAAAGCCACTAATGCAATTTATTAGATGAATATCTTAGTACTAACGTGACAGATGTAAACCACCGTCTGTCGATTGATTAATTTGCCCCACGGGCTTGCTCACTGGGCAAACTGGCTGCGGTAAAGATCGGCGTAGAAGCCGTCTGCCGCTAGCAGCTCGTCGTGCGTGCCGCGCTCGATAATCCGTCCGTCGCGCATCACCAGAATGCAGTCGGCATTGCGGATCGTCGACAGGCGATGCGCCACCACAAAACTTGTGCGGCCAGCCATGAGCTCGTCGAATGCCGCCTGCACCTGCAGCTCGGTGCGGGTATCGATGCTCGAGGTCGCCTCGTCCAGCAGCAAAATCGCCGGGTCGGTGAGCATGACGCGCGCGATGCACAGCAGCTGTTTTTGACCCTGGCTAAACGTGCCGCCGTCCTCGCCGATCACCGTATCGTAGCCGCCTGGCAGCTGCACGATAAACTTGTGCGCATGCGCGCGCTTGGCCGCCTCGATAACCTGTTCGCGTGTGGCATCGGGACAACCGTAAGCGATGTTTTCCGCCACCGTGCCTTCGAACAGCCAAGTGTCCTGCAGCACCATGCCAAAGGCACGGCGCAGGCTTGCGCACGTATAGTCACGCGAGGAACGGCCATCGACCATGATGCGACCGGCATCGATATCGTAGAACCGCAACAGCAAGTTGATGAGCGTTGTCTTGCCGCAGCCCGTGGGGCCAACGAGGGCAAAGCGCATGCCGGGCTTAGCCTCGATGCAGATGTCCTGCAGCAGCTTGCGGTCGGGCACGTAGCTAAAGTCCACATGCTCAAAGGCGACCTCGCCCTGCGGGGCGGCAAGTTCCACGGCATCTGGCGCATCGGGCTCCTGCTCGCGTGCGTCGAGCAGCGCGAACATGCGGCGCGCCGAGGCATACGCCGTCTGGATCTGCGTAATGACGTTAGTGACCTCGTTGAACGGCTTGGTGTACTGGTTGGCATAGGACAGGAAAATCTGCACGCCACCCACCGTAAGCGCCGCCGGCACGCCCGTGATCACGCCCACGCAGCCGATCACAGCGACCACGGCATAGATGATGTTATTGATAAAGCGCGTGCCGGGGTTGGAGAGCGAACCCATAAACTGCGCGCGCTCGCCCGCGGTGTAGAGCTCGGCGTTGAGGGCATCGAAGCGCTGCTGGGCGTTGGGACCATAGGCAAAGGCGTCGACAAGCTTCTGCTCGCCTACGTACTCCTCGATATGACCACCGAGCTGCCCTTGAATACGCTGCTGCGCCGTAAAGCTCTTGTTGGAGAGCTTGGCGATGGCGCCGGCCGCAAAGATGGAGAGCGGCGTGACGAGCACCACCACGAGCGTCATGGTCAGGTTAATGGAGAGCATAAACGCGAGCGTGCCCACGATGGTGATGACGCCGGTAAAGAGCTGGGTAAAGCCCTGCAGCAGACCGTCGCCGACCTGGTCGACGTCGTTGACCACGCGGCTCATAAGGTCGCCGTGGGCATGGCTGTCGACAAAGCTGAGCGGCATGCGGCTGAGCTTATCGCTCGCCTCCACGCGCATGTCGCGCACCGTTTCGTAGGACAGGCGGTTGACGCAGTAGCCCTGCAGCCACTGGAAGGCCGCAGAACCCATCACGACAATCGCGAGTTTGGTAACGAGCGGCAGCAGCGCATCGAAGTCCACCTGCCCGGTGGCGACGATCAGGTCGATGCCCTCACCAATGAGGATGGGCGTGTAGAGCTGCAGAATCACCGAGATGGCGGCGCTCACAAACGACGCCGTAAACGAAATACGGTGCGGGCGAACATAGCCCAGCAGGCGGCGCGTCACCGCGCCCACGGGATAGCGCTCGGGATCACCGGGTTGGCGCGGGCCGTCGCCCAGGTCGTTGAGGTTATCGTTGCCGGACACATTAGCGGTCATCGTGGCGACCGAACCGGAAGAAGTATACGGGTTCATCTAGCAACCCTCCTTTGAGCAAGTAGGCGCAGGGGCAGTCGGAGCGGACGCGGGCGTCGTGCTCCCCTGCTGGCCCTCGAGTTCCTCGCGGCGCAGCTGCGACTGACAAATCTCGCGATAGAGCTGGCAGGTCGTGTACAGCTCATCGTGCGTGCCCAGGCCCGCAACCGAGCCGTGGTCGAGTACGCAGATCATATCGGCGTCGCGCACGGTCGAGACGCGCTGGCTCACGATGACGGTCGTCAGCGGCAGCCCGCCCTCGGCGGCACTGCGCACGCTGCGCTCGCGGATGGCGTGGCGAAGCGCCGCGTCGGTCTTAAAGTCGAGCGCCGAGGCGGAGTCATCCATGACCAGAATCTGTGGCGAGCCCACTAAGGCGCGCGCGATAGTCAGGCGCTGGCGCTGGCCACCGCTAAAGTTCTTGCCGCCCGCCTCGACCGGGGCATCGAGCCCCTGCGACTTGTTGCGCACGAACTCGCTCGCCTGCGCCATATCGAGCGCCGCCCAGAGCTCATCGTCGGTCGCCGACTCGTCACGCCAGGTCAGGTTGCTGCGAATGGTGCCGCTCACCAGCGACGTGCGCTGCGGGACGGTCGCGACCACATGGCGCAGCTGGTCGAGCGGCCAAGTGCGCACGTCGGCACCCATCACGCTCACGCTGCCGGTGCCCGCATCGTACAGGCGTGGGATAAGCGAGACGAGCGTAGACTTGCCGCTGCCCGTACCACCAATAATGCCGAGCGTCTTGCCCAGCGGCAGCTCCAGGGTCACGTCATTGACGGCGTTGGCGGCGCCCGTGCCAAACGAAAAACTCGCATGGTCAAAGCTCAGTGCAAAAACGGGAGCGGCGTCACCTGTCAGCTCGCTCGGCTCGGGCAGTGTGACCGGCTGGTTGTCCTCGTCGGTGATGCTCGGCACGCAATTGAGCACCTCGTTGATGCGCGACGCGCTGGCGCTCGCCTTGGTAAAGACCACGACCAGGTTGGCGACATACACGATGGAGGTCAGGGTCTGCGTCATGTAGTTGACGAACGCCATGACCTGGCCCTGCGTAAGCTCGCCCACGTTGACCTGGATGCCGCCCACCCACAGGATGGCGCACACGCCCAGGTTCATCACAAGAAACGTGACGGGATTAAGGATTGACGAGAGCTTGCCCACCGCGATGGCGGTATGGGCCTGGTCATCGGCGGCTTGGGCAAAACGCTCGCACTCGTGGTCCTCACGCACAAAGGCGCGAACAACGCGGGCGCCCGAAAGCCCCTCGCGGCAGATAAGCGCGATGCGGTCGAGCTTTGCCTGCAGCTGCCTGTAATACGGAATGCAGCGCGCCATGACAAACCAAAACACCAGGCCGATGGCGGGCGTGCAAATCAAAAAGATCATGCCGAGCTTAAGGTCGATGGCAAGGGCCGCGCACATAGAGCCCACCGCCAAGAAGGGCCAGCGGATGAGCATGCGCACGCCCAACGCCACGGCAAGCTGGACCTGGTTGACGTCGTTGGTGATGCGGGTGATGAGCGACGGCGTGCCAAAGCGGTCAAGCTCGGCATAGCTCAGCTTGTTGATGTGCTGGTAGAGCGCACCACGGATATCGGTGCCCATGCCCTGCGAGGTCAGCGCCGCCATCTTTTGGCAGACGAGCGTAAACGAAATGCCGATCACAGCCATGGCGCCAAGCAGCATACCGTAGTGAATGACGGCGTTGACGTCGTGCGCGCCGATACCCTTATCGATCATCTGGGCAATCACGAGCGGCGTAAGCAGGTCAAAAATCACTTCGACCAGCTTACACGCAGGGCCAACCACCATATACCGGCGAAACTTACCACCAAAACGCCTGAGCAGCTCAATCATAGAAGGCGCTCCCTATCATCATCTCTCTTCAATCTGATTCATGATAGTACGGCGAGCCTTGAAGGTGCGTAAGCAACTCGTTACAGATGTAAGGGCGACGGTCACTAGCGCCCAAGGCATGTAGCAGCCAATGTTTTGGCAACGCCAGCGAGCGGCATAACGCCAGGGATTCAATTATCAGATAAATGTGACCCTTCAGGCGGTTTTGGTCGGCTACCCGCGAGTGCCGGCAGGGCGCTTGGTAGTCGAGCGATCCCGCAGGCGAAGCCGAGGACCAGCGAGACACCAAATACCTCGCCGCCGGCCGGGCCATGTCGCGGCACCAAAAAGCGCCCGTGCGCTCGATGGATTCGGATGCCCGACAGAGGCTCCTTATGGCTGCTTCCTTCCGGACCTGACCAGATTCGGAACATGTCGTCATCCGAACCCATCGAACGCGCTAGGCGCTCGATATATATTACCCGCTCCCGCCCAGCGGAGCAAGATGCCCCGCGGTCAAAGGGAAAACCACATGAGTGCACGGCAGCAAAAGGCGGGGGGGGCACTATTCGCCCGCGCCCCCCCACTTGCGTAG
>DBEWTI010000069.1:0-9944 GCA_048205975.1 Collinsella sp.
GCCGGCAGTACATAGAGCATGTCTTGACGTTGGCTGCCGCCCGATACGGTTCCTATATAGCGCCGCGCGCGGTGCGGAGCGGCTTTGATGCTTCCTGATTTTGCGCTGTCGTGGAGCCACCGCGCAGCCGCCACGACTTCATTGTCGGCGGTAAAGTGCCCGCTCTTGGTTTTGCCCTGAGCGGTCGTGTAGGAGTAGGTGCCGTCGACATGGGTAGTGCCGTTGAGCATCCATACGGCAAGCTGGGTGGCGGCGCGGGCGCGATCGGGTGAAAGATGGTAACCGCCAAACGACGTGGCGGTAGGATATCCGTGACAAACGATTGCCGCGAACTCGTCGTCGAGCCACACCCAGCCTTGATCAAAGTTGAGCCATGGACCGCCCGGCTTGGTGGGCCCGGGGCGTTCCTGGTTCATGCAGTAGGCGATCGAGGCGTCTTGAGCTTCATACTTGCCGATGAAGAAGGGCCCACAATCATCGCTAATAGTGCGGAAGCCGAGCTGGTCGTAGCCATCGACGGCAAATGCGGCTCCCGGTGCCAGACAGCCGAAAAGCAGGAAGAGGAGCAGGAGCAGCGGACCTGTTGCGATTGCGCTGTGGACAGAGTGCGTGGGTGCGTTGGACATGGCTGCTCCTTATCCCTCGTGCGCCGCATGGGGAGGTTGCGACGCGTAGGATGAGGCTACCCCCGAGGTTCATGCGGGTAAGTACCGGAGCCTGACCAAAAGCTTGCCCAATTCCTGACAAATTGAGCTCAAATACAACAATCAGGCAAAAGCGCAGGTAGAAGATAAGGAGAACAGGAGGCCAAAGGTCCTCGTCTCCACAATTGATGCGATTTTCAAACGAATCTCCACAGCTAAAACAAGCATCGCCACCCTTGTATCGAACAAGACAACCGCGTTATACTAGCCAACACACAAGCGGGCATCGCCAAGTGGTAAGGCATCAGCTTCCCAAGCTGACACTCGCGGGTTCGAGTCCCGTTGCCCGCTCCAGAAAAAGTAAAAGCACGACACCGTTCCGGTGCCGTGCTTTTTTCAATAAAGCGCCGGGACTCGAACCCGCCAGGGTGCGAGCGTAAAACAAACGCGAAGCGTTTGTAGCGAGCAGGCGAAGGCGCCGGCAGGCGCCTGAAGCCGGTACGGATTTGCGAAGCAAATACGCGGACGTCCCGTTGCCCGCTCCATCGAGCGCGGGAGACTTTGGGGCGGCCAATTCAACAAAGTCTTCCCCATCGTCTCCGTGAATCCGAGGAGATCGACCGCAGCCGGTGCGGATTTGCGAAGCAAATGCGCGGACGTCCCGTTGCCCGCTCCAATTCCAAAATGTTAGGTTAATGCCTGCTGCCCATACTTGCACCTGCGCACGGTACAATGGTTGGGTTACGACCAACGTGCCAATAACCAAAAAGGAGCCGCTATGATCGATCGCTATACCCGCCCGGAGATGGGACACATCTTCTCCCTCGAGAACAAGTACGCCATTTGGCAGGAGATCGAGGTCCTGGCCTGTGAGGCCCAGGCGGAGCTCGGCAAGATCGGCATTTCTAAAGACGAAGCCCAGTGGATCCGCGACCATGCCAACTTTGAGAAGGCAAAGGTCGACGAGATCGAGGAGGTCACGCGCCACGACGTCATCGCCTTCCTGACCAACATGAAGGAGTACATCGACGCCGATGTTCCCGAGGGCGACCCCAAGCCCAGCCGCTGGGTTCACTATGGCATGACCAGCTCCGATCTGGGCGACACGGCTCTGTGCTACCAGCTCACCCAGGCCTGCGACCTGATCATCGAGGACGTCAAGAAGCTCGGCGAGATTTGCAAGCGTCGCGCCTTTGAGGAGCGCAACACGCTCTGTGCCGGCCGCACTCATGGCATCCACGCCGAGCCGATGACCTTCGGCATGAAGTTCGGCTCTTGGGCCTGGGAACTCAAGCGCGATCTGGATCGCCTTGAGGACGCCCGCAAGAATGTTGCCTTCGGTGCCATCTCGGGTGCTGTCGGCACGTACAGCTCCATCGAGCCGTTTGTCGAGGAGTATGTCTGCGAGCACCTGGGCCTGGTTCATGACCCGCTGTCCACGCAAGTTATCAGCCGCGACCATCACGCCTATCTCGCCGGCGTTCTTGCCACCACCGCGGCCACCTGTGAGCGCATCGCTACCGAGGTTCGCAATCTGCAGAAGACTGATACCCTCGAGGCCGAGGAGCCGTTCCGCAAGGGTCAAAAGGGCAGCTCCGCCATGCCGCACAAGCGCAACCCGATCACCATGGAGAAGGTCTGCGGTCTGTCGCGCGTCGTGAAGTCCAACGCTCAGGTTGCCTTCGATAACGTCGCCCTGTGGCACGAGCGTGACATTTCGCACTCCTCTGCCGAGCGCGTCGCCCAGGCCGACAGCTTCATCGCGCTCGACCACATGTTCCAGTGCCTCATCCGCGTTATCGACGGCCTGCAGCTGTACCCTGCCCGCATGATGGCCAACCTCAACAAGATCCGTGGTCTCATCTTCTCCTCCAAGGTTCTGCTGGCCCTCGTCGATACGGGCATCACCCGCGAGGACGCGTACGCCATTGTGCAGGAGAACGCCATGGCAACCTGGCATGAGGTACAGGATTGTGTCTCCGGCCCCACCTTTAAGGAACGTCTCGAGGCCGACCCGCGCTGCACCGTCAGTCAGGAGAAGCTCGACGAGATCTTTGATCCGTGGGACTTCCTCACCCGTATCGACACGGTCTTTGATCGTCTGGAGCAGCTGAGCTTCGAGTAGGTTCGGGCATAACGTTAGCTTTTTAGGGCGCTTTGCTGGTAATGTGTGTTGCCGGCAAAGCGCCTCGTTGCATTTAGGGAAAGACGGGGATAATAGTCGTCTCGAATAACATTCTGAGAGGGGATCGCATGATTTCGTTTGATTACAAGCCGCAGGGTGTATGCTCTCGCAATATTCACCTCAATCTCTCTGACGATGGCAGCAAGGTGCTGGGCGTTGAGTTTACCGGCGGCTGCGATGGCAACCTCAAGGCCATCTCCAAACTGGTCGAGGGCGCTCCTGCCGACCGTGTGATCGAGGTTCTTGCCGGCAATACCTGCGGCATGAAGAAGACCTCTTGCGCCGATCAGCTTACGCGCGCTATCGAGGCCGCTCGCGCCGAGATCGCCTAATGGGTATCGCCGACCACATCAAGAACGGAATATCGCGCCGCGGCTTTGTGCTCGGTGGAGCTGCCGCGGGCGCTGCCACGGTGCTTGCCGGATGTTCGAAAAAAACAGGCACCAGTGATGATGCCGCTGGCGAGCCGCAGGTTATCAAGGACGATTCGAAGATTGTCTCGATCACTGATGAGTACGAGGCAGTTGACATCGATCTTGAGCCGGCGGCATCGTGGACGCTGCCGCTGGGCACGTTGCTGTACTACTGCGATGGTGACTATGCTGCGGCAATGATGGCGCCCGCATCGGCACTGCACGCCAACACGCTCGGTGTGCTCAACCTGGGCGATGGCTCGCTTACCACATTAATTGAGAATCCTATCGAGGGCACGGGATATGCTTTTTACGATGTCCGTGCCGGCGACGGCGTGTTTGCGTGGGTTGAGATGAACTTTGCCAGTTCATCGTGGAAGCTCTACGCTCAAAATCTGTCGGGCGCTTCGCTCTCTGGCGACGTGGTTGAGCTCGATCGAGGTGGCAAGGACTACGATCCGCCACTGTTTACGGCGTTCGGGTCATCAGCCATCTGGTATAAAATGCCTTCGGCAGGCGGCAATAAAACGAGTAGTGATTCGTTTTGCTATCGTCGCTCGCTTGATGAATCCAAGGCCGAGACAATTTGGAAATCGACGGGCCGCTTTGCGTCGGCCCCGCGCGTGAGCG
Organism: Collinsella sp.; assembly: GCA_048205975.1. Lineage (GTDB taxonomy): Bacteria > Actinomycetota > Coriobacteriia > Coriobacteriales > Coriobacteriaceae > Collinsella. Next base: position 3,873 of record DBEWTI010000069.1, read on the forward strand.
ACGGCATTTTGACCATCTCGCCGCGTGTCCGCAACGACGAGGGCGTCTACTACGGCATAACGGCAATCGATCTGACCGATGGCAACAACACCAAACGTGCCCAACTAGTCCTTCCCTCGTCAGTCTCGCCTTTCGAGGCCGTATATATGGGCGATACCTTCGTGTTTTCTATCGAGGCGACCTATAGTGGCGTGGGCAGCCTGGGCAACATGGGCACGTATATCGGTAATGAGGGAGGGCCATACCTCTTCCTGTCCCGCGAGCCGCTCGCATGTGCTGCCGGCAAGAAGAATAAATATCTCGTTAAGGTACAGGCATCGCATTTTCTCATCGACACCTCTGCCAAGACCTATGGCTCGCTACTGTCGCCCGACCGCGCTTTGGAATATGGCGATTATCCAGCTACGGCGGGAAAATCGGACTCATTTCTTACGTACGCCACGGTGCGCAACAGCCAGGGTATACCCGAGACGGTCACTGCACGCCTATTCTCTCTTTAAGCTTAGAGGGGTTAAAAAGGCGCCAACAGGGGAATAAACGCGTTGTAATTGTGAGTACCGCCCGCCGAGCTGCCGCGTCATAGTGGCATCCGGCGGGCTCAGGTGCGTTAAAATGGGCTTGTTCTTAGCTGATTGAGACAGGGGGGCCGTGTTATGGCTTCAGATGCAAAAAAGATTCTGCTGGTCGAGGATGAGAAGGCAATCCGTGACGCCGTCGCTGCCTATCTCGAGCGCGAAGGCTGCTGGGTTGTGGGTGTCGGCGACGGCCAGTCCGCGATCGAGGAGTTCGAGAAGCATCAGTTTGACCTGGTCGTGCTCGACCTTATGCTCCCCAAGATCCCCGGCGAGCGCGTTTGCCGCACCATTCGCGATACCTCGGATGTCCCCATCATCATGCTGACTGCCAAGGGCGAGATCGAGGACCGTATTATCGGTCTTGAGCTCGGCGCCGACGACTATCTGATTAAGCCGTTCTCGCCGCGCGAGCTTGTCGCGCGCGTTCGCGCTTTGTTCCGCCGTGCCCATCAGGCCGACGAGCCAGCCGTCGAGGTACTCGACTTCGGCGATCTGGTCATCGATATCTCGGGCCACAAGATTTTGGTCGAGGGCAAGGAAGTCGACCTGACGGCTTCCGAGTTTAAGCTGCTCACCACGCTTGCCCGTCACCCCGGTCGCGTCTACAACCGCATGGAGCTGGTCGAGAAGGTGCTCGGCTACGACTTTGAGGGCTATGAGCGCACCATCGATAGCCACGTGAAGAACCTTCGCGCCAAGCTGGGCGATGATCCCAAGAAGCCCAAGTGGCTCTACACCGTCCACGGTGTCGGCTATCGCTTCGAGGCTCCGGCCAAGACCGATAAGTCGGACGAGAAATAGGGAAATCACATATGACACCTGCGCGCTTTGAAATCGGACAAAAGCACAAGCAGGAGAACGAGGCGGGTTCCAAGGCTAGTTGGAACACGCCTCGTTCCGATTCACGGCCAACGATGAGCTATCCCTCGCGCATGGCACTTGCTTTTGCTCTGACATCGCTCATGACGGTATTGGTGCTGGTGGGCGTGGTCTCTGTTGTGTGGGGCACGGTCTTTTCAGATTACACGCGCTCCAATATCGTCGAAATCGCAAATTCCGCTGCCGAAAAGCTTGCGACGTCGTATGAGGAAAACGGCAATTGGACTGCGGGCGAGCTACGTACGGTCGCGACATCGAGTTTGGTGTCCGACGATTTGGGTATGCAGGTCGTCAACAAGAAAGGCGTTGTCGTTTATGACGACTCATGGCCTTCGGCAAGCGCGACCGCCGATGTGCGCGAGAACGAATCGCCGTCGAGCAGCTCGAGCGGGAAAAAAGCATCGCATAGTCCGGTCTCGTCGGCTCCCACCGGCTCCGATAGCGTTGCAAACGTCGAAATCATAACGTCTTCCGGCGAGCATGTCGGACAAGTAAAGCTGTGGGCCATCGGCTCCGATGCCTTGCTCACCAAGGCAGATTCTGCGTTTAGGGAGAAGACCTTTAACGCCATGGCCCTTGCCGCGGTTGTTGCGGTCTGCATCTCGGTCGTTATCGGATCGCTCGTGTCGCGCATGCTTACCAAGCCGATTCATCGAATTACGAGCACGGCCAAGCAAATTCGCGACGGCGATCTGTCCGCTCGTACAGGCCTGCGCGGCGATGACGAGATTGATCAGCTGGGCGAGACATTCGATGAGATGGCCACCTCGCTCGAGAAGGACATGAAGCACGAGAAGCGCCTGACTTCCGATGTGGCTCATGAGCTGCGCACGCCTCTCATGGCAATGCTTGCAACGGTCGAGGCCATGCAAGACGGCGTGTACCCCACCGACGACGAGCATCTGGAGACAGTCGCCTCCGAGACGCGTCGCCTGGCTCGTCTGGTGCAGCAGATGCTCGACCTATCGCGTATGGAAAACAGCACGGCTCCGCTCAATCTAGAACCGGTGGACATGGTTCCGTTCGTGCGATCGATTGTGAACGGCCAGGAGCGTCTGTTTGCCGACCGTGACCTTCGTCTTCGCTTTGCAGATGAAACCCAAGGGCACGACGATGTCGTCGAGGCCGATCCCGACATGATCACGCAATGTGTTATCAACCTCATGAGCAACGCCATGCGCTACACCCCCGAGGGCGGTTGGGTCGTGGTGTCGGTGCTCAGTGACCGCAGGCACGTCAGCATTGCCGTTTCTGATACCGGCATCGGTATTGCCAAGGACGATCTGTCGCGCATTTTCGGGCGGTTTTGGCGCGCCGATGCCAGCCGCGCCCGCGAAGCTGGCGGCCTGGGCGTCGGCCTCGCCGTGACCAAGCAGATCGTCGAGCGTCACCATGGCTACATATCCGTGGAGTCGGAGCTTGGAAAGGGTACGACTTTTACAATTCATCTGCCCCGCGAGCACACGGCGGACGCGGCATCTACTACAATGGAGCACTAGCTTTTCGCCATTCGGTGAAGGAGGGGCCGCGTCCCTGCCGCTCCGAGTTTGCGAAAACATGCGGGAAAGAACCCGCATTTCTGTCGTATTTAGGTAAGGAGTGACTCACGTGACAACGATGGAGCGTCGTCCGGATTCCCGTGGCAAGGTTCGTGATATTTACGATGCCGGTGAAAACCTGCTGATGGTCGCCACCGACCGCATTTCTGCGTTCGACTTCATTCTTCCCGACGAGATTCCGTTTAAGGGAGAGGTGCTCAATCGCATCTCGGCATTCTGGTTCGATAAGTTTGCCGACATCGTCCCCAACCATCTCGTTTCCATCGACCCGGCGGATTTCCCCGAGGAGTTTGCTGAGTATCGTGACTACCTCGCTGGCCGCGCCATGCTGGTTAAGAAGGCCCAGACGATTCCTATCGAGTGTATCGTCCGCGGCTATCTGACCGGTTCGGGCAAGAAGACCTACGACGAGAACGGCACCGTCTGCGGCATCCAGCTGCCTGAGGGCCTGACCGAGGCTTCCAAGCTTCCCGAGCCGTTGTTCACGCCGTCCACGAAGGCCGAGATCGGTGACCACGACGAGAACATCTCGTTCGAGCGTTGCTGCGAGATCGTGGGCGAGGACATCGCCACGCAGATTCGTGACCTTTCCCTCAAGATCTACAAGGCCGCTGCCGAGTACGCCGCGACCCGTGGCATCATCATTGCCGACACCAAGTTCGAGTTTGGTGTCATCGATGGCAAGGTCACGCTGATCGACGAGTGCCTCACGCCCGACTCCAGCCGTTTCTGGCCTGCTGCCAGCTACGAGGAGGGCAAGATCCAGCCTAGCTACGACAAGCAATTCGTCCGCAATTGGCTCAAGGCCAACTGGGATATGACGGGGGAGACCCCGCACCTGCCCGCCGAGGTCATCGATGGCACGTCCGAGCGCTATCGCGAGGCCTTCCAGATCATCACGGGCTCCCAGTTCACAAGCATGAAGGAGAACGCATAAGTGAGTACCCGTAGCGCCACGAACAAGCGCACGCAATCCCACGAAGTTACCGGGGTTGCGCGCAAGTCTGCCGCATCTGCTAAGCCCGCCCGCCAAGCAGCGAGCTCCGTTCGCGTCGTGCCGGCTTCGTCTAAGGCACGCCGCAAAGAGCTCGAGAAGGGCGAGAACCTCGAGGGCCTCTCTAAAGAGGAGAAGCGCGCCCGCAAGGCTAAGCAGCGCGCCAAGGAGGACCGCATCTATACGGTGTCGAATATCCTCCTCAAGCAGGACGAGGACTACACCAAGCGCCGTCGCATCTGGTGGATTGTGCTCGCCATTGGCATGGTGCTCGTCGTGGCAATTTGGGCCTCGCTGTACTTCGCTCCCGCTGGCATGGTGTCCAGCCCTGTCCAGATGGTCGGCATCGTTTTGTCCTATGTCATCATCCTGGGTGACTTTATCTACGACTTCGCTCGTATTCGTCCCTTGCGCAACATGTACCGCGCGCAGGCCGAGGGCATGTCCGAGAACAAGCTCAACGCTCTTATCGAGCGCGCAGCTGCCGAGGAGGACAAAAAGGACTCCAAGAAGAAGTAGCGTTTGCATGCATACTTATCGCTAAGATATAAGGCGCGTCGTTTTTGCGGCGCGCCTTTTTACTGTTCTATAGATAGATGGAGTGGCACATGATTCGAGCTGCCCTGACGGTCGAAGAAGCTCTGGAGGGCATGAAGGCCCTGGAGCCCAAGATTAAAAACTATGCGCGTCTGGTTGTCCGCAAGGGCGTAAACGTCAAGCCCGGCCAGGAGGTTGTCGTTCAGTCTCCGGTCGAGTGCGCGCCTTTTGCCCGCGTGGTGGTCGCGGAGGCTTATGCCGCCGGCGCTGGCCACGTGACAGTCATTTGGGCCGATGACGCCGTGACAAGGCTTACGTACGAGCATGTCGATAAAAGCTATTTTGAGCAGACGCCCGAGTGGAAGCGCCTGCAGCTGGATTCCCTGGCCCAGGACGGTGCCTGCTTTATCTTTATCGAGGGTGCGGACCCCGCCGCCCTTAAGGGCATCGATCCCGCTAAGCCCGCTGCAGCTTCTAAGGCAAAGAATACGCAGTGCAAAGTTTTCCGCCGTGGACTGGATTACAACATCAATCCGTGGTGCATCGCCGGCGCTCCGGTCGTGGCTTGGGCGCGCGAGGTGTTCCCGGGAGACGCCGATGAGGTTGCAATCTATAAGCTGTGGAATGCGATTCTGCACACCGCTCGCGCCGATGGCCAGGACCCAGAGAGCGACTGGGAACTCCATGACGCCGCATTCGAAAAGAACCTGCGTTTCCTGAACGACAATCGTTTCGACCGCCTGCATTACACCGCGGCAAATGGAACCGATCTGACGATTGGCATGACGAAGGGTCACGAGTGGGCCGGCGGCAAGGGCAAGACGCCCGATGGGCACCCCTTCTTCCCCAACATTCCCACCGAGGAAGTCTTCACTTCGCCCGATCGCATGCGCGCCGACGGTATCGTGTACTCGGCCATGCCGCTCATCCACCACGGCAATAAAGTCGACGATTTTTGGATTAAGTTCGAGGGCGGCCGCGTGGTGGGCTACGACGCCCGCGTGGGCAAGGCAACGCTCGCAAGTATCATCGATACTGACGAGGGCGCTGCTCACCTGGGAGAGGTCGCGCTCATTTCCAAGAACACGCCGATCCGCGAAAGTGGTGTTCTGTTCTACGATACGCTCTATGACGAGAACGCTAGCTGCCATCTCGCGCTAGGTGTCGGTTTCCCCGAATGCATCGAGGGTGGGTACGACATGTCCAAGGAGGAGCTCCTGGAGCATGGTGTTAACGTCTCGAGCACGCACGTCGATTTTATGATCGGCACGGACGACATCGATATTACGGGCATTACGCCTGATGGACGTGAAGTTGTGATTTTCCAGAACGGCCAATGGAGTTGGGAATAGTCCTAGACCGTGGTACAATGCCACCCGCGGGCCGTTAGCTCAGCTGGCAGAGCAGGGGACTTTTAATCCCAAGGTCCAGGGTTCGAACCCCTGACGGCCCACCATAGAATAGAAAGCGATCGACTCCGGTTGGTCGCTTTTTTGTTGCCAAGGCATGGGTTCGAACCCGTCGGGGC
>DBEWTI010000105.1:0-14074 GCA_048205975.1 Collinsella sp.
GTGAACTGCGCCCCGAAACTTGGACTGAATAAATAGCGACTACGCCGCAAGGGCCCGGTTCCGGAACTCCTCCGGCGTCAGGCCCTTCAATCTTACCTGCCTGCGCCGCGTGTTCCAATGGACTATGTACCCCTCCAGGTCGCGCTTGAAGTCCTCGAAGCTGCCCCACTCCCTGCCGCGGTAAAACTCGTCCTTCACATGGCCGAAGAGCTGCTCGGTGGCGGCGTTGTCGATGCAGTTCCCCTTGCGCGACATGCTCTGGGTGATGCCCGCCCCCTCCAGCCTGGAGGTGTAGGACTCGTGCTGGTACTGCCAGCCCATGTCCGAGTGCATGGTCGGCGCCGCCCCGTCGGGCAGGGCCTCGAGGAGCCGGTCGAGCATCCTGTGCTGCTGGGCGAGGTCCGGCGAGGTCGATATGTCGCTCGCCACGATCTCCTTCGTGCAGAAGTCGAGCACCGGGGCCCAGTAGGCCTTGGCGCCGGCGACCTTGAACTCGGTGACGTCGGTGCCGAGCTTCTGCCACGGCCCCTCGGCGCCGAAGTCCCTCGCGATGACGTTCTCGAACGTGCTCCCCACGAGCCCCCTGTAGGAGCTGTACCGGCGGCGGGAGCCCCGGCGGCGTATCCCGCACCGGATGCCCATCTCGCGCATCATCTTGAGCACGGTCTTGTCGGCCACGACCGCGCCCAGCTCGGCGCGCAGGCACATGGCTACCTGCCGGTGCCCGCAGCCGTTGGCGGTGCGCGAGAATATCTCGGCCGCGGCGTCGCGCAGCTCGGGCCTGGTCGGCCTCCGCGGGTGCGCCAGCGCGTAGTAGTAGGTCGACCTCCTGAGCCCCGAGCACTCCAGCAGGTGGCGCAGGGAGTGCCCCTCCGCCCTCAGCGCCCCCACCGCCTCGGCCGCCGCCCTGGTCAGAGCCCGTCCCGCTCGACCAGGGCGCGCAATTTTTTTAGGTAGGCGACCTCGGCCTCGAGCCTGCGGCAGCGCTCCTCGAGCTCCTGCTCGCGGGTGCGGGCCCGGGGTTTCGACCTCGACCCCCTCGGCCTGCCCTTCGGGCGGGGCCGCAGCGCCTCGGCGCCGCCCTCGCGGTAGAGCCTGCACCAGCGCTCCAGCGGGGATTTCGACCTGATCCCGAACTCGGCCATGGCGTCGGCCTTCGCCATCCCGCCGTCGACCACGGCCGACGCCGCGGCGACCCTCTGCTCGAATGTGTACCTGGATTGTTTCCCGCCCATGGACAGCAGCGCCTCGCTTCCGAACGCCCGGTATACCCACTGCCATTCTCTCACGGTCTCGCGGGGGACGGACAGGGCCTCGGCCGCCGGCTTGCAGCCGACGCCGGCGTCGAAGAGCTCGACGGCCCGCCTCCTGGACTCCAGGTCGTGCTTCACCCTGAGGTCTATACTCATGGAAAACCTCCCATTTCCCGATGTCCAAGAAATGGGAGGCAGTTCACAGGCACCTTTGTGGTGGTTTGGGGCGGTTTGTCTCGATCTGTAACAGGTAGGCAGCCAAAACCGGGCTTGGTGTTACAGATCGAGATTTTCGGGCAGCCCCCCGCAGTTTGTCTAAATCTGTAACAGGTAGAGACGATTTAGCCCGCTAGATGTTACAAATCGAGACGGAAGATGCTAGTCACAGGCGATGTCGAGGTTCTTGCCGATGAGGCCTACGTAGCCGCCCTCGGCAGCCTTGGGGCTATCGGCGTGGCAGAGAACCCACTTGTCGGCCTTCCAGTAGCAGTAGCTGTCACCGGCGGCAGGCATGTCGGCTGCGGCCTCGGGGCGCGGGCCATTGGTGCCCGCCGGCAGCGCCACCATCACCTGGAAGCCGCCGTCGTCGACCATGCACGGCGTGTAGTGGAGCGTGGTGTTGAAGACTTCGACGACCGTACCCGCCGGCACGCGGAACGCCTTGACGCACGCGGTGTCGAGCTTGCCGTCCTCGATCTCCCAGCGATGCGCCACGAGCAGGATAAAGTCGCGAGCGCCCAGGTTAAACTCGCTGGCGCGGTGATACTCCAGGCAGTTGAGCTGCGTGTTGTGGCCGTTGCACCAGCCGAGCTGGAAGGGGCGGCCGCCAAACATGAGAAAGCCCAGTTTATCGGCACCCTTGACGCTCTCGAGCTCCGGCGCGCTTGCTACGTACTTGCTGCCTTCGGGGATGGGCGTGGCAGAGAGCGCCTCGAGCACGGGCGACGTGAGCTCGGACGGAACGTCATCCCAAACGTTGCCATAGGATTTGAACTCGGGATCGTTGACAGAATAGATGTGCATGTTCGCTCCTGTTCGTAAATGTGACTATACGAACATTCTAGAACAAACATGAGCGATTTTGAACGCTCGTCCCGACCACTCAACAAAAAGGCGCCCCCGCATAAGCGAAGGCGCCCAATGCGCGCGCTTTGGGCGATAAAGCCCTTACGCCTGCTGGTAGTGCAGGTGCTTCTCGTCGATATTGGCCAGGTCGCGGTCGAGATAGCGACGCGCGAGCCAGTTTGCCATGGGGAGGTTCTGGTCCAAGTAGTTACCGCACTCCTCGGGAGCGGCACCGGGGACATCGCCCTCAAAGCCAGCAACAAACTCGAACAGCTCGCGCACGAGCGGCAAGATTTCCTCGCTCGTCAGCTCACCAAAGACAACCAGGTAAAAGCCCGTGCGGCAGCCCATGGGCCCAAAGTAGACAATGCGGCTCGACCACTCGGCATGATTGCGCAGGAACGTCGCACCCAGGTGCTCGATGGTGTGGCACTCGGCCGTGTTCATGACCGGCTCCTTGTTGGGCGTGGTCAGGCGCAGATCAAAGGTGGTGACGGCGGCGCCGGTCGCCGGATCGCGGTCGATGCGGCTCACATACACGCCGGGCTCGAGCAGCAGATGGTCAACGGAAAAACTCGCGATACGCTCCATGGCAGTTCCTCTCGGTAGTCAATTTGGGACGGGGCTCTTTTAGCTGGTTGGAATGGTCGCACCAATCATACCAGTCAAAAAAGCCCCGTCCCAAATGAGCTACCCGGGACGGGGATCAATGAGTTTTTTATCCCCGTCCCAGAAAAATCCTTGGGCGCCGCGCAGCCGCCTAGGCAGTGTATGCAATTGTGGCGTCGACAGCATGGCGCCAGCCGGCGATCTTTTTGGCGCGCTCGTCGGCGGACATGGTGGGCTCCACGATGCCGCGGGCGCCGTAGACGTCGACGACGTCGCGCGTGTACATGCCCAGCGCAATGCCGCAGGCCCAGGCCGCGCCCAGACCGCTCATCTCGTCGTTGCTCGCAATGCGGATGGGCGAGCCGACCAGGTCGCTCTCAAACTGCATCAGGTACGCGTCGCGCGTGGGGCCGCCGTCAACACGAAGCTCGGCCAGTGCCGCGCCCGAATCCTCGACCATCGCATCAATCACGTCAAAGATTTGATAGGCGATCGACTCGTCGGCGGCCTTTACGAACTCCGCACGGCCCGTGGTGCGCGTCATGCCAAAGACGCAGGCCTCGGCGTCACTCGCCCAGTGCGGCGCGCCCAGGCCGGTAAACGCCGGCACAAAGTAGACGCGACTCGCCGGATTGGCGGCGTAGCACAGGTCGGTAACTTCCTCGGGGTTATTGATGAGCTCAAGATCGTCGCGCAGCCACGTCTTGACGGCGCCGGCGTAGCTCACGTTGCCCTCGAGAACATACTCGGTCACACCGTCCATACGCCACGCAAGCGAGCTCGAAAGCCCGTGCGAGCTGGCAACGAACTCGTCGCCGACGTTCATCATGACCGAGCTGCCGGTGCCATAGGTCGCCTTGGCCATGCCGCGGCTATGGCAGCCCTGGGCAAACAAGGCAGCGTGGCTGTCGCCGAGCACGCCATGAATGGGCACGGGTGCCGGCAAAAAGCCGCCCAGGTCCGTCATGCCGAACAGGCCATCGGAATCGGTCACCTGCGGCAGGCAGGCTGCATCGACGCCAAAGGCCTCGCACACCGGCTCGCTCCAGCAGCCACGGCGCAGGTCGAAGAGCTGCGTGCGGCTGGCGTTAGACCAGTCGCAGCGAAACTCCGCGCCGCCCGTGAGCGTCCAGACCACCCAGGCATCGATGGTGCCCAGACACAGCTCGCCTGCCGCCGCGGCCTCGGCAGCCGCGGGAACGTTCGCGAGGATCCAGGCCATCTTGCCCGCCGGGTAGTAGGGCGAGAGCACCAGACCCGTCGTGTCACGCACCAGCTCGGCCACGCCTTCGCGCGCAGCAAGCTCGTCGCACAGCTCGCGGGCGCGGGCGCACTGCCACACCACGGCGTCGCACAGCGGCTCACCCGTCGTGCGGCTCCAGGCAACAGTGGTCTCGCGCTGGTTGGAGATGCCGATGCCGGCGACGTCGGCCGGATCGACCCCGGTCTCCTCCACCACGGCGCGCGCCACGGCCAGCACGTTGGCGGCGATCTCGGCTGGATCATGGCTCACCCAGCCGGCCTCGTTGACAATCTGGCGATGCGGGCGATCGGCACGATGGATCAGATGGCCGCCCTCGTCCACCAGCAGCGCCTTGGTGCCCTGCGTGGACTGGTCGATACCGATGATGTAGCGGCCCATGGCCACCCCTTTCAAAACGAATGTGACAAAGGGGCGGTCCCTTTGTCACATTCCAGTTACTCTGCGGGCAAGAACTCGGCGACGGTCTGCGCGATTCCGGCACCCGTCAGGCCGTAGTGCGCGAAGACCTCGGGGCTCGTGCCGGTGATGACCGGCGCATCGGGCAGGGAGAGGCACTTGACCGGACGCGGGCAGTGCTCGCCCACGACCTGCGCGACCATGGAACCCAGGCCACCGAAGGGGCTGTGCTCCTCGACGGTCACGACGGCGCGCGTGGCACCGGCGGCCTCGATCACGGCCTCGGCATCGAGCGGCTTGACGCAGTACATATCGAGCACCGTCGCCGAGATGCCCTGCTCGACCAGCAGATCGGCGGCGTCCACGGCATGGCGGACCATCTCGCCGGTGGCGACGATCGTCACATCGGTGCCGCGACGCACCCAGGTGGCGCGGTCCATCTGGAACGGGCACTCGTCCTCGGTGTACACGTCCTCCACCGGGTTGCGGCCCACACGGATGTAGGCCGGCTTGTTGTCGGCGACCAGGGCGCGCACGAGCTCGGCGGTCTGGAAGCGATCGCTCGGCAGATACACGCGCATGTTGGGAATCGCACTCATGGCGGCGATATCCTGCGCGGAGTGATGGCTCATGCCCAAGGCGCCGTAGGAAACGCCGCCCGAGATACCGATGAGCTTGACGTTGGTGTTGGAGTACGAGACGTCGACCTTGCACTGCTCATATGAGCGCGTGGTCACAAAGGACGCCGGAGAGGCGGACCAGGCCTTTTTGCCGCATGAGGCCATACCGGCGGCGATACTCACCAAGTCCTGTTCGGCGATGCCGACCTCGACGGACTGCTGGGGATACTGATCGAAGAACGGCGTGAGCGATGCGGAGCCGCGGGAGTCGGAACACAGGACGACGATGTCTTTATCGGTTGCGGCGGCCTCGAGCAGCGTGTCGCAGATAACCTTGCGGTTGGCGATCTTGTTAGCCATTGATAGCCTCCTTATGGGCAGCGAAATCGGCGATGATCTGGGCATATTCCTCATCGTTGGGCAGGTGATGATGCCAGGCGGCCTTGTCCTCCATAACCGGCGAGCCGTAGCCCTTCACTGTGTTGAGGATGATGACCGTGGGCTTACCCTTGGTCTCGGCGGCCAGCGTCAGCGCGGCATCGATGGCCTGGACGTCGTTGCCCGGAATGGACAGCACGTTCCAACCGAAGGCGGCCCAGCGCTCCTCCTGCGAATCCTGCTTCATGACGTCCTCGGTGCTGCCGCTGATCTGCAGGCGGTTGCGGTCCACGAGCGCGCACAGGTTATCGAGCTGGTAATTGCCGCCGCTCATGGCGCCCTCCCAGACCGAGCCCTCGGCAAGCTCGCCGTCGCCCATGATGGTGTAGACGCGGTAGCCGCGGCCATCCATCTTGCCGGCAAGTGCCATGCCCACAGCCACGGGCAGACCGTGACCCAACGAGCCCGAGTTCATCTCGATGCCCTTGAGCTTGTTGTTGGGGTGGCCGATGTAGGGGCTGCCGAACTTGGAGAAGCGGGCCTTGACGTCATCAAGGTCAAGATAGCCCTCGTGGCAGAGCACCGCGTAGTAGGCCTCCATGGCGTGGCCCTTGGAGAGCACGAAGCGATCGCGGTTGGGATTGTCGACGGTCTCGGGCGAAATGTTGAGGTGGTTGGCGTAGAGGGTCATCAGCGCATCGATGACCGACATGTCGCCGCCGATGTGCCCGCCGGCGCCAGCCATGATGATATCGACGCAATCGCGTCGAAGGTCCCAACGCAGGGACTCAAGCTCTTCGATAGTTGCCATTTCTACTCTCCTCGCAGGTAAGCTTTGACGTCTTCTTCGATGGGGTCGTACAGGTCGGGGACAATGCCGAGGTACTTGCACGCCTCGTAGAGCACCGGCACCACGTTGGCGTGAATGGCGACGCAGTGGTGGATGTAGGGACCCTCGACGATCTTGGCCTCGAGGCGCTTGAGGTTGTCGACCTCGACCCACAGGTAGGTGCCCATGCCGGCCGGGCCGTCGATGCCGCGGGCGTTGCCCAGCAGCAGCGAGTACTCGCCGTTGTCGCCGTCAAAGCGGGCAAGGGTGAGGTCGCCGTGCTTGGCCTCGGCCGTCAGCGCGCCGGGGTGATCGAAAGCCAGCGGGTAAGTGAGCTTGGGCTTGACGGCCGCGCAGCTGCAGGGCCAGGGGCCGCAGTGCTGCAGCAGCTCGCCGTTCTCGTTGTCGGGATGACGCACGGTCCAGTCGGCAAACATGCCGCGGTGACGGCCCAGGTCGGCGGCCTCGACCATCAGCGCTGTGATGGCGCCATGGATGTCGGTCTCGCAGACGACAGGGATACCCATCTCGTTGAGGATGGCGTTGGCGGCGCAGGGCATAATGCCCAGCTCGTCCTGCAGGGCGTTCCAGCACTGGATGGCACCGGCGTTGCAGCCGTACTTCTCGACCAAGCGCTTCATGGCAATGGCAAGACCGGCCACAGCGGGGACCTTATCCTCGGGGATGCAGATCTCAAAGCTGTCGGCAATGTGGGCGAGCATGGCTGCCATGGCCTGCTCGTCGGTCTGGGCGTCGCGCACGGCCTGGACAAGCTCGGTCATGGGGATGGGCGAAAGCTGAATGTTGAACTTCTCGAGCAGCTCGCCCTCGTTGCACATGGTGGACCAGAAATCGAACGGACGGGTGGCCATCTGCAGGATGCGGGTGTGCTTGAAGGTCTTGACCACGTTGCACACGGCGAGGAAGTCCCAGACGCCGCGCTCGAACTCGGGATCGGTCAGGCGGCAGTTGGTCATATAGGTGAAGGGGACCTGGAAGCGACGCAGGACCTTGCCGGTGGCGAACAGGCCGCACTGGCTGTCACGCAGGCGGGTGCCGTCAGGCTCGGGGCGCTCATCGCGCGGGCCCCACAGCAGCACGGGCAAGCCGAGCTCGCGGGCAAGGCGAGCGCAAACGTACTCGGTGCCAAAGTTGGCGTGGCAGAGCATGATGCCGTCGACGCCCTCGGCGCGGAACTTCTCGACGATAGGCGCGATATGGCTGTCGTCGAACAGCAGGCCCTCGTCGTTGATGTCGTCGATATCCACAATCTCGACGCCGATCTCGCGCAGGCGATCAGCCGTAAGGCCGCGATACTTGATCGCGTCCGGCGCGCTAAAGATGCTACGGCGCGTGGGCACAAAACCGAGCTTGATCTTATCCATGTACGTCCTCCCCTAGTCACATGTTCAGTAAACAGACGCATGTTTCGTTTTGTTCTGTTTACTAAATGTTTTACTCTTTTGTTTAAAAGTTTAGCGCGAAAGTCTCGTAAACGGTAGAGAAATCAGCCTAAACGGTATGTAAACAATCTGAACATACAAGGGCAACAAAAAGAGGGCCCCGAAGGACCCTCTTTTGAATAGCGCTATGTTTACTGCCCTAGCGAGCTTTGGCACGCTGCAGGCGATGCCGTCTCCGCCTAGATTTCGCGCACGCTCTGGCGCTCGACAAAGTAGGTCGACACGGCCGTCTTGCAGGTGTAGCTCTTGGGGTTGCGGATGTTGCCTACCAGACGGCGCACCGCAATCTCGCCCACCTCGTGTTTGGGAACATGTACCGTGGTGAGCGGCGGGTTGGAGAAGGCGCCCAAAGACAGGTCGTCAAAGCCGATGATCGAGACATCCTCGGGCACGCGTATGCCGTGCTCGTTCAGCGCGCGCATGGCACCTACGGCGAGCACGTCGTTCTCGGCGAAGAAAGCCGTTGGCAGGTCGTCGCGTGAGACGCTGTCGAGCCATGCACCCATATCGCGATAGGCACCTTCGAGCGTGGTGCCCAGCGTGACACGCCATGCCGGGTTGGCCTCGAGGTCCGCATCCTCAAGCGCTTGACGATAGCCGCGCTCGCGATCCTTAAAGTTGCGGATACGAAGGTCGCCAGCCAGATAGCCGATTTGCTTGTGACCTTTCTCGATAAGGTAGTCCACGGCGCGCAGTACCGAATCGGTATTGGCAATGACCACGGCATCAAAGTATTGACGATCGCTCCAGCCGTCGAGCACGATCAGGTGAGCGGCAGCGTTGGCAAACAAGGCGTAGTCTTCCTCACCCAGCTCGGTACCCATCAGCACGATGGCGGCAGACGGATCGGCAATCAGGCCCTCGACCTGCGGGCGCACGGCATCCAGGTCGCTAAAGTCGAGCGAGACAAAGCTCGTGCTCATGCCGTGGCGACGCGCCTGGCGCTCCACGCCCTCGATGACTGCGGGATGAAAGGTGCTCTCGTCCAGAATGGCGCCCGTCTTGCGCGCGAGCACAAACTGGATGCTCTCGAGCTGCGTCGACTGCTGATAGCCGAGCGACTGCGCGCACTCCAGGATGACCTTGGCGGTCTCCTCGCTCACGCTGCGCTTGCGGTTGAGCGCGTTGGACACGGTCGCAGGCGAAAAACCGGTGATGCGGCTGATCTCGCGGACACTTGCTTTGGCCATTGTTCCCCCTAGTAACGGTCGCGGTCGAACATCGTGGCCTGACCGCCCCGTGACTCGACAACTAAACGACCGCAAATTCAATCTAAACAGAATAGTAAATGTTTAATAGCTAGTTTAGCCTGTTGTCAAGCGAAGCGACGCGACTATTCCCCCAACGGGCGTATTTACTCGGTAGCTAATCTGGAACGGGGCACAGAAACCGTTTAGCCAAGGATGCGAGCCATGCGTGCCTTAAACTCCACGAGGAAACGTGGGGCGTCCACGGTGAGGGCCACGAGCGCGCTCTTATCTGGATCGGACAGACGATGCTCGTCGCAGATGGTGCGGCCGCGATACTCGCCCAGCAAGTCAACGCGCAGGTTACAGCCGAGCGCACCCACGAGCGTGGGATCAATCGCCACGGCAACCGCCAGCGGATCGTGCAGCGCGCAGCCGCCCAGGTAGGGCGCGTTCATTTCGTACGAACCGATATAGTGCTCGACCATGCTCGCAAACGCGCAGCCAGCCATAGTGCCCGAGCCCGTCCAGCCGGCAACGTCGCGGCGCGTGAGCACCACGCGGTGCGTCACATCCAAGCCCACCATAGTGAGCTTGCGGCCCGAACGCAGCACGGCATCGGCCGCCTCGGGATCACTTGCCATATTGGCCTCGGCGCCCGCGCTCACGTTTCCGGGCACGGTAAGTGCACCGCCCATCACGACCACGCGACCGATAGACATCATCGCCGCCGCATCGCGCTCTAGGGCAAGCGCCAGATTGGTGAGCGGGCCGGTCGCAACGTAGACCAGATCGGGACCATAGGTACGCGCGGCATCAATCAGGTAATCGACCGCCGCATTGCCATCGGCCGACGTCGCGCCCACCGGCTCGTACGGCGAGGCGGGCACGCTTGCGCCGCCGATGCCGTTCTTGCCGTGGATAAGCGTGGTGGACGCCGGCGGCGTGTAGGGTTCGGTCGCCTTCATGGGACGATCGGCGCCCAGGTACACCGGCACCTCGGGACGACCCAACAGGTCGAGCACCGCCAAGCAGTTGTGCGCCGACTGCTCGACGCGCACGTTGCCAAAGCACGTGGTGATGCCGACGAGCTCCACCTCGGGGCTCGCGATGGCATAGGCGAGCGCCATCGCATCATCCACACCCATATCCAGATCAAGGATCAGCTTCTTGGTTGCCATTGTTCTACTCCGCTTCTCCGTCTACATCCAAACCGTCTAAACCAAACTTGTGCTCAACTTCCGCACACGTGGGAATTGATTGCTGAGCGCCCAGGCGCGACACCGTCACCGCCGAGGCGCGAGCGCCCGCCGCCATGCACTCAAAGAGCGGCAGGCCCTCCAGACGAGCCGCCGCCAACGCGCCGATAAACGTATCGCCCGCGGCCGTCGTATCGACCACCGCGCTCGAAAGCGCCGGCATGCGCAGCGGCTCACCGCCATCGCCGAGCGTAACCGAGCCGGCGCCGCCCAACGTGATGACCGCAGCCCCGGCGCCCTTGTCGAGCAGCGCATTGAGCGCGGCGACGCAACTCGCATCATCCGTGGGCAGAATGCCCGTCAGCACCTGGCACTCGGTCTCGTTGGGGCAGACCAGGTCGACCGCTGGCCACGCTCCTGCCGGCAGGTCGCAGGCGGGCGCCGGGTTAAAGATCGTATAGAACCCCAGCTCGTGAGCGCAAGCAAGCGCCTCGGCCGTCGCCGCAAGGTCACATTCGCCCTGGGCGATAAAGACGCTTCCGACAGCCGGGGCAATCTCGCTGGCATCGCCGTCGAGCTCGTCGGCCACCAAGCGCCTCAGTGCGCGGGCAACGTCCTCGCCCGCAAGCGCATGGTTGGCGCCCGGCGACAGCACGATGCGGTTGTCGCTCTCACAGCGAATGATAGTCGCGGTACCGGTCTCCACGTCATCGCGACGCGCCACAAACTCAACGCCCACGCCGGCATCCTGGAGCCCTGCCACAAGCGCATCGCCAAAGGTATCGCGCCCAACAGCGCCGATCATGCACGTGCGCGCACCCATGCGCGCAGCAGCGACGGCCTGGTTAGCGCCCTTGCCACCAGCGTTGGTGATAAAACCGCTGCCACCGACTGTCTCGCCCGCACGCGGCATGCGCTCGCACGCCACCGAAAGGTCCATGTTCATGCTGCCGAACACCGCAACGATGCTGTGATCCGCCATGGAAACCTCCTCGTCTTCAGGCTTTGCGCCCACCGTCGACCAACGATTGTGCACTCTCGCACCCCCTATAACTTTAGTCCACTTTGATGTGGACGCGCGCTTGAGCTTGCGCCAGCAGCAAGCATTCACAGGGGCAGGCAGCTACAATGAATACGTGCTGATTATTCTCGTCATTGGATGATGTTTTATGGAACGATTCTCGCAATCGGGCTCGCGCGGTCGACGCCGCACGGGCAACGAGCCGGCGCCGCACGAACGCGTGAAGGGCGAGCGCCGTGCCAACGAGCCGCGACGCACCGCAAGCCCCCATCGCGCTTCTGCCAACAACGCGGGCCGCGCCAACACTCCCGCCGCGGAGCAGACGCCTGCTCGCCCCAAGTCCCGCTACATCCCTGCGCTCGACGGCCTGCGCACGCTTGCCGTCGTCGCGGTGGTGCTCTATCACCTCAACCTCACGTGGGCTCAGGGCGGCCTGCTTGGCGTCACGATCTTCTTTGTGCTTTCGGGCTATCTGATCACGCGCCTGCTACTCAACGAAGTCGCTAAGACCGGCCGCATCGACCTTAAGAGCTTCTGGATTCGCCGCATCCGTCGCCTGGTCCCCGCCGTGGTAACGGTAGTGTTCGTGACCTGCGCGCTGTGCACCATCTTTAACCACGTGATGCTCACCAAGATGCGCCCCGACATCCTGCCGTCGCTGCTGTTCTTCAACAACTGGTGGCAAATTGCCCAAAACGTCTCGTACTTCAATGCTCTGGGCGATCCCTCGCCGCTTACGCACTTTTGGTCGCTCGCCATCGAGGAACAGTTCTACCTGATTTGGCCGCCACTGCTGTTTGCCATGGTATCCATGCATGTGAGCAAGCCCAACACGCGCCGCGTGGTTCTGGGCCTGGCTGCTGTCTCCGCCATCGCCATGATGGTGCTCTATAACCCCGCCGCCGACCCCAGCCGCGTGTACTACGGCACCGACACCCGCGTGTTCGCGCTGCTACTGGGCGCCTGGATGGCCTTTATCCCCGATCGCGACCTGGCGCCGGTGCGTCTCGCTCGTCGTTTGGGGCTCAATCGCCTGGCTGGCGCCGCCAAGCACGGCAAGAACGCCGAGGGCAAGCATGACGCTACGACCGACAGCGCAGCCGAGACCGTCCCGGCACAGCCGAGCGCCCTCGTGCGCTTTTGGTCCTCGCCCGCATCCATCGATGTGTTGGGCGTCGTGGGTCTGGTTGGCCTTGCCGCCATGGTCGCGCTCACCAACGGCTACACCGCGTTCCAGTATCGCGGCGGCACGCTGTTGTGCTCCATCCTCACGCTCATGGTCATCGCGGCCTGCGTGCAGCCCCAGGGAATGGTTGCCCGCGCGCTGTCCGCCGAGCCGCTCGTGTGGGTTGGCAAGCGCTCGTACAGTATCTACCTGTGGCACTATCCGCTACTGTTGCTTATGAACCCGGTCGCCAACATCAACGATACGCCGTGGTGGCAGTACATTTTGCAGGTGTTGTTGGTGGTCGCCGTAGCCGAATGCTCATATCGCTTTATCGAGACGCCGTTTAGAAAGGGCGCCTTTGGGCGCACCGTATCCGAGTTCCGCGACGGCACCACCACGCCCGCCAACTGGGTGCACGCGCATATTCCCGTGTGCGCCACCTGCGGCATCGTGCTTGTTATCGCGCTGGGCGGCCTGATCTTTGTGCCGGAGACTTCCGCACTGAGCGGTGAGGGCGCCGAAGTCCTCAACAAGGAAGCCAAAAACACCGCGCCCACCGACCAGCAGGCGGCCGACGACACCGACAAGGACAACGACGGCTTCCCCGATGGATCCTACGACCTGCTGATGATCGGTGACTCCGTGTCGCTGCGCGCCGTTGATTCCTTTGACGGCGTGTTCCCGCACAGTCACATCGATGCCGAAAAGGGCCGCCAGTTTGATGCGGGCCGCGCGACATTTGAGGGCTATCTCCAACAGAACCTTGCCGGCAAGATCGTGGTCTTTGCGCTGGGAACCAATGGCTTGGTAACCGACGACCAGATCGACGCCATCATGGCCGATGCAGGAGATAAGCGTATTGTGGTGTTTGTGAACACGCGCAGCCCGCAGCCGTGGGTTGGCTCTACCAACCAGGCCATCGCCAACGCCGCTACGCGCTACAAGAACGTGCGCGTTATCGACTGGTACGGATACAGTGCCAATCGCAACGACCTGTTCGATGGCGATGGCACGCACCTGTCGACCACTGGCGTGACTGAGTACCTCAACTTGATCCACGATGCAGTCAAGAAGGACCTGCCCGTGCATCCCGAGGATCACGTCAACGATCCACAGCCGGCGGCCGTCAAGTCTGCCACCGACGCACTCGTCAATGCGCTCGCTCTCAAGCCGCACAAGCTGGGCACCGACAAGTAACCTGCAGCGCAAACTTCCCACATCCGGAGGGGGGTGCCCGCCACGGCAGACACCCCCCTCCGGCAGTTAGGAACGTTCCTTATGTGCCGGCACCTAGGGACACTCCTGGCACAGCCGAGGAACGCCCTCCTTGCGACCGAATTCTGGGTGCCTCGCCACCCCGAGCGTTGTTTCCAAGCCCACACCCGCAGCAAACAACCCAAAATCACTCTTTTCGAGCCGGCTCCAAGAGGTCGTGGACAAAAAGGGGCAAATATGAGTACTGTTACCGTTTTAGTAGCAGGCAAAACCACCCAAAATGGCGCCTCTGCGGTAGCGCGCGACGCTTCCAGTTGACCAGAATAGCCGACTTAGGACTTGGAGACCGGTAGCGCGCAGAGATGTGGTGTAAGAGGCGGGGCATGCCCCGCCTCCGCCCTTTCTTG
>DBEWTI010000116.1:0-8438 GCA_048205975.1 Collinsella sp.
GCCGCTGCCGCCGCTCGAGCTATCGGAGCTCGAAGCCAGCTCGCGGATGGTCTCGTGGTACACATCGTTGAACGAATCGAGCGGGGACTCGTTGCCGTAGTGATGGTAATACCACCAGTAGCAGGGGTAGTTGTCGTAGAAATCGTCGCTGTTGCGCAGGTCCGCAGGCACGGCCTCGGCCAGCTGTCGCAGCACTTCTTTCGAAACGCCCAGGGCAACGCCCATCACCAGCAGCTTGTTCCACAGCACCAGATCGCCCGGGACGGCTTCCTTTAGGCGTGTGAAATCCTCGAGCCAATGCTTGAGCGCCTTGCAGCGAGCCGCCACCTCGGCGCCCTCCGGCGTGTAACGGCGGAAGGTGCAGCTCAGGACAAAGCCCACGATCGTAACGGGGATCGAGATCATAGCGGCACCGACGTTGGCGTCCGCAAAGTCGGTATAGAACAGAGAGCCCAGAATGCCAAAGACAATGATGATGCCGAGAACCAGGCCGGCCACCATCGCGATAGTGCCATCCGATGCAATAAGCTCGCGCGCCTCCAGCTTGCCCTTAACTGTGCTCTGATAGTCCTCGAGCTTGTCGCCAACAGATGTGGTGCGCTCGCTAGCGTACTCCTCCAGCTCGCTAAACGTGCGCGAACGGACTCCGTCCTTATCGGGCTTAACGCCGGCGAAGAAGACCTTGAGCACATCGCGATCGATGCCGTCCTTCTTGGCAGCCTTCCAGGCCTCGTCGGTCACTGTGATGCGATACGTCTGCTCCTCTTTTTCGCGACGGAGCAGACCCTTCTTCTTGGTCTCGGTCGCTTCTTCCAGCTTGATCACGCGGTCGTCGGTGAGCTTCATAAGCGTGGCGATATATGCCTGATCGGGCACGTCGTTCCAGCTCATAAGAGCTGCAAGCACCGCGGGATGGTCGGCCGAGGGCACATCGCGGAAGTACTCGTCCTGGAAGAGCGGCTTGGGCTTGGGCCTGCGCAGCTTAAGCATCACGATCACACCGGTATAGGCAACCGCCACGACAACACACACCACGGCAATCGCGCCGGCAACCGCACGCGCGTGCTCACGGCGAGCGTTGGCCTCGTCGGCCCATTCCTTCTCTTCGCTCAGAATCGTCGACATGCGCTTTTCGCCCGAGACGGCAAGCTGCGGCACCCAGTCGCTGGGGAAGGCGATGCGTGCCTCGGCGAATTCGCCCTCATGCACGCAGGGAATGGTATAGGTGACCATGGGCTCGTCCGCATCGAGCGACACGTCGCCCGTCAGCGGGCCGTGGCCCCATGCGCGGAAGTTATCGCCCTTGACGGCAGCCGTCCCGGCAGCGGCATTTGCGAAGTAGACTTCCATCTCGACGTCATCGGAGTCCGCAGACCAGCCGTCACCCACAAATTTCCAGTAGAGCTCGGCGGTATCGGCCCAGTTCATAACCGCACCGGTCATGGAATAACTCACGTAGTAGATTGCGCTGTCGCCGCTCTCGTGGGGGCTGAACACCTTAATCTTTACGCCGTCGTCGGACTGTTCCACCGTGTAAACGCCGTCGTCGCCTTTGTTTGCGCTGTCGACCTTGTTAAACGCAGTGTCGTCTTCCTCGACGCTCAGCACATTGACGACCACCGAGCCGCCTTGCTGGTTAGAGCCTGTATTGATATCCCAATACACGCCGTTGATGTCGTCGTCGAAATCGAACTGGCGTCCCTCGACAACGGTCAGCGAACCATCGGCCTCAACCGTGGCGCCGATGTAGGTTTGGCTCATGGAGTAGCCGTCGGCGTGCGCGACGGCAGGCAGCAGCAACAACGCAAGCGCGACGAGTGCGCAGACGGAAGCGAACCGCGCAAACAGGCGGCGCTGCCGACAGGGCTGGGCAACGGGGGCGTTCATAGGCACATCCTTTGTCTGTGGTACCAACAGCGTTATTGTCCCACGTTTACGGGCGCACATGACGAGCATCTAGGCCAGCGGAGTATTAAACAGGACAAAAGTTACGCCCGCGGCCGGCACCTGGGGACGTTCCTTATCTGCCGGCAATCTGGGACACTCCTTGGCATAGCCCGCTCCGGCAATAGATACCACTTCATAGCTCCATCACAGGTGTAGCGGCTTTGTGTGGGCGCGGCGTGAGCCGATTAAGCCGGCGAGCGAGGGGCATAAAGCAGTTGAGCGAAAATGGTTTGCCCCTTTGCCGTTCGCTCGAGGATCATGTCCCCCTTTTCCGCGGAAACCCCGGCAGTTGCGAAGAGCTGCCGGGGTTTCTGTCGTTTGAGGGCTAGATTGATTGACGACGATTAAGGTGCCGAGCCGGTGGTCCGGCACGCGCAACGCGCGGCCGCGGCAACTTGCGAGCATCGACGACGCCTCCCCTCACCTCACCCCGCGCTATACTCGTCCGCATGGATATCAACGCATGCAACATAGCAACGCCCGCCGTGGCCACGTCGACGGCGACCAACAGCAAGCTCGTCCCCGCCCCCGCGCCTGTCGTGGGCCGTTTTGCCCCGTCACCCTCGGGCCGCATGCACCTGGGCAACGTGTTCAGCTGCCTGTGCGCGTGGCTTTCGGCCCGCAGCCAGGGCGGCAGCATCGTGTTACGCATTGAGGACCTGGACGATCGCTGCAAGCGCCCCGAACTTGCCGCTCAATTGATTGACGACCTGGCCTGGCTGGGGCTGGAGTGGGACGAAGGCCCCTACTATCAGCACGACCGCCTAGACCTGTACGAGAGCGCCTTGCGCCGGCTGAAAGACGCCGGCCTCACCTATCCCTGCTTTTGCACACGCGCCGAGCTCCACGCCGCGAGTGCACCGCACGCGAGCGACGGCACGCC
This sequence comes from Collinsella sp., assembly GCA_048205975.1. GTDB lineage: Bacteria > Actinomycetota > Coriobacteriia > Coriobacteriales > Coriobacteriaceae > Collinsella. The sequence continues at coordinate 2,831 of DBEWTI010000116.1, forward strand.
CATCTACCGTGGCGCCTGCCGAAGTCTTTCGGCCGAGGAGGTGGCCCGCCGCAGCGCCCTGCGCGCCCCGGCCACACGTCTGCGCGTGCCCACCGTCGACGACCTCGCAGACGACGTGATCGAATTTGTGGATCGCACGTACGGCGCCCAATGCGAGGCGCTCGCCACCGAGTGCGGCGACTTTTTGGTCCGCCGCAGCGACGGCGTATTTGCCTATCAGCTAGTCGTGGTGGTCGACGACGCCGCCATGGGCGTCACCGAGGTCGTGCGCGGATGCGACCTGCTGGGGTCCACGCCGCGCCAGATCTATCTGCAGCACCTGTTGGGACTGCCCACGCCGCACTACGCACATATTCCGCTGCTCATGGCACCGGACGGCCGCCGCCTTTCCAAACGAGACCGCGATCTGGACCTGGGCGAACTCCGCGCCCGCTTTGGCACGCCCGAAGCGCTGCTGGGCTGGCTCGCCGGACAAACGGGCATCGCGCCGGACACCACGCCGCGCTCTGCCGAGCGGCTGGTCGAGCACTTTAGCTGGGACGTCATCCGCGCGCACCGAGAGAACATCACTGTAACGGCCGAGTAGCCAAATACGCCCCACCCCTACGCAACATCCCAAGGCTGAAGTTCGTCGCCCAGGCGAACGATGCAGTCGTAGAGCACGGTATGACGCTCGGTCGGGTTGGCATCCCGATGAAAATGCCCGTAATACCAGCGTTTGTAGTCCAAGCGGTCTTCCAGCTCATCGAAAAACGCCGTAAGCCGATCAACGGCGGGGCAATTCCAGCCGGGCACCGGATAAAGCGTGGGCGAAAGCATGCGCGTAGAGCAGGTGTGGGTGATTACGTAGTCGACCTTCCAGCCCACGCTGTCGAGCTTTGTCCGCGCCTCCTCAAAGTTGCGCTCGTCCGGCAGCTCCTGCGGCCACCAGCTGGAATACGGAATGCGGTATTCCTTGTCCACGCTCGTGGCGCCGCCCATGGTAAAGACCGTTGAGCCGTCGAGCTCAAAAACCTCGCCGCGCGTCAGGCGCCGTATGGGCGAGGTGTCCGACAAACGCTGCGTCAGCCCACCGTGCCACAACTCCATGGGGCGCTCTGCCCAGTGGTCGAAACGTTCGTGGTTGCCGTCGACGAACAGCACGGTATAGGGGCGCGACTCCAGCCAAGTGATGTCGGCGCACTCCTCGACAGAGAAATCCCACGGAAAGCCAAAATCGCCGGCAATGATGAGATAGTCGTCGCTCGTCAGGCTTTCCCCAAGATCCCAATCGCGCAGCTTTTGCATGTCGAGGCCGCCGTGAATATCGCCCGTCACATAGACCGTCATCGGATCACCACTTCCCTGTAAGTCGCTAGCCCACATTCTGCACGATCACTAAGCCAGCCGTTCCAGCCCTTCCATCCCTTAGGGCTTACCCTTCGTTCTTCCATCCAAACGGATCAAGCACCCAAAAAACCAGATCGAGCACGCCGCCGGTCATCATGGCGCCGGCAAGGGCCATGCAAACGTGCAGAGAGCTGGCACTTCGAAGCACGTCGAATGGCCCCCGAACAGCCAGCAGCGCGACCGCTGCGCCGGCTACGCACAGCGCAAGGCACGGTCCTGCGTCCTTAACGCACTTCTTTGCGAGATGCTTTGCGTTGTCGCCCATCGATATCGAACTCCTTAGAGGGTCGTTGTTCAGATGCATGCCGCCGTGGCAGAACGAAGCGGCAGAGTAAGTGTCACATGCCGTGCAGACATCAATGGAGAAACCGCCTGCTCGACCAACCCTTGACGCCGTTTTGTACCGGCACCCCATCTCCCGCTATCGAGGTCTAATACTTTTCCCACTGCCACCCAAAAACTCATCCAACATTAATCTTGGCTCAAGAATCGCTTAATCTATAACCTGCACTATAGAGTTCGACCAAGGGCGGGGCGGCGCAACGCAGACCGCCGAACGCAACGCTCGCGCCCGAGCAAATTGCCCGGCGTCGCGCCCATCGAACGAAAGGACAGGTCATGGACGACCTCGAAAAAGTTGAAACCATCTGCACCAAGTGCAACGTGAGTTACACCGATGCCAAGGCGGCGCTCGACGCTGCCGACGGCAACGTTTTGGATGCCATCATTTGGCTCGAGTCGCAGGGCAAGACCCAGACCACGTCGGCGCATGCCGCCACCGAGTCCGCGCCAGTCGATGAGCCCTCTGCCGAGATGGTCGCCGCGCAGGCAGCCTACGAAAAGTCGAGCGAAAAGACCGACTTCTCCAAGAAGATGGACAGCGTGTGGGAGTACCTCAAAAAGCTCTTCCGCCTGAGCCTGGACACCAAGTTTATCGCCACGCGCCGCGATGCGATCATCCTCAACATCCCCATCCTGGTCCCCATCGTCGCGCTGTTTGCCTGGGGCGCCACGATATGGCTGATGCTGATTGGCCTGTTCTTTGGCATGCGCTACCGCATCGACAGCGACGGCGACGTGCCCGGCAGCATCAACAACCTTATGGATAGCGCTGCTAACGCCGCGGACGACATCAAGCAAAATCTCAACGACGACAAGTAATCGCAGACGGGGGCACGCATGGCACGGATCCTGATCGTAGAGGACGAGGAGAAAATCGCCCGCTTTGTAACGCTCGAGCTGGAGCACGAGGGCTACCAGGTGGAACACGCCGCCGATGGCCGCACCGCCGTGGACCTGGCACTGGAACGTGACTACGATCTGATTCTGCTCGATGTGCTGTTGCCGCAGCTCAACGGCATGGAGGTCTTGCGGCGTGTCCGCAAGCACAAGGATGTGCCGGTGATTATGGTCACCGCGCGCGATGCCGTGATGGACAAAGTGGCCGGGCTCGACGCCGGCGCCGACGATTACCTGACCAAACCGTTTGCGATTGAGGAGCTGTTCGCACGGATCCGCGTGGCGCTGAAGCGCTCGGAAGCCGTGCTGGCGGCTTCGGGCATTGGCGGCGTCAGCGCCGGGGCTGGCGTAACGAGCGGCACGGCCGCCGGTATCGCCACAATGCCCCCGGCAACCGACACGGCCCAGACCGCTGCCACGCCCTCCCACGCCGCGCTTACCGTTGACTCGGTTGCGCTCGACCCCGGCCGCCGCGAAGTCACGGTCGGCGGCTCGCCCATCGCGCTCACGGCCCGCGAGTTCGATGTCCTCGCCCTGCTTATGGCGCATGCCGAGACCGTGCTCACGCGCGAGCGCATCGCGCACGAAGCGCTGGGCTACGAATACGTGGGCGACACCAACAACGTCGACGTGCACATCGCGCACCTGCGCGCCAAGATCGAGGACGCCGGCGGCGTCCGCATCATCCAGACCGTGCGCGGGGTGGGCTATGTCTGCCGCGCGTAACGCCGAGACCAAGCGCGTCACCTCCATCGCCCGCGCCATCAACTGGAGCTATATGTGGCGCCGCTTGATGAGCCACATCTGGCTCGATCTGTTACTGTTGGTTATTGCGGCGGCGATCCTCGTCTATGGATACAACCAGACGCTGCCCGATGGCGCGTTTACCGCGGGATGGATCCCCGGCGCCGCCGTTCGCAGCATGTCGCTGACGCCCGCGCGCGGCTGGGACCTGACAACGCTCACCTATACCGTCGAGCTTGCGCGTACCACCAAGACTTTCCCCCTCGCGCAGGACCTCGTCGCGCTATGGCCTCTCTACCTTATCGTTGTGAGTTGGCAGGTCATCAGCGTGCTCAACATGCTCGGCGGCGCCCGCCGCGTGCGCCGCACCATGGCGCCGCTCAACGATCTGGCCCTGCGCGTGGACGAACTCGGCCGCATGCAGCTCTCCGGCGGCAAGATGGAAACACTGGAGCAGGCCATCGAGCGCGCAAGCGTCGACTCGCCGAGCGTCACTACCGGCGACGCCGACCTGGCAAGCATCGAGGTTGCACTCAACCGCCTACTGCGCCAGATGCAAGAGGCCAAGCTGCAGCAGATGCGCTTTGTCAACGATGCGAGCCACGAGCTGCGCACGCCCATCGCGGTGATTCAGGGCTACGTGAACATGCTCGACCGCTGGGGCAAAGATGACCCGGACGTGCTGGAAGAATCCATCGCGTCCCTCAAGGCCGAAAGCGAGCATATGCAGGAGCTCGTGGAGCAGCTGCTGTTTTTGGCGCGCGGCGATGCCGGGCGCGCGGTCCTGCGGCGTGCGAATACCAACCTGGCCGCACTGGTCGGCGAGGTATGCGAGGAATCGCAGATGATCGATGCCGCGCACACGTATCGACTGGCGTACGACGCTGCGCTTGTCAGCGACCCGCGCTGCGACGCGCCCGTTGACGTGGCGCTCGTGAAGCAGGCTCTGCGCGTGATCGTGCAAAACGCCGCCAAGTATTCGGACGCGGGCACGCCCATCTCGTTTGGCGTAGCGCCGGATGCGGGCGCGGGCACGATCGACATAAGTGTTGAGGACGAGGGTATCGGCATGAACCAGGAATCCGCAGCTCACGCGTTTGAACGGTTCTATCGCGCCGACAACGCGCGCGATGCCGGCGCGCAGGGCTCGGGTCTGGGGCTCGCCATTGCCAAGTGGATCGTCGACAGCCACGGCGGCGTCATCGGTGTGACTTCGGTCGAAGGGGTCGGCAGCCGCTTTACGATTCGCCTGCCGCGGTAGAAAGCCCCTCGGCATAAAAAAGGGATAAGGCCATGCGGCCCTATCCCTTTTTGCTAGCTATAGCAGCTTGTGCGCTACTCGCGGCACAGATGCACGGCGAAGCCGGCGAACTCGCGCTTAAAGTACACGAGCTTGGTGCCGCCGTCGGGCAGCAGCACGCGCGACTCCTCGTTGACCTCGAGCCCGCGCTCGGCAAACCACTTCTCGGCCGCATCGATGTCGTTGACGGCAAAGCCGATGTGGCCCTTGGTGCCACGACCGTTCTGCTTCATGACCTCGATCAGCGAATCGTTAAAGTACGAAACCGGGGTCTCGATAACGGGCAGGCCCATCATCGTCGAGAACAGCTCCGCGATCTCCAGGGCGTCTGCCGGATCGGTGGCGTTAATGCCCACATGGGCAACGCGCATGCCAAAGAGCTCGACCGGATTGGCGTTCTGCTCATTCATACAGGTAACGCCTACTGAGCCATGACGTCGAGAACGGCCTTCTCGGCAGCGACGCGGTTCATGCCGGTCATGAAGGGCACGCCGCTCACGTACGGGCAGGTGAGGCCCTCGGGGGCAACAGTGGTGGCGATCAGCAGATCGGCACCCTCGTCGCAGTAGTCCTTGGCCTCGGAGATGGCGCACTGCACGATCTCGTACTTGTCGGCGTAACCGTTGGCGTCGAGCAGGGTGGCGACCTTCTGGGCAACGAGCGTGGAAGTAGCAGCGCCAGCACCACAAGCCAAAACGATCTTCTTCATAGGTAATGTCTCCCTTCATGGTTTACTTTAGGTAAGTGTACCGCAGCGAGCGATGGCACTCAGCCTCGATGAGCTTTTATGCCAGTTCCTTGATTATCGACTTTATCCGAACACCTCCCACATTCATCCGCACATGTACGGATGAATGTGGGAACCCGATACCCTGAGGGCCGGATCGGCCGGCCCCGGGAGATCGGAGGACGGCATGTCCGGAAAGAAGAAGAGTG
>DBEWTI010000118.1:0-5318 GCA_048205975.1 Collinsella sp.
CTTGTTTGACTAGTCGTTTAAGAACGTCCCCAACGACTAGTTGGGTTGCTAATTTGTGCGGGTTGTGGTTTTGTGAGCTGCGGGAATTTGAGATACTGTACATCTGTACGTTAACTTATCTTCGTAGTATATTGCTACCCGCAAAACTCAGCACCATTGTGCTGCGAGACGCTAAAGTGCCTCCGTACAATGGTTGTTAATAGCATGATTCGGCTAAACGACAGGATGGATGGTCCAAGCGTGAGTCTCGGCAGCAAACTATCCGATGCAAAGGTTTCCTTTGCAATCTTTAAACGCGACATCAAGCGATTGATCGTGAACCCCGTCGCCCTGGTGGTTACCCTGGGCGTATGCGTCATTCCCTCGTTGTATGCCTGGTACAACATCGTGGCCAACTGGGATCCGTACGGAAATACTCAGGGCATCAAAATCGCCATCGCCAACAACGATCAGGGCACTCAAAACGACCTGGTGGGCGAGCTCAATGCAGGCGATAAGGTGGTCGATCAGCTCAAGGAGAACGACCAGCTCGGCTGGACCTTCGTTGACTCGGCGGCCGATGCCAAAGAGGGCGTCGAGAGCGGCGAGTACTATGCCGCCATCGTGATTCCCAAGAACTTCTCCGACAATCTCGTCTCGATGCTCGACGGCAATTACCATCAGCCCAAGCTCACCTATTACGTCAACGAGAAGAAGAGCGCCATTGCGCCCAAGGTCACCGACACCGGCGCCAACACCATCGAGGAGCAGATCAACGCGGAGTTTGTCTCCACGGTGGGCGAGACCGTCGCGGGCATTGCCAAGGATGCCGGCGTCGATCTTAAGGACAAGGCAACCCAGACCCAGGATTCACTGGCGGGCTCGGTGTCCGAGGCATCCGATACCTTGGGCGAGGTGCGTGATTCGATTGGCGACATGAATGCCGCCATCGATAAGACGAGCGGCTCGATCGCATCGGCCGATGCCGCGTTGGCGGGCCTGCAGGGCCAGACGCCCTCTCTAACGCAGGCAATCGCTCAGGGCAATGACCTGCTGGGCGAGGCTCGCACCACAGCGGGTAAGTCCATCACCTCGCTTTCCAAGGCGCTCTCGGAGGGCAGCGCCGCGTTGAGCAAGACGTCGGCTTCTGCGAACGCCGCGGTCGGAAAGATGACGGGCGCTTTGACGTCCACAACCACCCGCATCGACAACTCGCTCGAGTCTCTCCAGGCAACGATCGACCACAATAAGGCCGTTATCGGGCACTTGGAGATTCTCGCCAATGACACGTCGACAGGTTCCGAGGAAATTGACGCGCGTATTGTATCGACCATCGATTTGCTTCGAGAGCAGAATGAAAAGCTTCAGAGCATCAAGGACGGTCTGTCTGCGCAGTCGAGCGCCATGGCGAATGACGCCGCGGCTGTCTCGGGTGCCAGCGATGCTGTCAATAATGCAATTCAAACCGGCGCGACCAACCTTGGCCAGGCCCAGACGGATCTGGGGCAGAATGCGCTGCCGAAGGCCTCGAGCGCGCTCGATTCCTTTGCCGCCGTCTCGGGTGATTTGACGGGAATCGTATCTGGCCTCACGCCTACCATTGCAAGCGCGCGTGGCACGCTGGCTCAGCTCGATGCCACCCTCAAGCAAGCCAAGACCACGCTGTCCCAGACCGACGCCTCCCTTGCCAAGGTCCAAGACAAGCTTGCAACCGCCGCCAACGATATCGCGGCACTGCAGACCTCCGAGTCTATGGGCGAGCTGGCTGATCTGATGGGCGTCGACGTCAATGACGTGGCAGATTTCATGGCTTCCCCGGTTGAGCTGACGTCCAAGTCGATCTATCCGGTCAAGAGCTTTGGCTCGGGCATTGCTCCCTTCTACACCAATCTGGCGCTTTGGGTGGGCGGCTACGTGCTGATCGCCATCTACAAGCTCGAGGTCGACCGCGAGGGCATCGGCGGCTTCACGGCACGCCAGGGCTACTTTGGCCGCTGGCTGCTGCTGGTGATCCTCGGTGCGTTCCAGGCCATTATCGTTACGGTGGGCGACCTGGTCATTGGCGTGCAGTGCGTCAATCCGCTGCTCTTCGTGTTGGGCGGCATTGCCATCTCGTTTACGTACGTCAACATCATCTACGCGCTGTCCACCACGTTTAAGCATATCGGCAAGGCTATCGGTGTCATTCTCGTCATTGTGCAGATCCCCGGCTCGTCGGGTATGTACCCCATCGAGATGATGCCCGGCTTCTTCCAGTGGCTGCATCCGCTGCTGCCCTTTACCTACGGCATCAACCTGCTGCGCGAGACCGTCGGTGGCATGTACGCGTTCAACTACCTGTTCAACCTGTGCATCCTGGGCGTGTTCCTTATCATCGCGCTCTTTATCGGTCTGCAACTGCGTCCGCTGCTGCTCAATCTCAACCTGCTCTTTGACAAGCAGCTTTCCTCGACGGGTCTTATGATCTGCGAGTCCAATGACCTGCCGCGCCAGCGCTATTCGCTGCGCACGGCCATGCGCGTCATGCTCGATTCCGATTCGTACCGCCGCGAGCTGCTCGATCATGCGGTGGCATTTGAGCGTCGCTACCCGTATTACATCAAGGGCGGTTTCGCCGCCGTGGTAGGCGTGCAGGTCCTGCTCTTTGTGCTGTCGACGGTGCTCGATATCGACAATAACGGCAAGATCATCCTGCTCGTCATCTGGATCATTTCGGTTATCGCTATCTGCGGCTGGCTCATCAATATCGAGTACATCCGCGCGAGCCTCAATACCCAGATGCGTATCTCGGCGCTTTCGGACGAGGACCTGCGTCGCGAGATGCGCGAACATACCGCTGCCATTCCTGCCGCCCGTCGCATGTTTGGTCTCAACGCCAGCGAGCGGGGGACCAAGGATGGCGAACAGCCTACGAGCCGTCTACCGCATATCGGTACGCATCGCAAGGCTCAAGATGTCGACGGCACTGACAACGTAAGCGGAAACGACGGGGACACCACCCCGCTTGGCAAGCACTCCAAAGGAGGTGAGGCATAAATGAAAAACATCCTGCATCTGTTTAAGCGCGATGTCCAAAACGTGTCTCGCTCCGTGATCGGCATGATCGTCGTAATGGGCCTAATCATTGTGCCGTGCCTGTACGCATGGTTTAACATCGCCGGAAGCTGGGATCCTTACGGCAATACCGGCAACCTTAAGATTGCGGTGGTCAACACCGACGAGGGTTACGAGAGCGATCTGATCCCCGTCGAGATCAACGTGGGCGAAAACGTGACCGCCACCCTGCGCGGCAACGAGAACTTCGATTGGGTTGTCCTCAACGACCGCGATAAGGCGATCGAGGGCGTCAAGTCGGGCGCGTACTACGCTGCCGTCGTCATCCCCAAAACGTTTAGCGCCGACATGATGACGCTCTTCTCGACCGACGTGAAACATGCCGATATCGAGTTCTACGAGAACCAAAAGGCCAATGCCATCGCCCAGATCGTGACCGAAAAGGGTTCGAGCGCTGTTCAGAGCCAGGTCAACGAGACCTTTACCAAGACTATTACGACCATCGGCCTCAAGACCGTGTCCAGCCTGCTTGACTATATGAGCACCGACCAGGTGAGCAACTTTATCGCCAACCTGTCCTCGACGCTTGGCGATTCGGTCGAGGACCTGCAGGATGTCCAGGCCAACGCGACGTCGCTTGCGGGCATTTTGAGCTCTACGTCCGATTCGCTCACGTCGGCGGGCGGCATGCTCAAGCAGATGGGTACCGTCGATGAGTCGACGAAGCAGCTGATGGAGCACGCCAAGAGCGGCATCAATGATTCCAAGGAAGCGCTCAAGGCTGCCAACGATGCGGTTGACGCGGCCATTGACGGAAGCGCGGAGTCGTTTGACAACGTGTCCGCCGAGCTCGCGAAGGCATTCGATGCCGCGAATCAACATGTCGACCTTACGGTTTCTCAGCTCAACGAAGCCGCAGCGGCGCTCAATACGCGCGCTGACGATATCGATGCGATGGCCGATCAGCTCCGCAGTCTTGCCGACCAGGTGAGTGATGACAAGCTCAAGGACGGCCTCAAGTCTGCTGCGACGTCACTGGGCAGAATTGCCGCGGAGTACCGCAACAATGCGAAGGATCTGACGGCCACGGCGAAGTCCCTCTCGGACAGCATGGCAAAGGTCAATGAGTCCCGTGCCGAGGTCGATCAGGCGATTGCCGATGCCAAAGCTGGCATCTCGGGTGCCAAGATCGATTACGACTCCACGTTCTCGGTCAAGGCCAAGGAGCTCAAGAAGACCATTTCGGGTGTTTTGGATTCGCTGAACGGTATCTCGGGTGACCTGGATAGCGCCGTGAGCGGTCTGACCGATGCCTCCGGTTCGCTCGCGAAGGGCCTGTCCAAGGCTGCAAAGCTCGTCAACAAGGCTTCCGATCAGCTGGGCGAGGCGTCCGACAAGATCAGTGCCTTCAAGGACGAGCTCGACGGCGCCCTGATGTCGGACGACCTCGCCACGATCAAGACGATGATCGGCAACGATCCCGAGGGCCTTGCCGTGTCGCTTTCCGGCCCCGTTGCGCTCGACCGCAAGCCGGTCTACCCGATCCGCAACTATGGCTCTGCCATGGCCCCGTTCTATACGATTCTGTCGCTGTGGGTCGGCTCGATCGTGCTGGCGGCCATGATGAAGGTCTCGGTTAACGATGAGCTCATCAACGAACTCATCCCCGTGCGCCTGCACGAGATCTATCTGGGCCGTTACCTGTTCTTTGGCGGCTTGGCCCTGCTTCAGGCGACGCTCGTGTGTGCGGGCGACATCCTGTTCTTTGGCATCCAGTGCGACAACCCGCTCCAGTTTGTGCTGGCGGGCTGGGTTGCGAGCCTTGTGTTCTCCAATATCGTCTACACGCTCACGGTGTCGTTTGGCGATATCGGCAAGGCCCTTGCCGTCGTACTGCTGGTCATGCAAGTCGGCGGTTCGGGCGGTACGTTCCCCATCGAGATGACAGGCCCCGTGTTCCAGGCGATCTATCCGTTCCTGCCGTTCACCCACGGCATCAACGCGATGCATGCCGCCATGGCCGGTGCCTACCATATGGAGTATTGGATTGAGCTAGGCATCTTGGCGAGCTACCTGATTCCGTCGCTTGCCCTGGGCGTCGTCTTCCGCCGCCCAGTCATCAAAGCCAACGACTGGATCATCGAAAAGCTGGAGAGCACCAAACTTATTTAGTTACGCGGTTTTACCAAACCGCGTAACGGCTCGACGCTGCATTCGACCCTAAGCGGCAATCTGTCGTTCAATTTCAAGGGCGCGACCAGAAGGTCTGCGCCCTTTCATTTCAC
>DBEWTI010000121.1:0-3316 GCA_048205975.1 Collinsella sp.
GACGGCGCTGTTTGTGGTCGACGCCGAGGCCGGCCCGCAGCCTACGACGGTTAAGCTCTGGTATGCCGCCGAGGACCTGCGTCTGGCGCGTGCGGTATTCGTAAACCGCCTGTCGCGCTCCGAGGCCAGCTTTGCGACCACGATGGGCCTGCTGCAGGAGCGCTTTGGCACGCGCCTGGGCGCCGTGACCCTTCCCTGGGGCGAGGGCGAGGACTTTGACGGCATCATCGACCTGGTGCGCATGAAGGCGCGCCATTGCAACGGCACCGAAGCCGTTGAGTCGGAGATTCCCGAGGAGTATCGTGCCCAGGCCGAGGAAGCCCATGACCATCTGTGCGAGCTGGTGGCCGAGGCTGACGATGAGCTGATGATGAAGTACCTGGAAGGCGAGGAGACGCTGACGCAGGAGGAGCTTGAAGGCCTGCTGTCGAAGGCGATCGCCGAGCGCATCTTTGTGCCGGTCTTTGCGGGCGATTGCATTAAGGAGCAGGGCGTCAACTCGCTGATGGACGACATCGCCACATACTTCCCGGCGCCGACGGACTACGGCGAGATGCCGCTCATCGACGGTGATTCGCTCAAGATTTCGAGCGACGATGACCGTCCGGTGGCGTTTGTGTTTAAGACGCTGGCCGATCCGCAGCAGGGTCGCATCAGCTTTATCAAGGTGCTGACGGGTACGCTTGAGCCGGGTCTTGAGCTGATCAACGCGCGTACCCGCAAGAGCGATCGTCTGGCCCACCTGTATGTGATGTGCGGCCGTGACATGACCGAGGTCGGTCACGCCTATGCCGGTGACATCATCGTGGCGCCCAAGCTGGCTGCCGAGACGGGTGACACACTCTCCATTACCGGTAAGGTCGAGGCGGCGGCGTTTAAGTTCCCCAACTCGCAGTACCGCATTGCCATCGAGGCCGAGAGCCGTGGCGACGAAGAGAAGCTCTATACGTTTATCGAGAAGGCGTGCAAGGCTGATCCGACCATGAGCATCGATCGTGACGAGGAGACCGGCCAGACCATCATTTCGGCGGTGGGTGAGGCGCAGGTTTCGGTGCTGCTCAACCGTTTGGAGGATCGCACCAAAGTCGTGGCCAAGAGCGTGCCGATCCGCATTCCGTATCGCGAGACCATTCGCCGTACGGCAAGTGCCCAGGGCCGCCATAAGAAGCAGACCGGCGGCGCCGGTCAGTACGGCGACTGCTGGCTGCGCGTGGAGCCGCTCATTGGGCCCGACGGCACGAGCGACGGCTATGAGTTTGTGGACGAGGTCGTGGGCGGCCGCATTCCGCGCTCGCTGATTCCCGCCGTGGACAAGGGCGTCCAGGAGACCATGAAGGACGGTATTATTGCCGGCTACCCGCTTACGGGCATTCGCGTGGCTGTGTACGACGGTTCGTATCACAGCGTCGACTCCAACGAGATGGCGTTTCGCGCGGCGGCTCGCATCGGCCTGCGCAAGGCATGCGCCGATGCCGATCCGGTGGTGCTGGAGCCCATCGAGGAAATCACGGTGACTATCCCCGAGAGCTACGCCGGCGCCGTGATGGGCGACATCTCGGCATCGCGCGGTCGCGTGACGGGCATGGAGACCGATGAGCGCGGCGACACCGTGGTCATCGCCCAGGCACCTCTCGCCGAGCTGACGGATTACTCGACGCGCCTGCGCTCTATCACGCGCGGCACGGGTGACTTTACCATGAAGCCCGCTGGCTACGAGCAGGTTCCCTACGATGTTCAGGCCAAGCTGGTCGAGCGCTATGAGGAGGGCCGCGCCAAGTAGCGTGTGGTTTTGCCTGCAATGTGGACGCTGACGAAAAGGCCGCCCTGGGTAATCCAGGGCGGCCTTTTTTGATCCCATGGGGACGGAGGAAAACGAATCATTTTTGGGTTACGGGCGGTGCGGTCGGCACTAGTCTCCGGATGCCTGGTTGCGGCCGGTGGCGTAGTCGATCTGCACGTGCGGCTGCAGGTTGTAGCAGTACACGTGGAAGCAGAGGGTCTTGCCGTGGTCCTCGACCGATTGCGCCTCAAGGCGCATGCCACGGCAGACAAGTTCCTCTTCGTTATACATAGGCGTGACGCGGTAGAGCACATGGTTGCCCGTATCGCGAATATAGTTGAGAATCTGCTCTTCAAACGGCAGCATGCCCGTCTCGTTGAGATAGCGCGTGCCGGTGAGGAGATTCTTGCGGTTGGCGTTTTCGCCGCAGAGGGACCAGGCGATAAGGTGGCAGCGGTTGTAGAGGCTCTGGCCCGGAATAAAGTCGTAGCGCTGCTGGTGCCAACCGGCAGGATGGATGCGCGAGATATCGCCGCGCTTTCCCTGTCCGAGCGACTCGGGGCCTACACAGGCGAGCGCCTTGCGAGTGCGACCCAGGCTGTCGAGCTTGGAGAATTTCTTAAAGCAGCCCTCTTCGGTGGCGCGATCGTATTCATCGAGTGTGAATGACGGCGTGCCGAGCGGGTGCGTGCTGTCGGCGCGAAGGGCAACGTAGGGGTTGCCGGCGTAGTCGGGAATGCTGCTGAGATAAACACCGCGGGCGCGGTTGAGGTCGGGGTTTTCGACCTCGTCGATGGGGGTGGCGGCACTGCCCGCGGAAACGTCGTCATCGGTGTCGGTCGCGGCGGAATCGGAGCCATCGCCAGAGTCCTGGCTGTTTTGAGGGTCCGCCGCGCTCGCCGTTCCCGATTCGAGCCGAGCGACCAGGTCTGCCTCGTCGTCGGTGCGGCTGGGACTCTCGTTTTGTTTTTCGGCCAGAGCCGCCGCCTGCTCATCGCCTTGCGGCGACAGCAACTTGGGCGCTCCGTCGAGCGATCCCGTAAACAGCGCAAACCCCAGCACCACGGCGGTGCCGATGGAAAGTGCTTGCTTGTAGGCGGGCTTGCGCGACATTGAGGCTCCTGGATGGACGGTTGGGAATCTACCAGTCTAGCAGGAGCCGGCAGGGGCCGTTCTGTCGAACAAATACTCAAGATTTTGGGGCAAACGCTGCTGGTTCATTTGCCTCATATGGAGCTGCAGCGGTTATGCATGTGGGGCTATTCGGAGTTTCCCCAGATAAAACCTACCAAAATAAACCTGTCCCTTTTTGGCAGGCTAATCGTGAGTTATTTCACCGCAACATAGGGTACGGTTAGGAAGTGTGCACCTTAAAGAGTGGAGCCCTTGATTAGAGAGATTGCGCTCGTCTCTCTAAATATCTCTTTAAAGAGAAGGTCAGGTAAAGAGATAACATTAGGAAATCTAGCAGTGAATTCGATGCATCTCTCTAAATTTCTCTCTAAAATAAGATACCTATCTCTCTAAAGTTAGAGA
>DBEWTI010000125.1:0-4850 GCA_048205975.1 Collinsella sp.
GTCGAGGGCGAGCCCCCGGTCCGGCTGGGATAGAATGTCGCTGTGGGCCATCGTCTTTCCTTTCGTCGAATATCTAGGCACTGACGATTCTAGGCGATGGCCCTCCCTTGCTTCTTACACCACGACTCCGCGCGCTACCCCCAATGAGGCTCAAGCGGAAAATGCATCCCGGAATTTGCGCTCAAAGTGGGATGCGGTTTCCGGTTGAGGGTCTAAGGGGAAAATGCGTCCCAGAATCGACGCTTGAAATGGGATGCAGTTTCCCGATGAGGCACTCGACGGAAAATACATCCCAGAAATGGCCTTTGAGCTGGGATAAGATTTCCGCGGCATCTCGGATTCTCAAAAATGAGACACGCCGTTGGCGAAAATGAGACACGTGATATCGGGCATCGGACGTATCATTTGCAAAAATGAGTCCACTCCACTCGAATAAAGCGAGGTCCCTCATGTACGTTCCACACCCCCGTATCCGTAGGCTGTCGAAAATCCCGCTTGTTGGGACGGCGGCGCTTGCTGCGTTGATCGCCACGAGCGTCGCCTGCTTCACGGCCACGCCCCAGGTTGCCCAGGCGGCAGACGCGCCCGCAATCACCGATATGACCGAGCAGGATTATCAAGCCCTGGGTCTGGGCACGAGCGAGGACATTCCGGCCGATACCGTTGGCCCCTATTCCACCGATACCCCCACGACGTTTGCCACGCGCAGCGAGGTCTATATGGCAGCTAACGGTAGCCATGGCAATCGCTACACTCTGCGCGACAAGCTCGAGAACGTCGAGCGCGGTGACATTGGCGGCAGCAGCAAACTCACCGATGGCTATGGAAGTGTGTGGGGCGCCGCAAAGTTCTGGCAAAACGTCAACAACTTCGATACGAACAGCGATCTCTACAAGCATAGCGACTACGGTGGCGGCACCTGGTCGTACCTAAGCAACAATGAGTCCTCAACAGTACTCGCCAACGACAACAACGGTTTCTCGGGCATTCACGCCACGAGTGTTGAGTTCTGCAGCGACGCCAGCACGGGCAAAAAGAGCCGCGTTGCCGAGCTCCGTGCCTACGGCGACAGTTCCTCCACGACGATTGACGGCAAGTCATACGCCGGAAAGGTTGAGCTGGTCCTCTACTCGTTTAGCAACGGGCGTACGCGCACTCTCGACACACACCTGCCGGTGACGGTCAACACTAATATGATGTACGAAGGTCGTTTTAAGTACCTGGATGCCGGTTACCTGCAAGAGCACGACGCCGTCTTTGATGTCGAGGCGGGCGATGTCGATGGCGACGGCGTCGACGAGCTTTTTGTCTACGCGGGCTGCTATGTCGACGAGAACGGCGTGCGCAAGGCTGTAGTCGACATGTATGACTTGGAGGGCGGCAACTGGAAGCAAAGCGTCGTCAAGATCGATGCCGGTAACGCCACGGACTACACCACGCACAACAAGGGCGGGAACGACTCCTGGACGCAGCTTCAGTCAGCTCCTGTCGTTTCGCTAGCGGCCGGCGACCTCGATCGCGATTTTTGCGATGACCTCGCCATCGTGGTCTCGGCACCCTACGGCAAGAAGAATATTGATAAGTCGACGCATTGCGAGCTGTTTTCGTGGGATGCATCCAAGGGTGCGCTCGTCCATGTCGATGCTCTGGGCGACGCGGGCGCAATCTCCCTCTCCGCGAACGGCAAGACCATGGTCGCTGCGAATGCGACGTTCGGCACGTTTGCCGCCTACGATGAAGAAGGAAAGAAGACGGGTGAAACCGTCACGGGCCTTATTCTTGCGGGCTATGACTGGCAACGCAGCGCTTTTGATTACGGCGCTTCTGACGGCAGCAAGGGGCTGTACGGCGCGCTGTACCGCTACGCGTATTTTGACTCGGAGTCTGGCGAGTTCAAGCTTTCCGATTGCAAGGAATACAGAGACGGGCTCCTCGCCTCCTATGGGCTGATGCATGTGCCCAACAGCGCATGGAAGGATAGCGCTCAGGATAAGCGCTATCCGTGCACCTTGGCGCCTATTGCCCTTGCCACTGCCAACCTTGACGGCCTGTCCGAGCAGCTGGCGGTCGACGAGGTGCTCGTGGGCGGCGATGTGTTCCGCGACTTTGCCTGCAACACGGTACAGAGCGGGGCTCAGGGCTTGGGGTCCATGGTCGGAACCATGAGCATGAGCGGTCAGCAATACAACAGCAGCAACAAGCATGACCACAAGGGTATAGAGCAGGTGTGGATCAGCGACGTCAAGGCGGGCAGCGTCTCGGGTTCGGACCGCTATAACGAGAGCTTTATCGCCGTGGTGGGCAAGCACCGCGACGAGGACCTGCGCAAGAACGATGACTACTATTGGATGACCGCCTCGCATTTTTCGCTCGACGAGAACGGAAAGGTGCGCCGCGGCGAGGAGCAGGTGATTAGCGAGAGCAACCGTCGCGGCACTACCTACGGCACATTTATCTCGCTCGCGCTGCCCGATGTCGACAACGACAGCGTCAAGATCACGTACAAGGACCGCTACAAGGTCTATACCAACCCGCGCGTGCTTGCCGTGCTGCAGGATGCGCCCTATGTTGAGGATCTGGAGCAGGCATACGGCTATCTGGTGTTGGGCGGCACGTCATACGGAGAGGAAAAGGGCACGGGGACATCCCAGGGCTATACCATTGGCGCCGAGTTGGGCGTTGCCGTCGAGGTGCAGACCGGTCCGCCCCTGGTCGCGATGAATGCTTCAGTCGATTTTGCCGCCGAGGGATGCTATGACTACCGGAGCGAGCGCACGGTCAGCGCAAGCGTAAGCTATGAGTCGCATGCCGGCGAGGGTGACAAGGCCGTGCTCTACACGATTCCGATGGTCTATTACGAGTATGAGATCGAAAATGAGGAAACTGGTGGCAAGGGCGTGATGGCGGCGCCCGTGTCGCTCGGCGCGCAGACCTCGGTCGTTAATGTCGAGGCCTATGACCGCATTGCCAAACAGCACAATATGACGCCGCTCAGCTACTTTTTGACCAACCGGTCGGGAGAACCCGGAACCTATCAAACGACGCTCAACGGCGAGACTCCCGTTGGGGATTCCTTTGGCCTGGGCAAGCCT
This sequence comes from Collinsella sp., assembly GCA_048205975.1. Lineage (GTDB taxonomy): Bacteria > Actinomycetota > Coriobacteriia > Coriobacteriales > Coriobacteriaceae > Collinsella. Next base: position 3,093 of record DBEWTI010000125.1, read on the forward strand.
GGCGTAACGCGCGCCTACACGCACGATGGGTTTAACGGCGCCGCCGCGCAGTCGGGGGCGAGCATTGAGCAGACCATCGAAGTCGAGGAGGGCAAGGAGCAGGAGCTCGAGCTCGGCTTGACGCTGAACGGCAGCGTTGTCATGGGCGCGAAGCTCGCAAAGCACGAGTTGTTTGGCGGCCTGTGCTTTGGTGCCAACGCCGGCTTTACTACGGGTAACTCCTCGAGTGAATCGACCGAATACGGCGGCACCGTCGACAACCTGCCCGAGGCCGCGCAGGGCAAGTACGGTTTTGTGTGGCGCCTGGGCGTCAACGCGGTGGATGTCGACAAGTTCGAGGCAGACTCGGGCGACAAGCTCGGCACCAAGGACACCGACCAGTTCTGGATCGTGGGCTATGACGTTAAGGACGTCGAGATGCCCGACGCGCCGGCCGTGACGGGCTTTACGGCAAACGCCGTCGATTCGACCAGCGTTACGTTTAGCTGGGACGATGTACTTGCAAACAAGAGTGGCTTTAGCTACGGCGTGGGCATGCTGCAGAGCAATGCGGCGGATGCGGTCGTCAATAGCTGGAAGATTGCCGACAACACGCAGACCTCGCTCAAGTGGGATGGGCTGCAGCCCAATACGGAGTATCGATTCGCCATCGCCGCCGTTAAGAATGGATCCACGACCGAAACAGGTATTCGCTCGGCAATCATCACGGTCAAGACCATGCCCGATGGCATGACGATGACCGTGAGCGGACCTGCGGCGGATGCTGCGGAGGGGTCGGATCTTGGATACGACTCTTCGGTTGAGCGCACGGCGGGAAGCCACCTGACGCTCTCGGCGATTGGCCATGTGAAGCAACTCGGTGCCGACGATAGCGAAACAGGGCTGGCACCGACCTATATGTGGTACCGCAAGGGCCGCGGCGAGACAGAGTTTAAGCTCGTGGGTGCCGATGGCAACCTCGCGGCTGGAACGGCCTCAAAGCTCGAGATTGACCTGACCGCAGACGATGACGGTGCACAGTATTACTGCCACGTGGGATACAACGACGTGGGCCTCGACACCGGCACGACGCTCGTGAATATCGAGGCCGAGGAGACGGCGCCCACAACGGTGAACGCCACCCCGATCCGCACGCGCCGCCTGTTCTCACAGGCAAGTGCGGGCGCCAAGAAGTTCCTGGACCATACGCTGGTAAACACCGCCGGCCCAACCGATTCCGAAGGCTCAAAGGACCCCGAGACTCCTGAGACCCCGACGAACCCGGACAAGCCCAAGTCCGACAACGGAGCTAAGACCGACACCAAGGTCAAGACTACGACCACAGCGAAGAACCTCGCAAACACCGGCGATCAAACATTCGCCCTGGTCGCCACCGCTGCAGCAGCAGGCATCATCCTAGTGGCAATAGCCCTCGTCATGCTGGCTAAACGCCGCAAGAACCACTAGCCATCAGCAGGGGGCAACGGCAAACCAAAAACCCGGGTAGCCAACCACCAGGCTATCCGGGTTTTCTATCGAGCAAAGACTCGGCAACCGGAAACCGCATCCCAGAATCAGCCCCCAAAGTGGGACGCACTTTCCCAACAGACCCTCAACCGGAAACTACATCCCATTCCAACGTCAGATTCCGGGACGCGCTTTCCGCAAACAAAGAAGGCCACACAACGTGGCCTTCAACTCATCTATATCTATATATGTTGCAGATACTCCCAAGACAAGCCACGTCCCAACAACAAGGCGTCTGCCCGGCGGCGCGGA
>DBEWTI010000126.1:0-5514 GCA_048205975.1 Collinsella sp.
TAGGTACAACGATGATTGCCCGCTGGGCTCCGGGGCGGGGGTTAAGTTTATCGCGAGTTCCGCACGAACAGGAGGCCACTTAATGTGGCCTCCGTCGTGAGCAGGACTGTAGAGCAGGAAACTTCATCAGTGCCCGCCCCACGGGAAACCGGCGGGATAGACCAGTTCAGATGGGGCTTTGATGCATGGGTGGTCTGTTGTTGTGTAAATGGGTATCATACTGTGGTTACTGCATCGACTCTGCGATGCATGTTTGTACGTTCCCGGCGGTCGGTTTGCCAGAAGCGCCCCGTCGGTTGTTCCAGACCCGTTTCGAAGAAAGGAAACAACACTCACTTATGGCAGCTAAAAAATCATCTCCCTTGAAGATCATCCCGCTTGGCGGACTTGACGGCATCGGCAAGAACATGACGGTCTTCGAGTGCGGCGACGACATGGTGCTCGTCGACGCCGGTCTTATGTTCCCCGACGACTCCCAGCCCGGTATCGACCTGGTGCTTCCCGACTACACCTATGTTCTAGAGAACGAGGAGAAGCTCCGCGGTATTGTCGTCACCCACGGCCACGAGGACCACACCGGTTCGCTTCCGTATCTGCTGCAGGACCTCAACAACAAGGTGCCCATCTTCTCGAGCAAGCTGACGCTTGGTTTTATCGAGGGTAAGCTCTCCGAGTTCCGAATCCGCGCGCCCAAGTTCCGCGAGGTCAAGGGCGGCAGCCATGTCAACCTCGGCGGCATCTCGCTCGACTTCTTCTCGATGACGCACTCCATCCCCGGCGCTCTGGGCGTGTTCATCCGTACTAATCAGGGCACCGTTATGCACACCGGCGACTTTAAGCTCGACCAGACGCCCATCGACGGCGTCACGCCCGACTATGCCGCTATCAGCCGCTTTGCCAAGCAGGGCATCGACCTGCTGCTTTCCGACTCTACCAACGCCACGGTTCCCGGCTTTACCAAGTCCGAGGCAGAGGTTGGTCCCAACCTGCTGCACGCCATCAAGAACGCCCCGGGTCGCGTGTTCGTCGCATCGTTCTCGAGCCACATCCATCGTCTGCAGCAGATCTGCGATGCCGCCCGCAAGTGCGGTCGTAAGGTCGTTGTGACCGGTCGCTCCATGCTCACGAACACCCGCGTGGCGCGTGAGCTGGGCTACCTCAACATCGATGACGCTGATATCATCGATGCCTTCGATATTGATAACCTGCCCGACGACAAGATTGTCGTCATGTGCACTGGTTCGCAGGGCGAGCCGCTGTCGGCCCTGTCCCGCATGGCCAATGGCGAGCACAAGACGCTCTCCATCCACGAGGGTGATACCGTTATCCTCTCGGCAACTCCTGTTCCCGGCAATGAGAAAGCCGTCCAGCAGGTCGTCAACAGCCTGGCTAAGCTCGGCTGCGACGTGTGGGATAAGAACCGCGCTCTCGTCCACGTCTCGGGCCACGGCAGCCAGGAGGAGCTCAAGCTCCTGATGGCCATGGCCAAGCCCACGTACTTTATGCCGGTTCACGGTGAGGCCGTGCATCTGCGCGCCCATGCCCAGCTGGCCCGTAAGATGGGTCTCAAAGACGATCATATCTTTATTCTCGATAACGGCGACACGCTCGAGATGCGCGGCGGTATCGTCAAGCGCGGTACGCCCGTCGAGTCCGGTGTCGTCTACGTCGACGGCCTGCGTATCGGCGATACCGACCCCATCGTCTTGCGCGATCGCCAGAAGCTCGCCAATGACGGTATGGTCACGGCCGTTGCCATCGTCTCGCTCAAGCACAAGAAGATCGAGGCCATCGAGTTCTCGGGCCGCGGTGTTTCGTTTGCCATCGACGATCAATTCTCCGAGGATGCCTCCGCGTCCATCATGAAGACGATCGAGAAGGGCAAGTTTAGCTTTACCAGCAGCGGCTCCGATGCCATTCGCAAGGCCGTGCGCGATTCGCTCTCCAACTTCATTTGGAGCCGTACGCGTACCCGTCCGATGATCATCCCGGTCGTCATGGAGGTTTAGTTTGGCGCGCGGATCTGCACAAAACGCCAAAGGCAATAAAGCCAACAACCAACCGGCATCTGCTAAGGGTGCCGGTTCCCATCTGCGTGCCAATAAGGGCCATGAGGCAGACTTCGACGATTTTGAGCCCTTGGTCGAGCCTTCGGCCAATCGCGATATCGCCGGCGTGGTCATTGCCGTTTTGGCGATCGCGTCCTTCATTGCCGTTATCTCACCGGCAACTGCGCCCGTGACGGCTGCTGTTGCCGGGTTCTATCACCTGGGCTTTGGCCTGGGCGCCTACGTGCTGCCGATCGTCATCTTGCTGTTTGCCGCCACGCTCTTTTTGGGTGAGGACTCGCCGCTCAACGTGCGCTCTGTTGCGGGCGGCGCCGTGGTCTTTATCGCAGTCGTCTCCATTCTTTCGCTGATGGTGCCGGGCACGAGCGATTCGTGCGACCTTATGTTTACGCCGCAGAACCTTTCCGTGTCGGGCGGCTACATTGGCGCCTTTATCGCAAGTGCCTTGCAAAACGCCCTGGGTAAACCTATCGCCATCGTTGTCTTGCTGGGGCTTGTCGTCGTTGGCTTGGTCATTATCGGCTTTTCGGTGGGTGGCGTTTTGCGCTCAGCACGCGATCGCGCTGCCGATTTTGCCGAACGCCGTCGTGCCGATGTCAACGCCAGCCCTTGGGGTGACGACGAAGCCCTGTCGGTGCCCGGCGTTGCCCGTCCGCACCTGAGCATTCTTCGTCAAAAGGGCTCCGATGCTGCCGTGACCACGGTCATGGGCAACGATGTGGACCCGGTTTTGGACGATGATGACGAGGACGAGGATCCGTTTGTTGACGTGTCCGATGCCGTGGATGCCGAGCGGGCCAAGACAACGCTGTTGCCGCGCCGCCATGCCAAGAAGGGCAAGGCCACACCCAAGTTGAATACAAGTGAGCCCGACCCGTCTTGGTCCGATAGCGAGATTGAGCTCACCGAGGGCGATGACGAGGACGACGAGGCTCCGATTGAGACTGCAAAGACAACTTTGCTGCCGCGTCGCCATGCAAAGCGCGGCCAGGTAACCGGCCAGCTTTCGATGGAAGACGACTCCGATAAGATCGACGAGTCCGAGCCGCCGTTTGCCGTGAATCCCGTCTCGGCCGCACCTCAGATTCCCGACTTCTTGAAGCATCCCAAGGTTGCCGATGCGCCTGCCACGAGTGCTGTCGAATCGGCTGCGGCTCGTGATGGGGGAGTGGACGACGGCGCCGCAGATAACGAGGGCGAAGAAGAGGACGACCTCAAGCTTCCGCCGCTCGAAATCCTGCATGCCAACCCGCAGTCGGCTTCCGCCGCGTCTTCGGACAAGGAGCTTGAGCAGACCGCTGAGTCACTGCAATCCACCTTGCTTGAGTTTGGCCGCAGTGCCCGCGTGGTCGGCTGGATCGCCGGCCCCACGGTGACGACCTTTAAGCTGCAACCTGGCGAGGGCGAGCGCGTGAGCAAGATTTCGAGCCTCGAGGACGATATCGCGCTTTCGCTCGCTGCCCAGTCGGTACGTATCTTTGCCCCGATCCCCGGCACCTCGCTCGTGGGCATCGAGATTCCCAACCGCAAGCGCCAGAACGTCAACCTGGGCGACGTTCTGCCCTATGTGAAGGGCGGTCCGCTCGAGCTCGCTATCGGCCGTGACGCCGAGGGCACGCCGGTCGTCGCCGACCTCGCCAAGATGCCTCACCTGTTGATCGCCGGTACGACCGGTTCTGGTAAGTCGGTGATGATCAATTCCATCATCACGACCTTGCTCATGCGCGCCCTTCCCGAGGACGTTCGCCTGATCATGGTCGACCCCAAGCGCGTCGAGCTTGCGGGCTATAACGGTCTGCCGCATCTCTATGTGCCCGTGGTGACCGAGCCCAAGCAGGCCGCGAGCGCTCTGCAATGGGCCGTGTCCGAGATGGAGCGTCGCCTGAAGGTCTTCGAGCGTCTCAACGTGCGTAAGATCTCGACCTACAACGAAAAGCAGGCCGCCGGCGAGTTTGAGCATTACGACAACCCGCCGCAAAAGATGCCCTACCTAGTCATTATCATTGACGAGCTCTCTGACCTGATGATGGTCGCCGGTAAGGATGTCGAGGCCTCGATCGTGCGTATTGCACAGCTGGGCCGTGCCGCCGGTATTCACCTTATCGTTGCCACGCAGCGCCCCAGCTCCAACGTGGTGACGGGCCTCATCAAGGCCAACATCACCAACCGCATCGCCTTTAACGTCGCCACGGGCATTGACTCGCGCGTCATCATCGACCAGATGGGTGCCGAAAAGCTCACCGGTTTGGGCGACATGCTGTTCTCAAAGGTCGACTGGGGCAAGCCTCGCCGTATCCAGGGCTGCTTTGTCTCGGACGACGAAATCAACGAGATTGTCGAGTTCGTCAAGTCGCAAAGCGAGCCCGACTACCACGAGGAGATTCTGTCCGCCGTGGCGCCCGCTTCCATGTCCATGGCTGGTGGCGGCGGCATTGTCCGCACCGGAGTCGCCGAGCCGCAAGATGACGACCCGCTTATCTGGGAAGCCGCCCATATTGTGGTGGAATCGCAGCTGGGCTCCACATCTGGCCTGCAACGTCGTCTGAAGGTTGGCTATGCGCGCGCCGGGCGTATTATGGACATGCTGGAAGAAAAGGGTGTCGTCGGCCCGCCCGACGGTTCCAAGCCGCGCGAGGTCCTGTTGGACGAGGAGGGGCTTGCCGCGCTGGAATCTGTCGACGCCGAGATGGCACGTGAAGATCGTGAGTTTGGAGGATTCTGATGGCTGCACGCTTTGGTGACATGCTGCTCGAGCAGCGTCGCCGAATGGGCCTTTCCATTCAGCAGGTCGCCAACACCATCAAAATCAGGCCGCAGATCATCGAGTTTTTCGAGACCGGTAACTTTGCTTCGATGCCGCCGCGCGGCTATGCGCAGGGCATGATTTCGAGCTATGCTCGCTTTTTGGGCCTCAATCCGCGCGAGGTCGTCAATGCCTACTTTGACGAGCTGATGGCATACGAGCGCGAGACGTCGCAGCAGGGCGGTCGTTTTCAGGACGCCGCCGGCTATGTCAATTCGCGTTCCTCGGTGGATAATGGGCGCTTCTTGATGGTTCAGGGTGGTCGCTCAACGCGTTATGGACAACGTCCTCAGCAGGCCGGTTATATTACCGAGACGGGTTCGGGCGAGGAGATTCGCTCGCAGCGTGACCGGTTCCGCAGTACGCCGATGCCCGAGGACCGTGCACTTCCCGCTGCCCGCGGCGTGGCTCGTGACCCTCGCGCCGGCTACGGCGACGGCGGCTATTCCGATCGCGGTTACCGTGGTGTCTCCACCGAACGTTCCCGCGGTGGCTATGCGGACGCCGATACCACGCAGGTGACGCCGCGTCTTCGCTCTCAACCACAGCCGTATGGCCAGCGCCCTTCGGCTCCGCGTTCGGGCCAGCGTGGCTATCAAGGCCGCGGTGAACTTGCGCCCCGTTCGGGTCAGCGCAGCCTTC
>DBEWTI010000127.1:0-6240 GCA_048205975.1 Collinsella sp.
GAGGTAACGCCGCAACTTGTTGATTATTATGCACAGGGACTGAATACTGGTCAAGCAATTTTTCGAAAAAAGTTATTGACTTTGATTTTTAATCATTTGGAGGGCTTGGCGCGATCTTCGACACATCGCGATATAAGAAAAGCCTCCGTTACCGGAGGCTTTCAAGTTCAATTGGTGCGGCGTATAGGATTCGAACCTATGACGTTCTGATTCGTAGTCAGACCCTCTATCCAGCTGAGGTAACGCCGCAACGCAGGGCTTATTATGCACGCGAGCCCCCGATGGGTCAAGCGACAATTAGAAAAAATTTTACGGAGTGATAATTAAGTTGTTCGTGCCTCGACCGAGGTTCGAATCCATGCGGTGTTGCCATAAAAGAAAAGCCCCCGTTGCCGGAGGCTTTCAATTTCAATTGGTGCGGCGTATAGGATTCCGCGCATCCGCTTCGCGGATCCGCACCGGCTTCGCCCGCCTGCCGGCGGACTCGCCCGCGGGCTAAAAACGCTCCGCGTTTTCTTGACGCCCGCGCCTCGACCGAGGTTCGAATCCATGCGGCGTCCGCCTAAAAGAAAAGCCCCCGTTGCCGGAGGCTTTCAATTTCAATTGGTGCGGCGTATAGGATTCGAACCTATGACGTTCTGATTCGTAGTCAGACCCTCTATCCAGCTGAGGTAACGCCGCAGCGCAAGACATATAAAACCACTTTAGCTTATTGGAGTCAAGCACAATTTCAAACTTTTTTGTGGAACGCAGTCTTGTCATGCTGCTCCGCATATACCGTCGTTCCCCGTACGATCGATTGGCTTTTCGATCACGTCAAACTTAGCATCAAGTTCCCTCAGGAGCGATCTCACCCGCTGGGCACAATCATAATCGGCAAACGAGATACTCAACATGCGAGCAACCTGGTTAGATGTCCGGACCCCATAGAAATGCTCCAGGGCCACAAGCCCCTCGTGCGCCACAAACGTCTCAACCACATGCGGCGACTCCTCAAAGCACCATTGGGTCAACGGACCCTCGCTCGTCTGTCGAACCACCAGGCCACCCATGCCAGACGGCTCACACGTTACAAGCAGGTACTCCCCGCCCTCGTCGCTCTCAAACAAAACCACCCGATCATCAAACAGCTCCATCGCGTCCCCTTTCTCTCGCTCTTATCTAGTAAAAGCATAGCAGGTAGATGACTGTATACAGAACAGTTGTTCGTGTATTTTCTATCGAGCTGTCCGCACGGCATGGTATGGACCTGCGCACGAAATAGGGCGCCCCCGAAGGAGCGCCCTTGCATATCGCCTATGCAGCCAAGTTACGCGACCGGCTCGATCTTCTCGAGGCCACCCATGTAGGGACGCAGAACCTCGGGGATCGTGATGGTACCGTCGGCGTTCTGGTAGTTCTCCAGAATGGCGGCCATCGTGCGGCCAGCCGGCAGACCGGAGCCGTTGAGGGTATGCAGGTAGCGCGAACCCTTGAAGTTCTCGGGGTCGCGATACTTGATATTGGCGCGGCGAGCCTGGAAGTCGCCGCAGTTGGAGCAGGAGCTGATCTCCTTGTAGGCGTTGTAGCTCGGCAGCCAAACCTCGACGTCGTAGGTCTGACGGGCAGAGAAGCCCAGATCGCCGGTGCACAGGCTAATCACGCGATACGGAAGGCCCAGCTGCTGCAGCAGGTACTCGGTCTCGGCGGTCATGCTCTCGAGCTCCTCGTCGGACTCCTCCGGCTTGGCGAACTTGACCATCTCGACCTTGTCGAACTCGTGCTGGCGGATGATGCCGCGGGTGTCGCGACCAGCGGAACCGGCTTCCTCACGGAAGCAAGGAGTGAAGGCGGTGTAGCGGCGCGGCAGGGTGTCGGCGTCGAGGACCTCACCGGCGTGCAGGTTGGTGAGCACGACCTCGGCGGTAGGGATCAGGAAGTTGTCGCCCGAGACGTGATAGGCGTCGTCCTCGAACTTGGGCAGCTGACCCGTACCGAACATGGTCTGACGCTTGACGACGATGGGCGGCCACCACTCCTTGAAGCCACGGCTCGTGTGCGTGTCCAGGAAGAAGTTGATGAGAGCGCGCTCCAGGCGAGCGCCGGCGCCACCGAGAACGGTGAAGCGGCTGCCGGAGAGCTTGTTGCCGCGCTCGAAATCGAGGATGTCGAGGTCGGTACCCAGATCCCAGTGCGGCTTAAAGTCGAAGTCGAACTCGCGCGGGGTGCCCCAGCGGCGACGCTCGATGTTCTCGTCCTCGTCCTTGCCGTACGGGGTGGCCTCGCACGGAATGTTGGGCAGGTGAGCCATGAAGTCGTACTGCTCCTGCTCGAGGGCAGTGCGGCGCTCGGCCAGACCGTCGATCTTCTCGTTGACGGCGCGCACGGCCTCCTTGGCGGCCTCGGCCTCGTCCTTCTTGCCCTCCTTCATCAGGGCGCCGATCTTCTTGGACTCGGCGTTGCGCGTGGCCTGGAGCTCCTCGACCTCGGTGATGACGGCACGGCGCTCATCGTCGAGCTCAAAAAACTTCTCGCGGTCCCAAGACGTCTGGCGATTGGCCATAGCGGTATCGATGGCATCGGGGTTCTCGCGAACAAACTTGATATCAAGCATTAGATCCTCCGGCGATATACATTCCATTTAGGTTGCAACCTTGTACATGTATGGGCAAGTATATACTTATGAGCGTTTACGACCCAACTCAACTACGCAAGAAGGCACCCAATGGACGCAGTTTTTTCCTTTTTGTTTGGCACCCGCACCGGTTTTGCCATCCTTTTCGCCGGCGGCATCCTGCTGTTTGCGATTCTTGCCTTTGTAATGGAGAAGCGCACCCATAAGATGTACGTCGACCGCGGTCCCAAATCCGAGGACGAGGAAGACAGCTTCTGGGACTAACCTGCCAAAAAGGCACAGGTTTATTTTGGTCGGTTTTATCTGGGCAAATGTAAGCGCCCCGCAACTGGAATTGAGCCAGTTGCGGGGCGCTTTTCGCTCAAGGGACAAAACCGCAGGAAAAACCTGCCAAAACTAACCTGTCCCCTTTTGGTCGGTCTACTGGAGGGTGGCGTCGATGGCCTTGACCAGGGCGCTGCGCATGCCAGCGTCCTCGAGTGCGACGACGCCCTTGATGGTGGCGCCACCAGGCGAGCACACGGCGTCCTTCATTGCGGCGGGATGCTGACCGGTTGCCAGCTGCAGCTTTGCCGTGCCCAGCACCATCTGGCTCACGATGCGATAGGCATCGACGCGCGGAATACCGTGCTTAACGGCCGCATCGCCCAGGGCCTCGATTGCCATGGCGACAAATGCCGGGGCGCAACCGCCCACGGTGCCGCCCACAAAAAGCAGACACGTATCGAGCTCGACTACCGTGCCGAGCTTTCCAAGCAGACCGAGCACCGTGTCGCGCTGCTCGCCGCTAAGCGTGGACGCCTTCTCGCAGGCGATAACGCCCTCGCCCACCGATACCGGCGTGTTGGGTACCGTCGAGATGTGAGCGATGCCCGGCAGGACCTGCTCCCACTTGGCGCTATCCCAGGTCCAAGCGACCGAAAGGACGACCTTGTCGGCAAGCACGTCCTTCAGCGGAGCGAAAACCTTCTCGATCATGTACGGCTTGACAGCAGCAACCACGATATCGGATGCGGCGACAACCTCTTCCGCATCATGGCAGGCGGCCATACCGCGTGCCTCACAACGCTCGACGAGAGCGTCATAGCGGCCCGCGCAGGCGCACATGTCGCCCGCAGACACACCGGCGGCAATCCAGCCGTCGGCCATAGCGCTCGCCATATTGCCAAAACCGACAAATCCGATCTTCATATCACATAGTCCTCTCAGACACGTTCTTCAAAACGAAAGCTATTGTCCCACGCCATTGTTTCGTATTGCCGACCTATTTGTGATACGGCTCGCCACGGCTAATCTTGCAGGCGCGGTAGATCTGCTCCAGCAGCACCACACGCGCCAGGTTGTGCGGCAAGGTAATGCGTCCAAAGCTGAGCATCTCGTCGGCGCGTGCACGCACGGCATCGCTCACGCCATCCGAGCCGCCAATCACAAAGGCGATATCGCTATTTCCTCGCAGCATAAGGTCATCGAGGCGCGCCGAGAGCTCCTCGCTCGAGCGCTCCTTGCCCTCGATGGCAAGCAGAATCACATGTGCCCTCGGCGGCAAGGCGGCAAGAATCGCCGCCCCCTCCTTGTCGCGCGCGGCATCCACGCCACCCGCCTTAGCCGGATCGATATCGGCCACCTCGCGCATATCCACCTTGGCATAGGCGCCCAGGCGCTTGGTGTACTCGGCGCAGGCATCCTTCCAAAAGCGCTCCTTGAGCTTGCCGACGCAAACTACGGTGTACTTCACGCGTGCCTACTCCTTCGAATCGCCCTGGACCTTGCCTGCGGCCAGCATCTGCTCAAACATCGAGGCTGACTGCGAAAAGTCGCTCGGCAGCACGACCGTCGAGTTTTTACCCGTACGGGCGAACTCCGTCATCATCTCGGTCCACTGCGTAAACATGAACAGTTGGTTGGCCTCGTCGTTGCCAACGCCCGTCTCCTGGATAATCTCAAGCGAATCCTTGATGCCCAATGCGATGGCCTTGCGCTGGTTGGCGATTCCCTCGCCGGCCTTTTCCATAGCCTCGGCCTCGGCGGTCGCCTCGGTGACGCGTTTGATGCGGTCGGCCTCGGCAAGCTCTTGCGCCGCGGCGCGCTTGCGCTGGGCGGCGTTGATGTCGTTCATGGAGTTCTCGACCTCGGTCGGCAGCGCGATTTTGGTGATGAGTGTCGACACGAGGGTGAAGCCGTAGGCGGCCATCTGCTCGGAAACGGTAGCGTTGACGTCCTTGGCGATGTCGTCCTTCTTGGCAAAGACCTCGTCGAGCGTATAGACGGGAATCGAGGAGCGCAGGGCATCGGTGATGAAGTCGCGCATCTGATCGACGGGCTCCTGCAGCATGTAGTAGCTCTTGTAGATGCCCGAATCCGCCGGACCCGCACCCATGTCGTAGCTCACGTGATACTGCGCGGAGACCTCGAGGCCGATGGTCACGTTGTCCTGGGTCTTAACGTCGATGCCAAAACCGTTTTTCATGGTGCGCAGGCTCACCGTGGCGGCCTTGCGGTCGATCACGGGCACCTTCAGGTGGAAACCCGCGTTGACGATACGGTTGAACTTGCCCAGGCGCTCGATAATCACGGCATGTTGCTGCTCGACGACATAGCAGGCGTTAGGGAGAAGCATCAACAGGATGATGATAGGGATCAAAAGACTGGTAAGGGCAGCGATGATACCGGAAAACAGCATGGTTTCTCCTCTGATAGGCGCACGTTGGCATTAGGATACCCGTCCGAGGCGACCGCGCATAACAAAAAAGCTCCCATTGCTGGGAGCTCTTTCATGTAATGGTGCGAGCGAAAGGACGTCCGCGTATCCGCTTCGCGGATCCGCACCGGCTTCGGCCGCCTGCCGGCGTCCTCGCCAGCTCGCTAAAAACGCTCCGCGTTTTCTTTACGCTCGCTCCTTCGCAGGTTCAAGTCCCCGCGATGGGCCCAAAACAAAAAAGCTCCCATTGCTGGGAGCTCTTTCAATCAATGGTGCGGGCGAAAGGACTTGAACCTTCATGGGGTTGCCCCCATACGGACCTGAACCGTACGCGTCTGCCAATTCCGCCACGCCCGCGTGCAGGAATTAGAATAACGGAGCGCCAGCGCGAACGCAAGAACTATTTTTGAAAAAGTTGGCAAGCGTTATTGCACATACATTTAGGCTCTGTTAGACCATGATTGACATTCTGCCCCAATCATCTTTTTGAAATTGCAAGATAATCGCCCCCTTGCCGGGTTTGAATCCGGCAAGGGGGCGATGTGCTCAAGATCTGTCGGGTCAATCGTGAGGGTCCCATCGCCCAAGTCGATTTGCCGACTATCTTGCCGTCTTCCCGTCGGGCACCGGCGCCTTGACCCTCATCTCGAACGGCAACCCGCCCTTCCGGACGGGCGCCCTGAGGAACGCGTTGACGGCGGTGGACATGGACAGGCCGAGCTCGTCCAGGATGGCCGTGGCCTCCTTTTTGGCCTCCGGGTCGATCCGGATCGTCGTGGCCGGTATATTCGACGGCATGGCCTCACCCCTCCTCGTGTATCGCGGTGCGACCATTCTACCGCCTCTATGCGGCGGGCGCGGCCCAGTAGTCCATGTAGGGCGGCTCCACGTTGAACATGTCGCGGACGCGGCTCCTGCAGACGCCGTG
>DBEWTI010000003.1:0-3965 GCA_048205975.1 Collinsella sp.
AAAGGGGACAGGCACCTTCGTGGTGGTTTTGGATGATGAGAAGTGGAGGGGTCGCGTGGGCGAACCGAAGATCGTGGTGGTCGACTACCACAAGGGCAACTTGTCGAGCGTCGTGCGCGGGCTTGCGCGCGCCGGTGCCGCCGCCTGCACGTCGGATGATCCGGAGCAGATCAGCAACGCGGACGGCCTGGTCATCCCGGGCGTGGGCGCGTTCTATGACGCGATTGCCTTTATGCGTCAGAGCGGCGAGGCGGACGCGGTGCTCGATGCCGTCGCCGCCGGAACTCCGCTGCTCGGCATCTGCCTGGGCCTTCAGCTGTTTTTTGAGCGCGGCAACGAGGGCGTGCCTGCGGACGAGGGCGTGGTCGCGGATGGCAGCGCCCCCGATCAGGCCGGCGGCCCCTGGATCGATGGCCTGGGCATTATGCGCGGCTCGTGCACGCGCTTGGAGTCGAGTCGCCTGAAGGTGCCGCACGTGGGCTGGGACCAGGTGCATATGACGCCCGCCGGTGCGGCCGATCCGCTGCTCGCCGGTTTTGCCGAGGGCGCCAACGTGTACTTCACCCACAGCTACGCGGTGGCCGACGATGTCGATGCCGCCGACGTCTTGGCGCGCACGCACTATACGCGGAGCTTTCCGTGCATCGTGCGCCACGGCAACGTGTGGGGCTGCCAGTTCCATCCCGAGAAATCCTCGGCGCTGGGACAGCGCATCCTTAAGAACTTTGTCAACATCGTCGAGGAGGCCGGCCGATGATCCTGTTTCCCGCAATCGATCTGATCGGCGGCAAGGTCGTGCGCCTGGAACGCGGCGACCGCAGCCGCTGCAAGGTATATTCCGACGACCCCGTCGCCGTCGCCCGCTCGTTTGCCGAGCAGGGTGCGAGCTGGGTGCACGTCGTCGACCTGTCCGCTGCCTTTGGCGAGGACGAGGACGCGTGCGCTGCCAACTCGGCGGCGATCGAGGCCATCTGCGGCGTCGACGGTCTGTCGGTGGACGTGGGCGGCGGCGTTCGCTCGCTCGCGCGCATCGACGAGCTGGCCGGCTACGGCGCGCGTCGCATCGCACTGGGCACCGTGCTGGTGACTGAGCCGGGTTTTGCCGAGGTGGCGGCCCAAGGCTTTGGCGAGCTGCTGGTGGCTGACATTGCCGCACGCGACGGCCAGGTCAAGGTGAACGGCTGGCGCGACGGCGCGGGCGTGGCGCTCGACGATGCCGTGGCGCAGCTTTCCGAGCTGGGCTTTAAGCACCTGGTGTACACCGACATCGCGCGCGACGGCATGCAGACGGGCATCGACGTGGCGGCGTATCGCCATGTGGCCGAGGTCGCGGGCTTTTCCGTCGTGGCTTCGGGCGGCATCTCGGCGCTCGACGATATCCGTGCACTGGTCGCGGTGGGTGAGGATACCATTGAGGGCGCCATTACCGGTCGTGCGCTCTACGAGGGCAACTTTACGCTGGCCCAGGCGTTGGCCGCCGCCCTAGGAGAGGAGTAGCCCATGCTTACCAAACGCGTGATTCCCTGCCTGGACGTCAAGGACGGCCGCGTGGTCAAGGGCGTCAACTTTGTGAGCCTGCGCGATGCTGGCGACCCGGTGGAGCTGGCACGTGCCTACGACCGAGAGGGTGCGGACGAGGTCGTGTTCCTGGACATTACCGCGACGAGCGACGACCGTGCGACGACCATCGAGATGGCGGCGCACGCGGCCGAGGAGCTCGCCATCCCCTATGCCGTGGGAGGAGGCTTTCGCGACTTGCCGGGCATGCGGACCATGGTTGCCGCCGGCGCCGACAAGGTGTCGCTCAACTCCGCCGCCGTGCGCGACCCGTCGCTGATCAGCCAGGCTGCCGCAGCGTTTGGCAGCCAGGCCGTGGTCGTGGCAATCGATGCCAAGCGTGTCGGTTTGCCCGGTGCTCCCGGTGCCGATAAGTGGGAGGTCTTTACTGCGGGAGGCCGCAACGCCACGGGTATCGATGCGGTGGCGTGGGCCGAGGAGGCGGCTCGCCGCGGCGCCGGCGAGATCTTGCTGACCAGCATGGACCGCGACGGCACCAAGGCCGGCTTTGACCTGGCACTCACCCGCGCCGTGGCGCGTGCGGTGCCGATTCCCGTCATCGCGAGCGGTGGCGTGGGCACGCTCGAGCATTTTGCCGAGGGCGTGATCGAGGGCGAAGCCGACGCCGTGCTGGCGGCCAGCGTCTTTCACTTTGGAACCTTCAGCATTCGCGAAGTCAAAGAGTACATGGCCTCTCAAGGTATTCCTGTGAGGTTGGACTTTTAGTGCTGCGGCTTGCCCAGGCACCGCATCTTGCCGCTCAAACCGTCGCTCGCGTACCAAAGTACGCGTCGCTCCTCTTTCGCGGCAACCTGCGGCACCTGGGCAACCCTCGCCGACCTGTGGGGCTTACTGTTATTACTTGGGAGAAATGATGACTGAGGTAGTAGAAGCTGCTGATCTTAAATACGACGCCCACGGGCTGATTCCTTGTGTGGTTCAGCAATATGACACCGGTGAGGTGCTTATGGTTGCTTGGATGAACGAGGAATCGGTGGGGCTGACGCTCAAGACCGGGACCACGTGGTTTTGGAGTCGCAGCCGTCAGGAGCTCTGGAACAAGGGCGCGACGAGTGGCAACATGCAGGAGGTCAAGGAGCTCTGGGCCGACTGCGATAGCGATACGCTGCTGGTCAAGGTGGACTCACCGGGCCCGGCCTGCCATACCGGCAACCGTACCTGCTTCTTTAAGCGCGTGGAAGGGGGAGTGCGATGAAGGTCGTGACGCCGTTCGAAGTCGCCGACTGCAACACCGAGCTCCTCCGCGCGGGCGTGCCATGCCGCGTGCACCTGACTGATGCCTGCGGGGCGCAGTCGCTTTGGCTCGAGGCCGAGAAGGAAAGGCTCAATGAGGCCCATGCCGTCATCGTCGAGTTCTTTGAGAAAAAGGGCGCAAAGCCTCGGTTCGATGAGACCGGTACCTACTTTACGCTGCAGTAACGAGAGGAAATAACCATGGGAGTCAGAACAGCTAACGTGCAGCCGGGAAACATCGGTGAGACGCTGACGGGACTGGCCGAGGTGATTCACGGTCGTCGCGACGCATCGCCGCAGGAGAGCTATACCGCGCGTCTGCTGACCGACGTCGAGGACGAGCTTCTCAAGAAGCTTGCCGAGGAGGCGAGCGAGGTGATCATGGCCTGCAAGGATAACGACCACGATCACATCCGCTACGAGGCCGGCGACCTGATCTACCACCTGCTCGTGACGCTCGAGCGCTACGGCATCACCCTCGACGAACTGGCCGGCGAACTCAACGCCCGCCGCCACTAGTCATTGGGGACGTTCTTAAACGACTAGTTAGGCGAGGGGCGTGGGTTCCCATTCGCCGGTGGGGTGGGGGATATCGAAGGTTCGGTAGCCGCAGTCGTAGGCGTGGGCCTGGGCCTCGCGGATGTTCCAACAAATATCGCAGGCGCGGTGCGCGTCTGAGCCAAAGGTAATGGGCACCTCGGCATGGGCAAAACAGCGCAAAAGGCCGGTTGCGGGATAGTAGTCGTCAAGGCCCTTGCGCGGTGCAGCCGTCGAGACCTCAACGCGGCGACCCGTATCGTGCGCGCACTCGGCCATCTGCTGCCAAAACGGCGCGGGGTCAAAGTCGGGCGCAAAGCCTTCCTTCGAAAAGCGCATGACCAGGTCGGGGTGGGCCATCGCGTCAAAGTTGAGCGAGCTCTCGCAGGCGCGGCACCAGTCATCGACATAGCGCCCCCACACGCCGCGCACGCCCAAGTTGTCCCAAACGTGCAGGTTGGTGTCGTCGTCGATCCAACCGCAGGGCGAATCGGGCGTATCGGGGCGAGCGACGCCCTCCGTTCCCGCCGTGCCCGCAGCGCCTGCCGCAATATCTCCCGGGTCGCCAATCCAGTGCACGCTGCCCAAGCGCACCACGGCGCCTTGGGACCAGCGCT
>DBEWTI010000007.1:0-43409 GCA_048205975.1 Collinsella sp.
CCTGGATCATCGAAAAGCTGGAGCGCACCAAACTTATTTAGTTACGCGGTTTTACCAACCCGCGTAACGGCTCGACGCTGCAACCGACCCTAAGCGGCAATCTGACGTTCAATTTCAAGGGCGCGACCAGAAGGTCAGCGCCCTTTCATTTCACGTCACCTTGCTCGCTTAGGGTCGTTTTCGCTGACGTTGCCAAAACATCGAGGTTTACTCTGCCGGCACTTTAGCGGGCTGGATTGCGGTGTGACGCTGGTTGTTGCTACAGTAGCGGGGCGTGCCGGGGGTCCGGTGCGCCCTGTTTTTATTTGACCATGAGGCGGCACGCGGCCATGCGCGTGCGGACACCACGCCCAGATTTGAGCGCGAGGATGCCCTATGGCCCAGCATGCCACCGACAATATCGAAATGATGCCCGATAGCCCTGTTGCCCGCGAGGACCTGGGCGCGGGCGGCGCCTCCCGCGGCGCCGGCGCTCGCTCGCCGCTGTTCTGGAAAGTTTTGCTGCTTTCGGTGGCGGTCGTCTGGGGCTACTCCTTTACCACCATGAAGGACGCGCTCGATACCATTCCGGTGTTCGAGCTGCTCTACGTGCGCTTTCTACCCGCAGCGTTAGTCATGTTCATCATTTTCCACAAGCGCATCATCGCGCACCTCAACGCGCGTAACCTCATCGTTGGACTTGGGATGGGCGTGCTTATGTGGGCCGCTTATGCCTTGCAGACGGTCGGTCTGGCGCACACTACGGCGGGCAAGAACGCTTTCTTGACGGGCACCTACTGCATCCTCGTGCCCTTCGCGAGCTATTTCCTGAGCGGCGAAAAGCTCACGCGCTATAACCTGGGTGCCGCGCTGCTGTGCCTGGCAGGCATTGGACTCGTGGCGCTCGACAGCGTCGAGTTCAACATCGGCGATGCCATTACACTGGGCGGCGCGGTCTTCTTTGCAATCCAGATGGCGGTGACCGCCAAGTACGGCCGCAAGATGGACATCAACGTCATTACGTTTTGGATGTTTGTGGGTAACGGCGTCTTAAGCCTGATCTCGTCGCTGCTCTTTGAGACCCAAGCGCCCGCGTCTGTATGGACGCCGAGCTTTACCGCTGTGATGACTTTCCTCTCGGTGGGCTGTACGTGCGTGGCGCTGCTCATCCAAAATGTCGGTCTGGCGCATGTCCCGGCCTCGACGGGCTCGCTGCTGCTCTCGATGGAATCGCCCTCGGGCGTGCTGTTCTCGGTGCTGTTAATGGGTGAGGCGCTCACCTCGCGCCTGCTCGCCGGCTTCGCGCTCATTTTCCTGTCGATTATCTTGAGCGAGACGCACTTCGATTTCTTACGTCGAAAGCCGCGCCCGCAATTGTAAACAACTTGTTGCGCCGCCCTTCTGGGGCGGCATTTTTTAGGCCTCGCCCTTAAAGTTGTTCTTTGCACTTTACGCTATCAAAGTGCTTGCTGCAAAAACGTTACTGGAGGGCATCTATGGCACCAGCTCTGTCCGATTTCCAACCGCAACCAGCGCCTCAGACTACTGCGGCGGCACAGACCGCTATCGGCGATGGCCTGGTCAAAGAAGCTCAGGCATTTGCCGATGAGCTTGCCGCATGGCGTCATGACCTCCATCAGACTCCCGAGCTCGGTAACAACCTTCCGCAGACGTCGGCCTATATCCAGGCGCGTCTGGACGAGATGGACATTCCCTATGCCGTGCTCGTTGACGGCTCCTGTGTCGTAGGCCTCATCGGTGCCGGTGCCGTCGCAGCGGCCCAGGGCAATGGCACGTGCGCGGACGAGCAGGCGGGCACGGTCATCATGCTCCGTGGTGATATGGATGCCCTGCCTGTTGCCGAGGAGTCGGGCGAGCCTTTTGCCTCCGCCAACGGCTGTATGCATGCATGCGGCCACGATATGCACGCGACGGCGCTGCTTGGCGCGGCCCGTCTGCTCAAAGCGCGCGAGGCCGAGCTTATAGAGGCCAACGCCACAGTCAAGCTGCTGTTCCAGCCGGGTGAGGAGACCTTTGAGGGCGCCCGCGCCGCCATTGCCGATGGCCTGCTCCAGAACCCGCGTCCTCAGGCGGCCTTTGCCATGCATGTCAACAGCCAGTCACCGGTTGGCCTCGTGCTCTATGGTAGCCCCGCGCTTTCGGGCGTGTACGGTTTCCGCATCACGCTTCAGGGCAAGGGCGGCCACGGCTCGAGTCCCGAGATCTGCATCGACCCCATTACGGCTGGCGTGCATGTGCACCTGGCGCTGCAGGAGCTCATCTCCCGCGAGGTGCCGGCGGCCAAGGAGGTCGCGCTGACCGTGGGCAAGTTTGCCGGTGGTCTGGCGGCCAACGTCATTCCCGACACCTGTGTGCTCGAGGGAACGCTGCGCGGTTTCGATATCGAGCTCATGGCTCACCTCAAGGAGCGTATCGCCGAGGTCGTCAACGGTGTGGCGGCAACGTATCGCACGCCGGCGACCATCGAGACGCTCTCGGACGTTCCGCCGCTCGTGCTCGACGACGATATGACCCAGGCATCGCTTGGCTATGTGGGCGCGGTGCTGCCCAAGGCTGCCTTCCTGCCGCTGTTCCACGCCATGGCAAGCGAGGACTTCGCGCTCATTTCGAGCGAGGTCCCGAGCGCGTACTTTACCGTGGGCGCTGCCGTGACCGACACGGACGAGCATTTTGCCCAGCACCATCCCAAGGCACGCTTTAACGATGCCGAGTTGCCGCTCGGCGCCGCGGCTTATGCCGCCGTCGCCCTGGGCTACATCGCCGACCACCGGTAGCACCCAACCTTGCCTTTCAAGCCTGCGGGCATGGCCATAAGGCCTATGCCCTTGTCTTTCAAGGCAATCTTGGGCACTACCGGCGCCCGGCGCAGGCTATTCGTTTGTTTATAAAGGAGCAGTATGTCCCAGCAACGTAAGTTCTTCCCCGGCTGGCTCGTGGTGGCCTCTGGCTTTGTGATCATGGCCACGTGCTACACGATTTTCGTTAACTGCATGAGCCTGTTCCAGCCGCTCATCGTAAGCGACCTCGGGATTACGCTTGCCCAGTACAACGTCTCCAACGCTATCTCCACCGTGGTGAGCGTTATCGGCTCGCTTGTCATTGGCCATGTCGCCGATAAAGTAAGCGGCCGCGTTTTGGGCTCCCTCACTGTAATCGCCACCTCTGCCGTTCTTGCCGGCATGAGCTTTGTCGGTGAGCTGTGGCAGGTCTACGTGCTCTTTGCCGTCTCGGGCTGCTTTGCCGTCGCCTCGACCCGCCTGCTCATCAGCCTGGTGACCGCCAACTGGTTTACGGCCAAGCGAGGCCTTGCCATCTCCATCGCACTTTCGGGCTCGGGCTTTGGCGGCGCTATTCTGTCTCCCATCGTAAGCTCGCTCATCGTGAGCGTTGGCTGGCGTTCCGCCTTCCTGGTGCTCGCGGCTATCTGCATGGTGGCGGCACTGCCCATCACGGCCTACTCCTTCCGTACCAAGCCTTCCGAGATCGGCCTTAAGCCGCTCGGCGAGAACCCGGGCGATCCGTCCGTCTCGACGGCTGGCGACAAGGATGAGCACACGGCGCCCGAGGTTAGCGTCGGCTGGTCTCGTATCAAGAAGAGCCCGGCGTTTTGGCTGCTTGTCGTCGCCTTCCTCTTTATGGGCTTGGTCAATGGCGCCATCCTGCCCAACCAAGTCACCAACATGACGAGTGTTACCGTCAACGGCGCCAAGATCGTCACGGGCGGCCACGATCCCATGTGGGCAGGTACCGTGCTTTCGGCCTACATGGTCACCGTCGTTATCGCCAAAATTTCGCTCGGTGCGATCTATGACCGCTTTGGCCTGCGCTTTGGCAATATCCTTGGCTCCGTTGCGTGCATTATCGCCTGCGTGGCGCTGTGCTTCCCGACGACGGACCTCGGTCCTATTGTCGCCGCTGTGAGCTTTGGTATCGGAACGTGCATGGGCACCATCACGCCTACCATCGCCGCGTCCAAGCAGTTTGGCATGGCCGACCTCGGCAAGGTCACGGGCACCATCACCTCGCTCGAGATGGTCGGCGGCACCGTGGGCGCCATTGTCTCGGGCGTGCTGTTCGATGCCACGGGCTCCTTTGCGAGCACCTGGATCGTGTGCCTGGTGTGTTCTGTGGTCATGCTCGTATTCCTGCTGGCCTCGGAGCCCATCGCCGCCAAGCTGCGCGCAAGCGTGGCGGGGGAGTAGCGGGTCGCCGCCTATTCCTGTTTGTCTGTTCTGCTCGTGGCTGCCTTGGAAGCCGAATGGATGCTCGTACCGTCATTCGGTTTCCAGGGCAGCCACGGGTCTACGAAATGACCCCTTTTCCTCCGTCCCCAAGGGATCACGTGATCCGAAGGGGACGGAGGAAAAGGGATCACAAACCGCGGCGGTGCGTCTGGCCGAACGAGTCCCCATACCCTCGTTCGGTCAGACATGCCGCCGCGTTGCTGCTTTGTGCCGTATAATGTTCACTACCTATGACGCGATACAAAAGAAAGGTGTTTGCCCATGCAGGCACAGAAGGCGGAGGGAACCCGCGACCTTATCGGCGCCGAGATGCGCGCCTGGCAAAAGATGCAGCAGATTGCTGCCGGCGTGTTCGAGCCGTTTGGCTTTAAGCCCATCGAGACGCCCGCGATCGAGCAGGTGGACGTTTTTGTCCACGGCATCGGCCAGTCGACCGACGTCGTTCGCAAGGAGATGTTCCGCGTCTTTAGCGGCGCCAACCTGGAGCGCGTCTTTGCCGAGGGCACCGATACCAAGCTCAAGCCCAAGCAGCGCCTGGCGCTTCGTCCCGAGGGCACGGCCGGTGTGGTGCGCGCCGTCGTGGAGAACAACCTGGTGCCTCAGGGCTCCACGCCGTTTAAGGCGTACTACGCCGAGGCCATGTTCCGCGGCGAGCGTCCCCAGAAGGGCCGCCTGCGCCAGTTCCATCAGGTGGGCATCGAGTGGCTCGGCGCTCCCGATCCGGCGGCAGACGCCGAGTGCATCATCATGCTCATGGAGTTCTACAAGCGCCTGGGCTTCGACCTTTCCAAGCTCCGTCTGCTCATCAACTCGATGGGTGACGCCCAGTGCCGTCCGGCTTACCGCGAGCAGGTCAAGCAGTTTATCCTCGATCACGCAGACGAGATGTGCGACGAGTGCCGCGAGCGCGCCGAGCTCAACCCGCTGCGCGCCTTCGACTGCAAGAACGACCACTGCCGCGAGATCATGGCCAACGCGCCGCTGATGGGTGACAACCTGTGCGACGAGTGCCGCGAGCACTACGAGCAGGTCAAGCGCTATCTGGATGCCGCCGGTATCGAGTATGTCGAGGACCCCACCCTGGTGCGTGGTCTGGACTACTACACCCGCACCGTCTTTGAGGTCGAGGCCCCTGGCGCCGGTGTCGGCTCCATCGGTGGCGGCGGCCGCTATGACGGCCTGGTCGAGCTCGAGGGCGGCAAGCCCACGGCAGGCGTCGGCTTCGCTGTCGGTTTTGAGCGCGCCCTGCTGGCCCTGCAGGCCTTTGGCAGCGACCTGGGTGCCGAGGAGGCCCCGTGCGTCTATGTCGCCAACGCCGGCAAGGAGCTGCGCCAGAACGTCTTTGCCATTACGCAGGAGCTTCGCGCCGCAGGCATCGTGACCGAGGCCGACTATCAGGGCCGTTCGCTCAAGGCCCAGTTTAAGCAGGCCGATAAGGTGGGCGCCAAGCTCATCCTGGTCTTGGGCGGCGACGAGCTTGCCGCCGGCAAGGTCAAGGTGCGCGACATGGAGAGCCATGAAGAGGTCCTTGCCGATCTGGCCAACGTCGTCGAGGCGGTTCGCGAGCGCCTGTAGCGCATCTTTTTGAGCTGCGGACCCGCTTGGGTGTCCCGTCCATCGCGAGCGATTGTTACGGGGGTGTTTCGCATTTATGCGGAATGCCCCCGTTTGTGTATGCCGTCCACCGAGAAATACGACCATTTAGAGCAAAAACCCTTGCAATGCAGAAAATACTTTTGTGTGGTAAAGCGCAATCAGTGTCGAAAGTATTTCTCAAGCGCCTATAATAAATACCGCATGTTACGTGCATAGAAGGAGGAATGGGAGGAAACGTGGCTGAGAACCTAAGCAACCAGTCTGTACCCGAAGCCGCGGCGCGCGTCGCTGCCGTGGTCAACCGCCTCGTTAACCGAATCGGCTCGAATGCCGAGTCCAGGGAGCGTCTCGCCGAGATCGAGATCCCCGAGGAGCTGCGCGACAATCTGGCGCTGTTCCTGCGCCTGGAGCGTCGTGTGCTTAGCGAGTATGATCCTGAGATCGCGGACCTGTTCGACAAGATCCTGTCGGCCGAGATTGTGGCCAATGCCGGCAACCCCGGTACGCGTGCTGCCGACGAGGCCGTCGACGAGCAGGGCGTGCCTACTGCCGATGAGTCCACCGCCGTGGCATTTCGTGAGGTCGTCGATCTGATCGACAGCCTGCCGCTCGATAAGCAGCAGGTCATTGTCCGCGCCTTTACGAGCTTCTTCCACCTGGCAAACCTGTCGGAGGAGAACTACCGTGTGGCGCAGCTGCGCGAGCGCGAGGCCGGTGCGTCGACCGATACCGAGGTCGATCCCGCCAACGAGCTCACCGTCGCCTATCACCAGCTGGTGAATGAGCTGGGCGTCGAGGGCGCCAACGAGCTGCTCGGCAAGCTCGAGTTCCACCCTGTCTTTACCGCACATCCCACCGAGGCCCGTCGTAAGGCCGTCGAGGGCAAGATTCGCCGTATCTCCAACCTGCTGGAGGAGCGTCCGCGTCTGGGCGGCTCCGACCTGGTGGAGAACGAGCGCCATATGCTGCAGGAGATTGACGCCCTGGTGCGTACGAGCCCCATCGCGCTCAAGAAGCCCACGCCGGTCGAGGAAGCCGATACCATCATCGACATCTTCGATAACACGCTGTTCGACGTCATCCCCGTTATCTATCGTCGCTTTGACGACTGGGTGCTGGGCGACAAGGCCGGTACCGTGCCGCCGCTGTGCCCGGCGTTCTTCCATCCCGGCAGCTGGATCGGTTCCGACCGCGACGGTAACCCCAACGTCACCGCCAAGGTGAGCCGTGAGGTCGCCGCCAAGTACTTCACCCACATGGTGCTCAAGCTCGAGGACAAGTGCCGCCGCATCGGCCGTAACCTCACGCTCGAGGCCACTTACAGCAAGCCGTCTGCCGAGCTCATCAACCTGTGGAACCATCAGGTCGAGATGAGCACCCAGTACACGGCCCGCGCCGAACTGATTTCCGAGCACGAGCCGCATCGCGCCGTCATGCTCGTCATGGCCGACCGTCTGAACGCCACCGTGCGCCGTATCACCGACACCATGTATCACAGCGCAGACGAGTTCCTGGATGACCTGCGCGTCGTCCAGCGCTCGCTGGCCGCCTGCGGTGCCGTCCGTGCCGCCTACGGCCCGGTCCAGACCATCATCTGGCAGGTCGAGTCCTTCGGCTTCCACATGGTCGAGATGGAGTTCCGTCAGCACTCCGTGGTGCACGCCCGCGCCCTCAAGGATATCCACGAGAACGGTATCCATGGCGACCTGCAGCCCATGACGCGCGAGGTCATCGATACCTTCCGTGCCATCGGTTCCATCCAAAAGCGTTACGGCAAGAAGATGGCGCACCGCTACATCATCTCGTTCACCAAGAGCGCCCAGCATGTGGCCGACGTCTTCGAGCTTGCCCACCTGTCCTTCGCACATGAGGAGGATGTCCCCGAGCTCGACGTGATCCCGCTGTTTGAGCAGCTCGAGGACCTCGAGGGCTGCGTCGACGTGCTCGACCAGATGCTTACGCTGCCCGTGGTGCAGAAGCGCCTTGCCCAGACCAACCGCCGCATGGAGGTCATGCTGGGCTATTCCGACTCCTCCAAGGATGCCGGTCCTACCACGGCCATGCTCGCGCTGCACTCCGCGCAGGAGCGCATTGCCAAGTGGGCCGAGAAGAACGATATCGACCTGGTGCTCATGCACGGTCGCGGCGGTGCCGTGGGCCGTGGCGGCGGTCCGGCCAACAAGGCCGTGCTGGCGCAGCCCAAGGGTTCGGTCAACTGTTTCTTTAAGCTCACCGAGCAGGGCGAGGTCATCTTTGCCCGTTACGGCAACCGCACGCTGGCTCAGCGCCATGTTGAGTCCGTTGCCGCCGCAACGCTTTTGCAGTCGGCCCCGAGCGTCGAGAAGACCAACACCGAGACCACGCAGAAGTTCTGGGATATGGCCGAGAAGCTCAACGCCGCAAGCCACGAGCGCTATCTGGACCTGCTGAACACCGAGGACTTTACACCGTGGTTCTCGACCGTGACGCCGCTGACCGAGGTCGGTCTGCTGCCGATCGGCTCGCGTCCCGCCAAGCGCGGTCTGGGTGCCAAGTCGCTCGACGACCTGCGTACCATTCCGTGGATCTTCAGCTGGAGCCAGGCGCGCATTAACCTGGCCGCTTGGTACGGCCTGGGCACCGCCTGCGAGCAGTTTGGCGACCTTGACCAGCTCAAGGCTGCCTACCAGGAGTGGCCGTTCTTCCGCACCTTTATCGACAACATCGAGATGTCGATCGCCAAGACCGACCAGCGCATCGCCAAGATGTACCTGCACCTGGGCGATCGCCAGGATTTGTCCGAGAAGGTCTTTACCGAGATGCAGCTCACCCGTAAGTGGGTCCTTGCCATCGTCGGTGACGAGTGGCCGCTACAGCGCCGCCGCGTGCTCGGCTGCGCCGTTCGCGTGCGCAACCCCTATGTTGACGCCCTATCCATCGCCCAGGTCCGCGCCCTTCGCGAGGTGCGTATGAACCAGGACGAGATGGCGGAGGAGAAGAAGGCCGAGTACATGAGCCTGATTCTTTCGACTGTGACCGGCGTCTCGGCAGGATTGCAGAACACGGGGTAATCGATAGCCCTGTAGTCGTCCGGGCCCGCCATCAGCTTACTTTTAGGCACGTCCTCGGACATGCAAGAAGCCCTCGCTGCGCACTTTGTGCGGCGAGGGCTTCTTGCGTCCTGCGGAGTGTGCCTAAAAGTAAGCTGATGGCGGGCCCTGAGATGTCCGGTCTTCAGCGGATTGGCCGCTGGGTGAGGGTGGTGCTTGGGGCGACGTGCAAAAAACGGAGTTTTCAGCAGCCAAAGATTGATGCATAAGGCCATAGCCGGCTTTCGCTGCCTTTGTTGATGCTTTTGCACGACAATTGGGCCTTGGCGATGTCCATATATAGCTGGTTTCTCGCCGCATGCTATCCAGATGGGTCGAGTCATGAGGACTATCTACTTTTTGAAAGACTTTTGACACCAAAATCTTATCCCGCGATGCTGAATACTCGCAAAAATGCACGCTCCGGAGGGTACTACCCTGTTACGGCTAGAAATCCATGCGCCATTTTATGCAATTATTAACGCATTTATGCAAAATGCTTTACGTGCGTACGTCTCGGGGTAGATGTTTGCCTCGGCGCTGTGTAAGTCATCCTTTCTATTGTGTCTTTTACGGGCGGCCGCGGTCCCGTTTGGGATCGCGGTCGTTTTGTTGCGGGTCAAATATGAACGTTGTGTTAATGAGTCGGTGGACGGTGGTGTTTTTCGGTGAGCGGCGTATCCTTCCAACGGTTTATCTAGTGTGTCAGTTGAAAGGAAGAGGGCGCTCATCATTGTTTGAATGTGAACTGCCGTTTGACCACAAGACGTTGCATCTGGAGCTCGAGGATAAGAACTTCGCGGGTGTGATGGAAGGTCATCAAAACGAGTTTAAGACTACAAAATCTCAGGAAGAGCTGGTAGAGGAGTCGCTTGCCAACCCTTATGGCTCGCCTTCGCTCGAGGAGCTTTGTGCTGGCAAGAAGGATATCGTCATCATTAGCTCCGACCATACGCGTCCCGTTCCTTCGCGTGTGACGATGCCTATTCTGCTGCATCACATTCACGCTGCCGCTCCCGAGGCACGTGTGCGCATCCTGGTCGCGACCGGCATGCATCGTCCGTCGACGCACGAGGAGCTCGTCAACAAGTACGGCGAGGAGATCGTTGCCAACGAGGAAATCGTTATGCACGTCGCGACTGACGACAGCATGATGAAAAAGATCGGCACCCTGCCTTCTGGTGGCGAGTGCATCATCAACAAGATTGCGGCCGATTGCGATCTGCTGCTTGCCGAAGGCTTTATTGAGCCGCACTTCTTTGCCGGTTTCTCTGGTAGCCGCAAGTCCGTCCTGCCTGGCATCGCCAGCTACAAGACCATCATGTACAACCACAACGGTCAGTTTGTGAACGATTCCCACTCGCGTGCCGGCAACCTGTGCCACAACCACGTGAGCGAGGACATGTTCGCCGCCGCCGAGATGGCTCACCTTGCCTTTGTGCTTAACGTGGTGCTTAACGGCAAGCACGAGGTCATCGGCTCCTTTGCCGGCGACATCCACAAGGCGCACGAGGCTGGCTGCGAGTTCGTGAAGAGCCTTGCCGGCGTTGAGCCCGTCGAGTGCGAGATCGCCATCACCACCAACGGCGGCTACCCGCTCGATCAGAACATCTACCAGGCTGTGAAGGGCATGTGCGCTGCCGAGGCCACGCTTCCCGAAGGCGGTGTGATCATCGACGTCGCCGGTTGTGCCGACGGTCACGGTGGCGAGGGCTTCTATCACAACATCGCCGACAACGATCCGGCAGAGTTTGAGCGTGCCTGCATCGACCGTCCTAAGGACGAGACCCTGCCCGACCAGTGGACGAGCCAGATCTTTGCCCGCATTCTGGCGCATCACCCTGTGATCATGGTTACCGACCTGTGCGATCACCAGATGCTCAAGGATATGCACATGACGCCGGTCAACACTATCGAGGAGGCGCTCAAGCTCGCCTTTGAGATGAAGGGCGCCGATGCCAAGGTTGCCGTCATTCCCGATGGCCTGGGCGTTGTTGTTGCGCAGCACTAGTGCGCGGCCTAAACGAATCGTTTATAACCGACAAGAAAGATAAGGTTTTATGCTTACCAAACTCCTCTGCGAATTCGGCGCGACGGCCCTCATGATCGTCTTTGGCGTGGGCGTGCACTGCGATACCGTGCTCAAGGGCACCAAGTATCAGGGCTCCGGTCACATGTTTGCCATCACCACCTGGTCTTTTGGCATCTCGGTCTGCCTGTTTGTCTTTGGCGGCGCCGTGTGCATGAACCCTGCTATGGTGCTTGCCCAGTGCATCGTAGGCCTGGTGCCGTGGAGCAGCTGCATTCCCTTCATGATTGCCGATATGCTCGGCGGTTTTGTGGGTGCCGTAATCGCCTGGTTTATGTATGCCGATGAGTTCAAGGCTTCCGAGGGCGTCGTCGACCCCATTGCCCAGCGCAACATTTTCTCGACCAACCCCACCACCGAGGGCACGAACTATGCCCGTAACTTCTTCTGTGAAGCTATCTGCACCTTCGTGTTCATCAGCGCCATCCTTGCTGCCGCTAGCCGCGCCGGCGAGAACGTTCTGATGCTCGCTATCTGCGTCGGCCTGATCGTTTGGGCCGTTGGCATGGGCATGGGCGGCATCACCGGCTTCGCCATGAACCAGGCTCGTGACCTTGGTCCTCGCATGGCCTATCAGGTGCTGCCGATCAAGAACAAGGCTGACAACAACTGGAAGTACGGTCTGCTCGTTCCTGGCATTGCGCCGTTTGTCGGTGCCGCTCTGGCCGCACTGTTTGTGCATGGTTTCTTGGGCATGTTCTAGTCCAAGGCTACATAGTTGTCCGCCGTCCGCATGGGGTAACTTCCCAGCGCGTCCTCGGACATGAAAGAACCCCCGCGGCGCCCTTCGTGCGGCGGGGGGTCTTTCGTCCTGCGGAGTGCGCTGGGCAGTTACCCCATGCGGACGGCGGCGGGAGTTTAGTCGCGTTGGAACAAGCAACCCAACGTATATATCTGAATTTAGATGGGAGGGGCTTGCTGCTGGTAGGGGCGTTGGGTAGCTGTTGACACTTTGGGAAGGGATAGTTACTTAGTTGAAGAGAGGCTTAATGGCTGATAGGTAGTCTTTGGCTACTTCGGCCTTATCTGCTTGAAAGTTGTGCCAGGCCCACCATTGGACCATTCCTACGAAGCTTGAGGCTATGTGGTGTAGTAGGAAGCTTCGGTCCATGGTGGCGGCGGGGCCGTTTGGGTCGGTAGGGACGGTTTCGGCTGCCCGTGACATGATGGTCTTGCGTAAGCAGTCGGCGAAGACGCGTGAGCCGGCGCCGGCCACGAGGGCACGTACGCCCTGGCGGCGCCCCCAGAGGTTGTTGAGGATATGCTCGACCTGCACGAGTGGGTCGTCGAGCGGTGTGCCATCGTCGTCGAGGGCGTGGGTGCAGATGTCGCTCACGAGTTCGGACAGTAGGTCATCTTTGCTTTTGAAGAGGCCGTAGAACGTGGCCCGACCCACATGGGCGCGAGCGATAATGTCGCCGACGGTGATCTTGCCGTAGTCCTCTTCGCGCAGCAGCTCGGAGAACGCCGCAACGATGGCAGCGCGGCTTTTTGCCTTGCGGGCATCCATGGCTATGCGTCCGCGTGAACGAGCAGGCAGCGGAGCGTACCGGAGCAGCCCTCGTAGGGGCGCTTACCGGCGCCGTAGCCGACGGCCTCGATGCGGTAGCGGGCCGGCAGGTGCTCGGACGTACGCAGTGCGGCGACGATGGCGGCGCCCGTGGGCGTCACGAGCTCGCCGGCGACCGGTGCAGGCGAGAGGGCGATATTGCCCGCCTGGCACAGGTTGACGACAGCGGGGACGGGAATGGGCATGAGGCCGTGGGCGCAACGGATGGTTCCGTGGCCCTCGGAGAGCGACTCGACCACGATGTCCTCGATGCCCAGGTCATCGAGGCAGATGGCGACGGAGCAGACGTCGACGATGGAGTCGACGGCGCCCACCTCGTGGAACATGACGGTCTCGGGCGTTTTGCCGTGAGCCTTGGCCTCGGCAGCAGCGAGTGCGGTAAAGATGGCGAGGGCGCGACGCTTGGCGCCATCGCTTAGCTGCGAGCCGTCGATGATGGCGGTGACGTCCGCCAAAGAACGGTGGTGATGGTGGTGGGCGTGATGATGGTCCTCGTGGCCATGGTCGTGGGCCTCATGATCATGCTCGTGGCAGTGCACGTGTTCGTGCTCGTGACAGTGTTCGTGCTCGTGCTCGTCATGGTCATGATGGTGGTGCTCATGCTCATGCTCATGCATATGCTCGACAGCTGCTTCGTTGCCGTAGAGCCAGGCCATATCGTGATCATGGTTCTCGAGCTCCTCTGCCAGCTGGACGTCGAAATCGCAGGCGTCGATGCCATGCTTGTTTGCACGCGTGACGGCGATCGTAAAGCCGTCGACCGGCAGCGTGGCGAGCTGTTCGCGCAGGTGCTCCTCGCTGGCGCCCAGGTCGAGCAGGGCCGCGACGGTCATGTCGCCGCTGATGCCCGAGGTGCCGTCGATGATAAGCGTGTGCTGATGATTGGACATGGAATGCTCCTTAACGGGCGCAGGGCGTGCCGGCGCTCAGATGATTGATAAGACTTGCCTGGTAGGCGGCACCAAAGCCGTTGTCGATGTTGACAACCGAAACGCCGCTGGCGCAGGAGTTGAGCATGGCGAGCAGCGCGGCTACGCCTCCAAAATTTGCGCCGTAGCCCACGCTGGTGGGAACGGCGATGACCGGACAGCTCACCAGACCGCCGATAACGCTCGCTAGGGCGCCCTCCATGCCGGCGATGGCGATGACCACCTGTGCCTGGGCAAGTTCCTCGGCATGCGCGAGCAGACGGTGCAGGCCGGCGACACCCACGTCGTAGAGGCGATCGACCCCGTTGCCGTAGAACTCGGCCGTCAACGCGGCTTCCTCGGCGACGGGCAGGTCGCTCGTACCGGCGCAGGCGACAACGATGCGTCCGTTGCCGGTGGGGGAGGGCTTGCCGCCCACGAGGGCGAGCTGTGCGTCCGGGACATATCCCAGGTCGATGTCGTTGCCGAGGAGCTCCGAGGTGCGCGCGGCTTTTTCGGCATCCAGGCGCGTGACCAGGATGCGCTCCTGGCCGGCATCGCGCAGCGCTTCGATAATGGCGGCAATCTGCTCGGCGGTTTTACCGGCGCCGTAGACAACCTCGCCGGCTCCCTGGCGCACCCCGCGCGAAAGATCGAGCTGCGCAAAGCCCAAATCGGCGGTCGGAGCCGTCTGGATGCGCGTGAGGGCGTCGGCAGGGGTGACTGCTCCGCCGGCAACATCGCTCAGCAATTGCTCAAGATCTCGCTTATCCATATATGTTCCCTTCGACGGCGCAAAGTCTAGCACTCAAAGGGTATGTTTCCGAACACTAAGACAAAATTGTTCGGAAACTATAGGACAGACTGATTCAATTGTTAGACGGATCGGCTAATCGCGCAGGATGATGTCCATGGCGAGCATCAGGTTGCGTTCGTCGATGGCAAACGGGGCCGCCTCGCGCGTCTTGGGCTTGGCGCAAAACGCGATGCCCGTGCCCGCGGCCTGAATCATGGGGATGTCGTTGGCGCCGTCGCCGATCGCGACCGTGTGGGCCATATCGACGCCGCACTCAACTGCCCAATCTAGCAGCTGGATGAGCTTGGACTCCTTGGTCACGATGTCGGCCGCCAGCTTGCCGGTGAGCTTGCCGTCCACGACTTCCAGGCGGTTGGCCAGGCAAAAATCGATGCCCGCGGCGGCCACGACCTTGTCGGCGACCTCGTGAAAGCCGCCGCTTACCACGCCGACCTTCCAGCCCTTGCTGTGTGCCGAGCGCACAAGCTCCAACGCGCCGGGGGTAAATGTCACGCGCTCAAAGGTGCGCTCGAACACGCTCTCGTCCAGGCCGGCGAGCAGCCCCACGCGCTCCTCGAGCGCCTGCTTAAAGTCAAGCTCGCCGCGCATGGCGCGTTCGGTGATCTGTGCCACCTGCTCGCCCACGCCGGCCTCTTCGCCCAACAGGTCGATGACCTCCTGGTTGATGAGCGTGGAGTCGATATCCATAACGATGAGGCGTGCAGTCATGGCGGGCCTTTCCGAGTGCTGTTTTATTGGGGCATATTGTCGCACGTGACGAGCGCGGGCGGGTGTCGCGGCGCGTCAATTGTTTCGTCTCCGTCAAGTCTTTGGGCAGGAGCCACTTTTTCGCTGCACATCGACGCGAGTGCGATAAGATAGAACGCCATGTCTGGCTGCGCGGTTTACGCAGGCTGGGCAAATCTGTACGACGCCGCCCGGAACGACACGGGGCGGCACAGATCCATAAAGGAGGATCACTGGTATGAGCCAGACCCGTCCCATCGATGAGCATTCCATGCACACCCGTACCTGCGGCGAGCTTCGCTTCGAGAACGTGGGCGAAGAGGTCACCCTCACCGGTTGGGTGAGCCGTCGCCGCGACCACGGCGGCCTTATCTTCTGCGACCTTCGCGACCGTGAGGGCATCACGCAGCTCACCTTCGACCCCGAGCACTCCGACGGCGACGCCTTTAAGATCGCCGAGACTATGCGTCCCGAGTGGCCCATCAAGATCCATGGCGTCGTGCGCGCCCGTGGCGAGGAGACCACCAACACCAAGCTCGCGACCGGCGAGATCGAGGTCCTGACCGATCATGCCGAGGTGCTCAACACTTCCGTCACCCCGCCGTTCCAGATCGAGGACGGCATCGAGACCAGCGAGGACACCCGCCTGCGCTATCGCTATCTGGACCTCCGTCGTCCCGAGATGATGGCCAACCTCAAGCTGCGCTCCGACTTTACCTTTGCCATTCGCGAGGCGCTGCACAACCGTGAGTTCATGGAGGTCGAGACGCCCTCCCTGTTCAAGTCCACGCCCGAGGGCGCCCGCGACTTCATCGTCCCCAGCCGTATCCAGCCGGGCAACTTCTACGCCCTGCCGCAGTCCCCGCAGCTCCTGAAGCAGCTGCTTATGGTCGGTGGCGTCGAGCGCTACTACCAGGTTGCCAAGTGCTTCCGCGACGAGGACCTGCGTGCCGACCGTCAGCCCGAGTTCACCCAGGTCGATATCGAGATGTCCTTCGTGGACCAGAACGACGTCATGAGCGCGCTCGAGGAGGTCCTGGCCGATGCCTTCGGCCGCATGGGCGTCGAGATGCCCACGCCGCTGCGTCGCATGGACTATTGGGAGGCCATGGACACCTATGGCTCCGACAAGCCCGATACTCGCTACGGCATGCACCTGGTCGACCTGACCGACATCTTTGCCAACTCCAAGTTCAAGGTCTTTGCGACTGCTGCAAACGAGGAGGGCTCTGTCGTCAAGGCCATCAACGCCAAGGGCGCCGGTGCCTGGGCACGTGCCAAGATCGATAAGCTCGCCGGCGTGGCCTCCACGTTTGGCGCCAAGGGCCTGGCCTGGATCGCCTTCCGCGAGGATGGCTCCATCAACAGCCCCATCGTCAAGTTCTTCTCGGACGAGGAGATGGCCGCTCTGCGTGAGCGCATGAACGTCGAGCCCGGCGACCTTGTGATGTTCGCCGCCGGTCCGCGCCTGCTCTCTGACGAGATCCTGGGCGGCATGCGTTCCCACATGGCTAACGCGCTCGAGATCAAGCGCGAGGGCCACGACTTCCTGTGGGTCGTCAACTTCCCGCTGTTCCACTGGGACGAGGATCGCAAGGCCTATGCTGCCGAGCACCAGCCCTTTACCCTGCCGACCGAGACCGACATCGCCAAGATCGAGGCCGACCCGCTGGCAGCCGGTTCCTACACCTACGACTTTGTCATGGACGGCTTTGAGGCCGGCGGCGGCGGTATGCGTATCCACAACGCCGAGATGCAGATGTCCATGCTCAAGCTCCTGGGCTTTACCGAGGAGCGCGCCGAGTCGCAGTTCGGCTTCCTCATGGAGGCCCTCAAGTTTGGTGCGCCCCCGATGGGCGGTTTTGCTCTGGGTCTGGACCGCGTGTGCATGCTGCTCACCGGCTCCGACTCCATTCGCGACGTCATGGCGTTCCCCAAGACGGCCAGCGGCTCCGACCTCATGTCGGGCGCTCCGAGTGCCGTTTCCGGCGCCCAGCTCAAGGACGTCAGCCTGCGCCTGATGTAGGCGAGCGGCAACATATTGCCCGTAACGAGGGAAGGACGTGTGCCTTCCCTCGTTTTTTGTGGGACGGGGGTGCGCCGGTAACGTACAATAACTACCACGTGGCTGGGTTTGCCGGCCGAATGTGCGATGCCGCGGGAGGGGACATGGTCGAGTTTACAAAGACGATTAAAGATCCGTTGGGACTGCATGCCCGCCCGGTTGCGCTGCTTTACGACATCATTGCCAAGCATCGTAGTGATGTGTCAGTCAGTATCGGCGATCGCCACACGGATGGCCGCGATGTGATGGGGCTCATGGCCCTCTACGGCGAATGCGGCGAGGATATCGTCTTTCGCGTTTCGGGCGTTGACGAGGCCTCCTGCGTCACGTCGATCAGAAACCTCTCGCTCTAAGCATGACAGGGCGCGGCAAAGGACAGCTCTTTGCCGCGCCTTTTTGTTTCGTATAGGAAACTTTTTCGAAAACTGAGTGGGGACCCTTCCAAAAAAGTTAACCACGTGTTAGTTTACTAAAGCGAACATAGACGTGGTTAACTTTTGCCGCGTCGATGTTGAGGACGAACTGACGTTAGGAGCCACTCATGTCTTGCGGACCGCAGATGCCGGCAATGCCGCTTTCGATGGTGAAGGCGGGCGAAACCGTGCGCGTGTCTCGTGTAAAGGGCAATGAGGATATGAAGCACCATCTCAAGGACCTCGGCTTTGTCGAGGGCAGCGAAATCCACGTGGTGAGCTCGAGTGGCGCCAATATCATCGTCACGGTGCTGGGCGCACGCTTTGGTATCGATTCCAAGGTTGCCATGCACATCATGACCGTCGGTTAGTCGACGGTATTTCTGTACGCACTGAAAGGGGGACAAGTAAATGAAGACGTTGGGTGACGTTAAGGTGGGCGAGAGCTCTACCATCGTCAAGCTTCACGGTGAGGGTGCGCTTCGCCGCCACCTTATGGACCTGGGGCTCATCAAGGGCACTTCGTTCAAGGTCGTAAAGGTTGCACCGCTCGGTGATCCGGTCGAGATCAACGTGCGCGGCTACGAGCTTTCCATCCGCAAGGAGGAGGCCGCCGTCGTCGAGGTCCAGTAAGGGATCTTTGCGCGGTTATTTCTGCAGATAAAGTTAGGTTTTTCTAACTTAATGCTGCAACTTTAAAGCACATTATCCAGCCTGCGTGGAGAAAGCAGCGCAGGCACACAAGGAAGAAGGATTGAATGGCGGATTCTCAGATCCATGTCGCGCTGGCGGGTAACCCCAACTGCGGCAAGACCACGCTTTTCAACCTGATCACCGGCGCCAACGGCTACGTTGGCAACTGGCCGGGTGTCACGGTTGAGAAAAAGGAAGCCAAGCTCCTGAGCGACAAGAGCGTCACGATTACGGACCTCCCCGGCATCTACTCGCTTTCCCCCTATAGCCCCGAGGAGCAGTGCTCGCGCGACTACCTTATGAGCGGCGAGCCCGACGTCGTCGTCCAGGTTGTCGACGCCACCAACCTCGAGCGCAACCTGTACCTGGCGCTTCAGGTTATCGAGACCGGCCTGCCCGTGGTCGTTGCCCTCAACATGGCTGACCTGGTCGAGAAGAACGGCGACAAGATCGACACGGACAAGCTTTCCAAGAAGCTCGGTTGCCCGGTCATGATGATCTCGGCCCTTAAGAACAAGGGTATCAAGGAGCTGTTCGAGCAGGTCAAGAAGTCCGCCGCTTCCAAGGGCCAGGTGCCGGAGCACAAGTTCGATTCCTCCATCGAGGACGTTCTGGACCACATCGAGAACAACCTGCCGGCGAGCGTTCCCGCCAACAAGCGTCGCTACTACGCCGTCAAGCTGTTCGAGCGCGACGCGGACGCCTGCAAACTCATCAACCTTACTAAGGAGAAGGCCGCTCGCGTGGAGCAGCTGGTCGCTCAGTGCGAGCAGGACTGCGACGACGACGCCGAGTCCATCATCACCGGTGAGCGCTACGGCGTGATTGCCCACATCATCGACGAGTGCCTCACTAAGGCTCCGGCAAAGATGAGCACCTCCGAGAAGATCGACCGCGTGGTTACCAACCGTATCCTGGGCCTGCCGATCTTTGTGGTCATCATGTTCTGTGTGTACTACATTGCCGTCTCTACCTTGGGCGGCACGGTGACCGACTTCACCAACGACCAGCTCTTCGGCACCGACGGTTGGTACGTGCTCGGTCAGGGCCGCGATGCCTACGACGCGGCTGTTGAGGCTGCGGGCGACAACGCCGACTCGGTCGACCCGGCGCAGTATGGGCCCTATGTCCCGGGTATCACCACCATGGTGCACGACGCCCTCGTGGCGGGCGGCACCGAGGACGGTGGCCTGGTCGATTCGCTGGTCTGTGACGGCATCGTCGGCGGCCTGGGCGCCATCTTCGGCTTCGTCCCGCAGATGTTCCTGCTCTTTGTGATGCTGTCCTTCCTGGAGGACTGCGGCTACATGGCCCGCGTCGCCTTTATCATGGACCGCGTGTTCCGCCGCTTTGGCCTGTCCGGTAAGTCCTTTATCCCCATGCTCGTGTCCTCGGGCTGCGGCGTCCCCGGCGTCATGGCCACCAAGACCATCGAGAATGAGAAGGACCGCCGCATGACGGTCATGACCACCACGTTTATTCCCTGTGGCGCTAAGCTGCCGATCATCGCCCTGCTCATGGGCTCCATCATCGGCGATTCTTCCACCACCGCCGCGTGGATCAGCCCGCTCTTCTACTTCCTGGGCGTCTTTGCCGTCATCGCTTCGGGCCTTATGCTCAAGAAGACCAAGCTTTTCGCCGGTCGCCCGACGCCGTTCGTTATGGAGCTTCCCGCCTATCACTTCCCGGCGATCCGCTCTTGGGCGCTGCACGTGTGGGAGCGCTGCTGGGCCTTTATCAAGAAGGCCGGCACGGTCATCTTCGCCTCTACCGTCGTGGTTTGGTTCCTCTCCAACTTTGGTAGCTACAACGGCTCCTTTGGCTTCCTGCCTGCTATGGACGGCATTCCTGAGGAGTTCATGGACTACTCCGTGCTCGCCATGCTGGGCAACCTGGTCGCCTGGATTTTCGCCCCGCTCGGCTTTAGCACCTGGCAGGCAACTGCACTGACTG
The DNA here is from genome assembly GCA_048205975.1 of Collinsella sp. Lineage (GTDB taxonomy): Bacteria > Actinomycetota > Coriobacteriia > Coriobacteriales > Coriobacteriaceae > Collinsella. The sequence goes on from DBEWTI010000007.1 coordinate 20,143, forward strand.
TCTCTGGCCTTGTCGCCAAGGAGAACGTCGTCGCCACCGCCGGCTCGCTGCTGTCCGTCGCCGACGCCGCCGAGACCGACCCGAGCCTGTGGACCGCATTTGCCGGCATGTTCCCGACTATGGGCGCTTGCGTTGCCTTCGGTGCCTTCAACCTGCTGTGCGCCCCCTGCTTCGCCGCCATGGGTACCATCCGCAACCAGATGGACTCGGGCAAGTGGACTGCGATCGCCATCGGTTACGAGTGCGCCTTCGCTTGGGTGATCGCCCTGTTCATCAACCAGTTCTATAACCTGCTGGTCCTTGGGCAGTTTGGTATCTGGACGGTTGTGGCTATCGTGCTGCTGGTTGCGATGCTCTTCCAGATCTTCCGTCCCATGCCCAAGCACGCTTGGACCGACGAGGATGAGACCAACACTGCTTCCGCCGCAGTTTCCGCTTAAGTCCGAATAAGGATCAGCCCCTTTCCACGAGCCCGGGTGTCCCAGCGACACTCGGGCTTTTTGGTGGGGGAGATGTGGCGTTTCCGCAGATAAAACTGACCAAAATAAACCTGTCCCTTTTTGGTAGGTGGAGAATGGGGTAAAGTAAGTGATGGTTAACTAGAGGAGGCTTGCTATGGTACCTATCGATATTGTTGTACTGGCTGTTATCGGTATTGCGTTTGTCGCGGTATGCGTGCGCATCTACCGCAAGGGCACCTGCGCCGACTGCGCTCAGGGTGGCGTTTGCACGGGGCATTGCTCCAACAAAAAGACGTGCGCCGCACTTAAGGGCGTGGACAAAATTGCCGAAGACTTGGGCCGCGGTATCAAATAAAGGTCCAGGCACCCAAGCGCCTCGCGAGCATCCGTTCGCGGGGCGCTTTGCACATTTGGGGGAGAGCGCGGCGAGTTGAAGAGTGATTTTGGGGTATCGTTACCTGTACTGTTAATTGGCAACTTATCTATAACGGAGTAACCCCATGAGCGCTCGCGTAACCATGAAGGACATAGCCGCCGAGCTTGGCGTTTCCATCAATACCGTGCACAAGGCCCTGACGGGTAAGGCCGGCGTGAGCGAATCCGTGCGCTCTAAGGTGAATGCTAAGGCCGAAGCCATGGGTTACCACCGCAACACAAGTGCCTCGAGCCTGCGCCGCAAGGATATCAACCTGGTGTTTTGCCTGCCCCGCGCATCGCGCGAGGGAGCGTACTTTTTCCGTTACCTGTGGGAAGGCTGCAACCGCTTTGAGCAGGAGGTCATCGATCAGGGCATTACGGTTGAGCGCGTAGAATTTGGCGTGGGCGGCTACGCCGATGCGCTCGAGCAGATTGATGAGCGTCTGCAGGTAGGCGAGAAGATTGACGGCCTGCTTGCCTATGTTCCGGGCGATGACCGCGCAACCGAGCTTTTGAGGCAGATTGCCGAGGCGGGTGTGGCGATTGAGCTCGTCGACGGCGACCGACCGCACCTCGATCGCCTGGGTGCCAGTCTGGCGGACTATTCCGCGGCGGGCAGTCTTATGGCAGAGCAGGCGGCTAACCTGGTCCACGCTTCTGGGGCTGACGCCCGCGTGCTCCTGTTGGCGGGCGACCCCTATACCGATTCACACTACCTGACCGCCCGCGCCTTTCATAATTACCTGCGCGAGCACGATATTCCATGGCAAGTTGAGGACCTTGCCGGCGCCCATGCGCAAGTCAAACAGCTCGAGCGCGAGCTTGAGCAGCGCTTGAGTGCGCCGGATGCTCCCGAGCTCATCTGTAGCGTTTTTGCCGTTGGTTCCGAGGTGGTCGCCGACGCGCTTGTTTCAAGCGGCAAGGCCGGCAAGGTCATGGTAATCGGCAACGACCTGTTCCCCGAGAGCGCCTTGGCCTTGCGCCGTGGCATCTTTACTAATATTGTCTATAAGGACCCGGTGAGCTTGGCCTACCGTGGCGCTAAGACCTTGGGCGAGTATCTGCTGTGGGGTAAAACTCCGGCGGAGCCCGTGCAGAAGGGTGCTGTGGAGATGGTGTTTGCCAGCAACGTCGACCGCTACTGCGAGCTTGCGGGAATTTAGCCGTTTAGTCAGGTACCCCCTCTTGCGACGTGCATTTTTTGGAGTATTCAGCAATGGCGTGTCCCGAAAGAGGCTAGGACGACTGTTTTAAGTGCCCCCGATGGCGTAATTCGCCATTGGGGGCACTTATTTATGCCGATTGGGCGCAATATGAGCATCAGATAGGGCTTCGAAGACGGTGCGCGGTGCGCTCCGATGCTGAATACTCCCAAAAATGCACGGCGGAACATGACCCACCTGGCCAAAGCGCTCAAGTTCGGTATTCGGGGACGCCTGCCAATTCGCAATACATACAAGTCACGGCTCCAGTAACCGTTGAACGGGCAAAATCGACCGTTCACCCCATGGTGGTTAGGTGAACGTTCACCTTTTAAGTCGCAATGAATTAGTATAGTGAACGTTCACCTAGAGGATAACGAGCGCATCGTGCGCCCGCTCCGCCAACAAAGGGGTTGTTTGATGAAAAACTTCATGGACGATCAGGATTTCCTGCTGAGCACCAAAACCGGTGAGGAGCTGTTCCACAACTTTGCCGAGGGCATGCCCATCGTTGACTACCACTGCCACATTTCTCCCAAGGAGATCTGGGACGACAAGCGTTTTGAGAACATCACCGAGGTTTGGCTGGGCGGTGACCACTACAAGTGGCGCTTGATGCGTGCCAACGGCGTTGACGAGCGCTTCATTACCGGCGATGCCCCTGCTCGCGAGAAGTTCCAGAAGTGGGCCGAGACCCTGGGCCGTTGCGTGGGCAACCCCGTCTTTGAGTGGAGCCACCTGGAGCTTAAGCGTTACTTTGGCTACGAGGGCGTCCTGAACGGCAAAACCGCTCAGGAGGTCTGGGACCTTGCCAACGCCAAGCTCGCTGAGGCCAGCTTTACCTGCCGCAACCTGATCAAGCAGTCCAACGTCCGCATGATCTGCACTACCGACGACCCCGCCGACAGCTTTGAGTGGCACAAGAAGATTGCCGCCGACGACAGTTTTGACGTTCAGGTCGTTCCCGCCATGCGCCCCGATGCCGCCCTGCGCATCGAGCGCGGCCAGGAGTTCGCCGACTACTGCAAGCACCTCTCCGAGGTTGCCGGCATTGAGATCAGCGACTTCGAGGGCATGAAGGCCGCCATCTCCAAGCGCTACGACGTTGCCCACGAGCTGGGCTGCCGCGCTTCCGACCACGCGCTCGACTACGTTATGTACGTTCCGGCTACCGCCGACGAGATCGAGACTATCTTTGCCAAGGGCCTTGCCGCCGAGCCGCTTGCCGAGGACGAGGTCCTCAAGTACAAGACGGCCTTTATGCAGTTCGTCGCCGGCGAGTATGTCCGCCTTGGCTGGGCCATGCAGCTGCACTTTGGCTGCAAGCGTGACAACAACCGCGCTATGTTCGCCAAGCTCGGTCCCGACACCGGCTACGACTGCATCTCCAACTACACGCCGTCCGACCAGCTGGCCGATTTCCTCAACTCCATCCAGGAGTCCACGGGTCTGCCCAAGACCATCCTGTACAGCCTGAACCCCATCGACAACACCATGATCGATACCGTGATGGGCTGCTTCCAGGAGGCTCCGACCGCCGGCAAGATCCAGAACGGCTCTGCCTGGTGGTTCAACGACAACGAGGTCGGTATGCGCGAGCAGCTCACGGCTCTGGCTAACGAGGGCGTACTGGGCAACTTTGTGGGCATGCTTACCGATTCCCGCTCCTTCCTGTCCTACCCGCGTCACGAGTACTTCCGTCGCGTGCTGTGCGGCGTGATCGGCGAGTGGGTCGAGCAGGGCAAGTATCCGGCCGAAATGGAGCTGCTGGGAGCCATCGTGCGCGACATCAGCTACAACAACGCGGTCCGCTACTTTGGCTTTGACCTGGATACCGTCGAGGCCTAAACCCGCATCGAACCACACCGAACTCGGGAGCGCCGTTGCCACACGCGGCGCCCCCGTTTTGCCCGCACGCTAACAGCAATCTAAGGAGAGACATCGATGGAGAACATCAGCTACGAGACGCTCGAGAAGATCGGCTACAAGGGCTACCTGCTGCCCAAGGACGCGCCCGAGAAGGTTCTGCAGTTTGGCGAGGGCAATTTCCTGCGCGCCTTCGTCGACCGCTTCTTTGACATGGGTAACGAGGCAACCGGCTGGAACGGCAAGGTTGTCATGGTCCAGCCCATCAGCGGTGCCTTTGGCTTTGCCGACGGCATTAACTCTCAGGATGACCTGTACACCGTGCTGGTGCGCGGCAAGGAGAGCGGCAACACGGTCGACGAGTCCCGTGTGATCAGCGCCTGCAGCCGCTGCCTCAATCCGTATCGTGAGGACGACTACCGCGCCATGATGGAGGTCGCCGTCTCCGACGATTTGGAGATTATCGTCTCCAACACCACCGAGGCTGGCATTGCCTACGATCCGTCCTGCAAGGCCGACGACATGCCGCCCGCGAGCTTCCCCGCTAAGCTTGCCCAGGTGCTCCACACCCGCTGGGCTGCCGGTAAGCCGGGCGTCATCGTGCTCGCCTGCGAGCTCATCGACCATAATGGCGAGGAGCTGCTGCGCATCATGAACCAGTACGTGAGCGACTGGGGCTGGGAGGACGAGTTTGCGCAGTGGATGGCCAACGACTGCACCGTCTGCACCACGCTCGTCGACACTATCGTCCCCGGCCGCATCCGCGACCCCAAGGAGGCCGCTGCCGTGGCCGAGCGCCTGGGCTACGAGGATCCCTTCCTGGCCGTGCGCGAGCCCTTCCAGATGTGGGGCATCCAGGGCGACGAGTCGCTTGCCGAGAAGCTCCCCTTCGTGAAGGCCGGCCTGCCGGGCGTCTTTGTGACCCCCGATGTCACCCCGTACAAGAAGCGCAAGGTCCGCATCCTCAACGGCGCCCACACTGCCTTTGTTCCGGGCTCCTGGGTTGCCGGCTTTGACATCGTGCGCGATTGCATGCACGACGAGACCGTCCGTGGCTTCATGAACACCATGCTCTACGACGAGGTCATCCCGACGCTTGCCGCCGATCTGGATGTCGAGGACTGCAAGGCCTTTGCCGCCGCCGTCGAGAACCGCTTCGACAACCCGTTTATCGACCACGCGCTGCTCTCCATTTGCCTCAACTCAACCGCCAAATGGCGTGCTCGCGACCTGCCCACGCTCAAGGACTATGTTGCCGAGACCGGCAACCTGCCCAAGTGCCTGTCGACGAGCCTCGCTACGCTCATTGCCTTCTATACGCAGGAGCTCGTTGCTCGCGAGGGTGACGGCCTGCACCTGCGCCGCGCCGACGGCACCGAGTACACCGCTCAGGACGATGCCTTCGTGCTCGATTTCTACGCCGCCCACGCCGGTGCAGACGATGCCGAGCTGGTGCACGACGTGCTCAGCAACGAGCAGATGTGGGGCGAGGACCTTACGCAGATCGCCGGCCTTGAGGAGTTTGTCGTCAACGCGCTTGCCGTTGTGCGCGCCGAGGGCGCCAAGCAGGCATTTGCCAACGCCCAGGCCTAAATCCTTCTGTGCGCCCGCCGGGCAACTGGCGGGCGCCCGCTGACTTCTGCTCAACCTGTAGGGTTAGGACTCTTTGTAATGAATACTATCCAGATCAATCCGGCCGACAACGTGATCGTTGCGCTGTCGCCGCTTGCCAAGGGCACCGCCGTCGCGGTTCCCGGGGTGGGCGAGATCGTGGCCGCGGAGGATATTCCGCAGGGCCACAAGATGGCCGTGCGCGCCATTGCGGCGGGGGAGGACGTCGTCAAGTACGGTCTTCCTATCGGCCACGTGACGGGCGACATCCAGCCCGGTCAGTGGCTTCATACGCATAACGTCAAGACCAACCTTTCGGGCGAGGTCGAGTACGCTTACAACCCGACGCATCCGGTCGTTGAGCCGGTTGAGCCCGAGACCTTTATGGGTTTCCGCCGCGCTGACGGCCGCGCCGCCACGCGCAACGAGCTGTGGATCATCCCCACGGTCGGCTGCGTCAACGAGGTCGCACGTGCCATGTGCGAGCAGGCTCAGGATCTGGTCGAGGGCTCGCTGGAGGGCGTTTACTACTTCCCGCATCCCTTTGGCTGCTCGCAGACCGGTGCCGACCATGCCCAGACGCGCCGTCTGCTGGTGGCGCTCTCGCGTCACGCAAACGCTGCGGGTGTGCTGTTCCTGTCCCTCGGTTGCGAAAACTGCACGCACCAGCAGGTACTCGACGAGCTCGGTGACTTCGATCGCGAGCGCGTTCGATTCCTCGCCTGCCAGGATGTAGCCGACGAGCAGGTCGAGGGTCACAAGATCCTGTCCGAGCTTGCCGACCTGGCCAAGCAGGCCAAGCGTGAGCCCATTCCTGCCTCCGAGCTGGTCATTGGCCTTAAGTGCGGCGGCTCTGACGGTCTTTCGGGCATTACCGCCAACCCCACGATCGGTCGCGTGAGCGATATGGTTGTCGCCCGCGGCGGCACGTCGGTGCTCACCGAGGTTCCCGAGATGTTTGGCGCGGAGAGCATTCTGCTCGATCGCTGTGAGAGCCAGGACGTCTTTAACGCAGCTGCCGACATGCTCAACGGCTTTAAGGACTACTTTATCAGCCACGGCGAGGTCGTCTATGAGAACCCGAGCCCCGGCAACAAGGACGGCGGCATTACCACGCTCGAGGACAAGAGCTGCGGCTGCGTGCAAAAGGGCGGATCTGCCCCCATCGTCGACGTACTGCCGTATGCCGGTCAGGCTACCAAGCATGGCCTGAACATGCTGTGCGGTCCGGGCAACGACATGGTATCCACCACGGCCCTGACGGCTGCCGGCTGCCACGTAATCCTGTTCTCGACCGGCCGCGGCACGCCGTTTGGCGCACCGGCGCCTACCCTCAAGGTGTTCACCAACCAGCGTCTGTGCGACCACAAGGCCAACTGGATGGACTTTAACGCCGGCGTGGTCGCCACGGGCGAGCGTACACTCGACGAGGCTGCCCACGACCTGTACCAGCTGGTGCTAGAAACGGCGAGCGGCAAGCTTACGAGTGCCGAGCGTCGCAGCTGCCACGAGATCAGCATTTGGAAGGATGGCGTCTGCCTGTAGCGGTAAATGGGTTCGCATAGGGCGCTATTGACCATGGCCCCGTCGGGAGTGTTCCCGGCGGGGCCATGTTTGTTCTGTCTGTTCGGGCGTGTCTTCCTGAGGGTACGGGAGCGGCGAAAACAATAAACGTTCACCTAATCGACCTCAAATTTAAACCCACTCAATACCCATGTAATCGTGATTTTTTTCAAGTCAGATGTCCGTTTAACGGCAAAAAACGACCGTTCAAGGATAATATACAAGTGAACGTTCACCTATCATATGCAATCGAGCATAATCTAGCTAAACGTTCACCCTACGAGTGGGCGATATGCAGACAGACATCGGTATGGACTCCAATGTCTTGTTACAAGACAATCGAGAAAAGAGAGGGAGCTCGATGACTAACAAGATCGGTAAAAAGCGCAAGATCACATTCTGGACGCGCTTGGGCTTTGGTATGGGCGGCATGCTCAACTCCGGTGCCCTGAGCTTTACGCACAGCTACATGGTGCTGTTCCTGTCCACGGAGTGCGGTCTGTCCGCAGGCGAGGCTGCGCTGATCAGCTCGTTCGCCATCTATCTCAACGCCATTCTGTGCCCGCTCATGGGCTTTGTGGCCGATAACTTCTACGCTACTAAGATCGGCCGCATCTTTGGCCGCCGCCGTTTCTGGATCTTGCTGGCTATCCCGATGATGGTCGCCGAGCCGCTCATCTTTGTGGCTACGCCGTTTGGTTTCCCGTACTACTTTGTGTTGTACCTGATCTACAACGTCGCGTACACGTTCTGCACCGCCAACCTGTCGCCGCTTACCATCGAGATGACCGACGACTTCAAGGAGCGTACGTACCTCACCGGCTACAAGCACCTCTTTGGTAACGCTGCCGGCTTCCTGATGGCTGCACTCGTCGGCTTCGGCTTTGGTACCTTCGGCGAGACCAACCCGTTCAGCTACTTCATCATCGCTTCGATCAACGCTTCGGTCATGGCAATCTCGCTGCTCTGCGTGTACCTGTCCACCTGGGAGCACACCCCCGAGGAGGTCGCTCAGGAGAAGATCGAGAGCGTCGGCGAGGGCATCAAGAAGTTCTTCATCGACGTCGTTTCCACCTTCCGCAACAAGTCTTTCCGTAAGGTTCTGTACGCACAGGTCTCCACGAAGCTCGCTGCTGCCTGCTGGTCCGCCTGCCTGTCCTTCTTCATCGTCTACTGCCTGCAGATTCCTAAGTCCTACGAGTCCGTGATGGAGATGCCCGGCAAGGTCGTCGCTATCGTCTGCACCGCTATCTGGGTTGCCCTCATGGTCAAGAAGGGCTTCCACAAGTCTTGGTACCTGGCCAACGTCGGTTGCGCTGCGTGCATCATCGCGTACAACTACTTCGCCTTTGGTCAGATCAACGGCACCTCCACGGTCGCCATCGCCATGATCGCCTACCCCATCATCTTCGCCATCTGGAAGTTCTTCTACGTTGGCTTCCAGTATCTGCCCGACGTCCTGCTCAACTACATCCCCGATGTCGATGAGCTCATCACCCTGCGTCGTCGCGAGGGCATCTACAGCTCCGCTCAGCAGCTCTGCCAGCAGATCGCCCAGGCTGTCGCCGTCAACGCATGGGCTATCGTCCTCGCTGCCTCCGGCTTCATTCAGACCGCCGGCAACAGCGACGCCGTGACCCAGCCCGCAACCGTGCCTCTGTACATCTGCGGCTACATGCTCATCGGCTGCGCCGGCTTCTTCCTGCTCGCAGCTGTCCTTGCCCGCGGCATCAAGATCGACAAGGAGCAGTGCGACATCCTCTGCGACGAGATCAAGCGCGTCAAGGAGGGCGGCAAGATGGCCGACGTCCAGCCCGAGGTCAAGGCGCTCTGCGAGGAGCTCTCCGGCTTCAAGTATGAGGATTGCTTCGCTCACAACAACGTTGGCTTCCAGGACGGCAGCGTGACGCCCGCCGAGTAGGGCTAGCCTATCGTCCAAACCACAGGGCCGTGCCACCGGATATCCGCCGGCAGGTACGGCCCTTTTTTACAACAGCGTACAATTAACTTTTAGAAAATCTTTTTGAGGGAGAAATCCATGGAGACGAACGTCATCTGGCGTAACGCCCGCGCGGCCGTGATCGAGCTCGACGACGGCGGCTACTTTACCTGCGCCGATACGTGGGAGATCTTTGTCAACGACGAGCCCGCCGGCACCACGAACACGGTCGAGACCTATGTCGACGGCCTGGTTCCCGGCAAGCGCAACCTGGTTCGCTTCGTCTGCGGCGAGCGCGAGCTGAGCGTGGGCGTCACCACGCCGGCAGAGCCTTTTACCATTAACGTTCGCGACTGCGGCGCCAAGGGCGATGCCGAGCACGACGACACCACCAACATCCAGGCCGCCATCATGGCCTGCCCCAAGGGTGGTCGCGTGCTGATTCCCGCCGGTAACTACCGCATCAAGTCGCTCTTCCTCAAGAGCCATATCAACATCGAGCTTGCCGAGGGCGCCGTGCTGCTGGCCCGCCACGACCGCGCGGCGCTTGCCTACATCCCCGGTACGGTCAAGGGCGACGAGGGCGCCGGTTACGCCGGTACCGACATGACCCCGCTGGGCCGTTGGGAGGGCGAGAGCTTTGCAACCTATTGCTCCATCTTTACCGGCCTGAGCGTGCACGACGTGTGCATCTATGGCCGCGGTGCAATTGACGGCCAGACCGATTTTGCCGAGGACAACTGGTGGAACAAGGACTTTAAGAACATCTTCCGTCCCGAGGAGGGCCGCGAGGTCGCCCGTCCGCGCATGATTTTCCTGTCTGAGTGCGAGAACGTGAGCCTGGCCGGCTTCACTGTCCGCAACAGCCCGGCATGGAACATCCACCCCATCCTGTGCGAGCACGTCGATGCGCTCTGCCTGTCCATCGAGGGTCCCAAGAACTCCCACAACACCGACGGCTTCGATCCCGAGAGCTGCGGCTTTGTTCGCATCTTGGGCTGCCAGTTCTCGGTGGGCGACGACTGCATCGCCATCAAGAGCGGCAAGCTGGGCATTGAGCCCGAGCTTCGTCCCGCAACGCACGACGTGCTGATCTCGCACTGCTACATGCACGATGGCCACGGCGCCGTGGTCCTGGGTTCCGAGGCCGCCGGTGGCATCAAGGACCTTACCGTGAGCAAGTGCCTGTTCGAGCGCACCGACCGTGGCCTGCGCGTCAAGACTCGTCGCGGCCGCGGTAAGGACGCCGTCAACGAGGGCATCACCTTCGAGCACATTCGCATGGACGAGGTGCTCACGCCCTTCGTGGTCAACTCGTTCTACTTCTGCGACAAGGACGGCAAGACCGATTATGTCCAGAACCGCGAGGCGCTGCCCGTTGACGACCGCACGCCCGGCTTTGGCGCCACGACGTTCCGCGATATCGAGGCCACCAACTGCCTGCCGCCGCGGCCTACATCACGGGCCTGCCCGAGAGCAAGGTAACGCGCCTGACGTTCCAGGATGTCCACGTGACCTTCGCGGCAGATGCCGAGCCCTTTGTCCCGGCTATGGCCTGCGGCGTTGAGCCTATGGTGCGCCAGGGCATCATCGCGCAAAACGTCAAGGTGCTCGACCTGCAAAATGTGAGCATCGAGGGCCAGGACGGCGAGGAGCTGCAACTCCAAAACGTCGACAAGGTTGTGCGCGCGTAAGCGTCTGCTCTTAAACAATCGAATCCGGCATGTTGTGACGTGCGATGGACGGGGCCTTCCCGACCCATCGCACGTGCTCTTTATATTCCGGAACTGCAACGTAGACGGTCCGCGGCGAAAGGGTGTGGCGACTAATGATGATTGAAGAACAAGTTTTTGAAGTATCGACCGAGCGCGAGGGGACATACCGCAGTATCTCCGAAGCCTTGGCGGCTGCTGATCAGCTCTATCCGAATGCTGAACAACCGGTGAGGATTCATGTCGATCCGGGTGAGTATCGCGAGCGGGTCGAGATTCATCGACCACATGTGACGTTGGTGGGCGAGACGGCTGACAGCGTGCGCATTGTGGGCGGCCTGGGTGCCAAGATGCCCTCGGAGGACGGGTCGGGTGTCGACGGCACGCTTGGCACGTTTAGGACCTATACCGTTTTGGTCGATGCCGACGACGTGCGGCTCGAGAACCTCACGATCGTCAACGATGCCGGCGACGGTCGCGAGGTGGGGCAGGCGATTGCCCTGTATGCCGACGGCGATCGTCTGGTGGTCGATGCCTGCTGCATTACGGGGCGCCAGGATACGCTGTTTTTGGGCCCACTGCCGCCGCGCGAAGTCAAACCGGGCGGGTTTATTGGCCCCAAACAGTTTGCGTCGCGCCGGGTGGGCCGCCAGTATTTCCGACGCTGTCGAATCGAGGGCGACGTCGACTTTATCTTTGGCGGCGCGCGTGCCTATTTTGAGGGGTGCGAGATCCGCTCGCTTAACCGAAATATGGACGTGAACGGCTACGTGACGGCGGCATCGACGCCCGAGGGGGAGCCGTACGGTTTTGTGTTCCACGGCTGCTCGTTTACGGCCGCGCAAGATGTGGCGCCTGATTCGGTTTACCTGGGACGTTCTTGGCGCGAGTGGGCGCAGACCGTGTTGATCGATTGCTGGCTGGGACAGCACATCAAGCGCGAGGGCTGGTGGGATTGGAATAAGCCGGCGGCGCACGAGAGGGCATGCTACGCCGGCGCAATCCTGCATGGCCCGGCGGGCGATGCTGCCGGCTGGGTGCCATGGACCCGCGAGCTCGATGCTGCAGCCACTGCCCGGTATGCCCGCGAGCGGGTGCTCTCCGGTGCGGACGGCTGGGACCCCGAGGGCGGCTCGGGCGACAACGTGGAGACCGCTGGCCTTTCCGATAACGGTCGTACAGTGCATATCGACACCTATTACGAAGACGAGTCGGCGCTTCGCGACCGTCTTAAGAGCGAAGGCCGCTCTGCCGCGTTTAAGGGCGCGACGCCCGGTGACTTTGAGGTATGGCAGATTGCGACGAGGGCTCGACTGTTTGACCTGTTGGGCCTATCGCTGATGGATCGCGTACCGATTGAGGTACGCGAGCTCAATCGGGTGCAGATTGCCGGCGGTATCGTGCGCACCCATGCGATGCTGCGGGTGGAGCGCGATGTTTGGATGCCGTTCTATCTGCTGGAGCCGCAGGCGCCCAAACTTGACGAGCAAGGCTTTAAGCGCTGCTATATCTGCCCTCACGGCCACCAGGGCGCCGGCGCCGCAAGTGTTGCGGGCGTGACGGGTGTGCCGGCGGTCGACGATGCGGTGCGCAAGTTCAACTACGACTACGGCCTGCGTCTGGCACGCATGGGCTATGTGACCGTCTGCCCCGACGCCCGCGGCTGGGGATACCGTCGCGACTGGAAGGGCCAGGGCGATGACGAGAACAGTTTCCTGCGCGGGACCTGCCTAAACCAGGCGCGCATGGCCGAGCCGCTGGGCCTTACGGTTGCAGGCCTCAACGCCTGGGACAACATGCGCCTGATCGACTACCTCGAGGTGCGCGGCGACATTGCCATGGATGACCTGGGTTGTTTTGGCTTTTCGGGTGGCGGATACATGACGCTGTACCTGGCAGCGCTTGATCCGCGCGTGCGCAAGGCGTTTGTCTCGGGCTATCTGTACGGTGTCGACGATTCTCTGCTGCACCTCAACGGCAACTGCAGCTGCAACTATGTGCCGGGGCTGTGGCGCCTGCTCGATATGGGTGACATTGCCTCGCTTATCGCTCCGCGACCGCTGTTGGTACAGAGCTGCGAGGGCGATCATCTTAACGGTGCCCGTGGGCTTGCGAACGTGGACGAGCAGCTCGATATCGTTCGCGATGCCTATAAGCTCGTGGGGCATGCCGACGGCCTGTCGCACGAGGTTTGCCCGGGTGGGCACCATTTGGGCGTTGCGCATCTTGCCGAGGACATCGAGTGGCTCGACGAGCATGCTGCCGGGGTTTGCTCGTAGATCATGGGCAATGCACGAGCAAACGGTAATGACTGATAAGACCAAAGACCGCCGTGTGGGCGGGGAGGAGTATAACCATGAAATCGACGAAGACCTTGAGCGAATCGACCATCTGCTGCTTTGGCGATTCGACCACGTGGGGCGATAACGGATGCGGCGCAGGCGGTAACGATATCTCCTGGACCACGCACCTGGGCGCGCTGCTGGGCGGTGCGACCGTCGAGAACTTTGGCATCAAGGGTTCGCGTATCGCCATCAAGGCCGACCGTACCGATTCGTTTGTCGAGCGCCTGGACGGTATCGACGACGCAGCCGATGTCTATGTCGTCTTTGGCGGCGTCAACGACTTTAGCCGCAACGTGCCGCTCGGCGAGCTGGGCAGCACCGACGTGCATGAGTTCTATGGCGCGGTCGACTATCTGATCCGTACCATCACGGCACGCTCGCCCCAGGCAAAGCTCGTGTTTATGACGCCGTGCAAGACGAGTGGCAAGCACGAGAAGGATATTCCGGCGACCAATGAGCTCAACCATCTGGGCCTGACGCAGGGCGCGTACGTGCAGGCGATGCTCGAGGTCTGCGACCGCTACTCGGTGCCGGTGATCGACCTGTACGCTCAGAGCGGCATCAGCCCGTTTTTGCCGGAGCATCGCGAGCTCTATATGCCCGACGGCCTGCACTACAGCCCGGCTGGCTATGAGCGCCTGGCGCATCGCATTGCCGCGGGCTTAGCTGCCGTTTGCCGCTAAAAGTCTGCCGTTCGCGGGGAATGTAGAGTTAACGTTCACCCTACATTCCCCGTTCGCGTTACACTAAGGTTAACGTTCACCCATCATTAACGTCAGAGGGGACAGCAATGGGTTGCAATCAGATTCTGGACCGTTACATCGAGCAGTTGATCGAGACTTCCACGCCGCAGGCGCCGGCCTGGAACATCGAAAAGCTCCGTGCCGGCAAGGAGAACACCTGGAACTACATCGATGGCTGCATGATCAAGGCGCTCATCGAGCTGTACGAGATCACGGGTGAGCAGCGCTACCTGACCTTCGCCGACGACTATATCGACTTCTTTGTCCAGGAAGACGGCACCATCAAGCATTACAAGCCCGAGGAGTACAACCTCGACAACGTCAATGCGGGCAAGACCCTCTACAAGCTGTATGACCTGGTGGGCAAGCCTAAGTACCGTGCCGCCATGGACACGATCTATCGTCAGCTCGAGACCCAGCCGCGCACCAAAGAAGGCGTGTTTTGGCACAAGGCCGTCTACCCCAACCAGATTTGGCTCGACGGCATGTACATGGCGCAGCCGTTCTACATGCAGTACGAGCTGAGCTTCCACAACCGTCGCGCCTGTTCGGACAGCTTCCATATGTTCCAGGTCGTGCACGACCTGATGCGCAACCCGCTTAACGGCCTGTACTATCACGCCTACGACGCGGGCCGCAAGCAATTCTGGTGCGATCCGGTCACCGGCCTTTCGGCCAACTTCTGGCTGCGTGCCGAGGGTTGGTTTGCCATGGCACTCATCGATACCTGGGAGCTCATGCCGCCTTCGATGTCGGCCGAGAAGGACGAGATCCGCAAGATGTTCCACGACCTGATCGACGCCATGCTGCCGTATCAGGACGAGAAGACCGGCATGTGGCATCAGGTCATCAACCTGCCCAATATCGCCCCCAACTATCTGGAGGAGTCGGGCAGCGCCATCTTTGCCAACGCCATCATGAAGGGCGTGCGCCTGGGCGTGCTGGGCGAGCGCTACTACCAGTACGGCCGCCGCGCGTTTGACGGCATCTGCGACACGTGCCTGTCCGAGCGCGACGGACAGCTGGCGCTCGACAACATCTGCCTGGTGGCGGGTCTTGGCAACACCGCGCACCGCGAGGGCACGTTTGGCTACTACATGAGCGAGCCCGTCGTCAAAAACGACGCGAAGGGCGTGGCGCCGCTGGTGCTCGCCTATATCGAGACCATGCATCATGACAAGTTGGCCGGTAAGCGCGATCCGCTCGCCCCTTCGGGCGTGTGCTCCATCGACGACCCGTTTGGCGGCTACACCCCGGGCATCAATGCTCATAAGGGGCGTGAATAGCGTGGGGGCCATTACTCCGGGCGTGCGTTTACACGACCTTCCGCAGGGGACCGTCGAGGAACGCATTCGCATGGCAGGAGAGCTGGGCTTTTCGTGCATTCAGCTGCCGAGTAAGGTGCTCTACGCATCAATGGGAATCGATCGATGCGGTCTGACCCGCGAGCTCGCCGACCATTTGCGTGCGGTGCTCGATGAGGCGGGCGTTTCGGTCGCCGTGCTCGGCTGTTATAAGAATCTGGCGACGCCCGATCGACAACAGCTCACGGATAACTTTGCCGAGTACGAGGCGTGCTTGAACTTTGCTCAGATGCTCGGCGGCTGTCCGGTTGGCACCGAGACCGGTCGTCCCAATGCGCAGAACCGCGTTGCTGACGACCGTATGACCGACGAGGCACTCGATGCGTTTATGGATGGACTCGCGCGCGTCTGCGAGTGCGCCGAGGCCGTGGGTGGGCAAATACTGATCGAGCCCGGCTGGAACGAGACGGCCAACACGCCAGATCGCTGCCGTGAGGTGCTGGAGCGCGTCCCGAGCCCGGCGCTCGGCGTGATCTACGACCCGGTGTCGCTGCTGCATCCCAGCGTCGTTGGCGAGGCGCAGGAAATCACCGCGCGTATGCTCTACTTATGCGGCAGTAAGATTCGCGTGCTGCACGCCAAGGATTTTGAGGTCGTCGACAACGAGGGCGAAGCCGGCTGGTGCGACGGTACGGGTTCTCGCCTGGTGTGCCACGGCGTGGGCGAGACGGGCCGCTATGACTTTGAGCCTGTGGTGGCCTGGGCGGCTGCCGCCTGTTCGGGGATTCCTTGCGTGGTCGAGAACAGCGTGCCGGCGACGGCGGCTAGCTGCCTGGCGACACTCGAGCGCATGTCCGCTCGCTGCGGGGCTCCGCATCGCGAGATATAGCATTGGCTTTTGCCGTGGCGGCATATTGAGTTTGCTTGACTGGGGGCGGCGGTGAAGGGTTTTTTATCGTCGCCTCATTGGATTACATCAAAAAGGGGAGTTGCGTGGCTATCCACATTGTCGAAGAGGCGAATCGTTGCCTAGGTTGCAAAAGGGCGTTCTGCCAGCTTAAAGGCTGCCCGGTGCAGACGCCTATTCCGCAGATCATCGATCTGTTCAAACAGCGCCGTCTGGAAGAGGCGGGTGAGCTGCTGTTCCAGAACAATCCCATGAGTGCGGTCTGCTCCATGGTCTGCAACCATTCGGGTCAGTGCGAGGGCGCGTGCATCCAGGGCCGCAAGGGTGCGCCGGTGCACTTCTCGAGCATCGAGAACTATATCTCGACTGCGTATTTGGATCGTAAGGAGTGGAAGCCTGCGCCGTCGTGCGGCAAGCAGGTTGCCGTGGTCGGTTCCGGTCCTGCCGGCATTACCGTGGCCATTAAGATGGCCCAGCTGGGCTGTGCCGTCACGGTGTTTGAACAGCGCCCCGAGATCGGCGGCGTGCTGGAGTACGGCATCCCCGAGTTTCGCCTGCCCCGCGCTCTCGTGCAAAAGTACCGTCACGTGATGTGCTCGCTTGGCGTGCGCGTCCGTCCCTCGACCACCATCGGTGGCGCGCTGCATATCGACGACCTGCTGCGCGACGGCTACGATGCGGTCTTTGTCGGTACCGGTACCTGGCGCGCCCGCAAGCTGGGTATTCCCGGCGAGTCGCGTGGCAACGTACTGTTTGGTATCGATTACCTGGTCGATCCCACGAGTGTGGCGATCGGTCAGAACGTGGCGGTTATCGGCGCCGGCAACGTGGCCATGGATGTTGCCCGTACGGCTCTGCGCTCGGGCGCTCGCAAGGTTACCGTGTATGCCCGATCGCGCCATATCTCGGCCATCGATGACGAGGTGGAGCTGACCGAGCTTGACGGTGCCGAGATCGTGCGCGGCAAGGCGATCTGCGCCATCGACGATAACGGTCCGGTGTTCGAGACGGCTATCTTTGACGAGGACGACAACGTGGTGGGCTACGAGGAAGAACTTGACCATGTGCCCGCCGACACGGTTGTGATTGCGGCCTCGCAAGTGCCTAAGGACAAGCTGGTGCTTACGACGGGCGGTCTGGAGACCGACCATCGCGGTCTTCTTTCGGTCGATGAGTGCGGCATGACCACCGTGCCTGGCGTCTTTGCCGCCGGCGACGTGGTCAACGGCCCGCTCACCGTGGTCCATGCCGTAGCCGGCGCCAAGCTCGCCGTCGAAGGCATGACCAGCTATCTGGGCCTCTAACCCATCCCACCCATCAGTTGCGGTGAAATACGGACTGTTTTGGCTGTCAAAGGCCTTATCTACTCCGTATTCCACCGCAACTTTTTTGTGAGGGTCGGGATTGAAGGTGAGGAGTGCGAGCGAGTACGGATACGGCAGTTGCTGATACGATATGTACGTTAGCAACTGCCGCCGAGCGGCTCAAACGAAAGGAACCCTGTATGGAGTCTTCCGCCTACCCGATGCTCTTTAGCCCGATCAAGGTCGGTACGACCGAGGTCAAGAACCGCGTCTTTATGCCGCCGGTGTCCACGAACCTGGCCGATCATGGCTATGTGACCGACGACTTGGTCGATCATTACCGTGCCCGTGCCAAGGGCGGCGTTGGCCTGATCATCACCGAGGTCGTGACGGTCGAGCCCACCTATACCTATCTGCCGGGTGACATGTGCTGCTACGACGACACGTTTATCCCTGGTTGGGAAAAGCTCGCCGCGGCCGTCCACGAGTATGGCTGCAAGATCATGCCGCAGCTCTTCCATCCCGCCTACATGGCCTTTAACATTCCGGGTACGCCGCGCCTGATCGCTCCGTCCTTTGTGGGCCCATCCTATGCCCGCGAGGCGCCGCGCCCCATCACGGTCGATGAGATTCACGAGCTCACGCATCAGTTTGGCGACGCTGCCGTGCGCATGCAGAAGGCCGGTGTCGATGGCGTCGAGGTCCATGCGGCACACGCCCACGGCATGCTCGGCGGCTTTTTGACCCCGCTCTATAACAAGCGTACCGATGAGTACGGCGGCTCGCTCGACGCTCGTATGCGCTTCTTGCTCGAGGTCATCGCCGAGATTCGCGAGCGCTGCGGCAAGGACTTTATCATCGACGTTCGTATCTCGGGCGATGAGTACACCGATGGCGGCCTGACCCTTAACGACATGATCTACGTCTCGCGTCGCCTGGAGAAGGCCGGCGTCGACATGATTCACGTGTCGGGCGGCACCACCATCAAGCGCGGCTCTGCGATTCCCGCCGCCGGTACGCAGCAGGCCTCGCACGCCGCCTGCTCGCGCGAGATCAAGAAGCATGTGAACATTCCCGTTGCCACGGTCGGCCGTATCAATGAGGCATGGATTGCCGAGGAGTTGATCGAGGACGGCGCCGCCGACATCTGCATGATGGGCCGCGCCAATCTGTGTGATGCCGAGTTCTGCAACAAGGCCGCTGCCGGCAACGCCGACGACATCCGCCCTTGCATCGGTTGCCTGCGCTGCCTGAACGGCATTATGTTTGGCAAGCGCATCTCCTGCACCGTCAACCCGGACGTGGAGCGCGATGAGGCCGGCTACGAGCCTGCCACCGAGGCCAAGAACGTACTGGTTGTTGGTGCTGGTCCTGCGGGCATGGAGGCAGCCTACATTGCCGCCAAGCGCGGCCATAACGTGGTGCTCGTGGACAAGCAGGACGAGCCGGGCGGCGAGATGCGTATCGCAGCCGTTCCGCCGGCAAAGCAGGAACTCACCCGCGTGATCAAGTATCAGTACCGTCGCCTGGCCGAGGCCGGCGTGAAGTGCGTATTTGGCACCGAGCTTTCGGCCGAGGACATTCAGCGTGACTACGCGGGTTACGAGGTTGTCCTGGCTTATGGCGCAGAGCCTATCGCTCCGGCCTTCATGCAGGGCTTTAAGCAGGTTATGACGGCCGACGACCTGCTGGGCGGCAAGGCTTTCCCGGGCAAGAAGATCGTCATCGTGGGCGGCGGCACCGTCGGTTGCGAGACGGCCGATTACCTGGCCCCGTTGGTCAACGACCTGTCGCCGGCAAATCGCGATGTCACCGTTATTGAGATGACCAAGACGCTCGCCGCTAACGAGGGCGGCGCCGGTCGCGCGGTGCTCATCACGCGCATGCTCTCCAAGGGCGTTCACGTGCTGACTGAGGCCAAGGTGACCGAGATTACCGAGGACGCCATCAGTTACGAAAAGGACGGCGAAGTCCACACCATCGCCGACGCCGATACGCTGGTGCTTGCCATGGGCTATCGTCCCAATACCAAGCTGGCCGACGACCTGGCTGCAGCCGGCGTTGCCGCCCACGTGCTGGGCGACGCCAACAAGTGCGGCAACATCCGCGACGCCATCGGCGATGGCTACAAGGTTGCCTGCGAGCTGTAGGCTCTTGGCAAATAGAGGAGCGGCCGCCTTGCAGTGGCTCAAGCGATAGCCAATCAAAAAAGGCGCCGCGACACATGGATTGTCGCGGCGCCTTTTGCTTGGCGGTTTGTTGGGGGTCGGTGCGCCCCGTGGGCCTTATTACAGGCCCAAGATCTCCTTGACCTTGGCGATGATGGCCTCGTCGGTGGCGTTGGCAAAGAAGTACTCCTGGAAGTGCTCGCCGGCAAGTGCGCCCTTCACCAGGTCCTGATCGATCTCGCCCAGGACGTCGACGAGCGGACGCATGGTCACAGCGCGCACGCCATCGAGGATCTTCTTGTTGCGCTGCTCGGGCTCAACGCGCTCGGCGGGGTAGCCGTTACCCGAACCAAAGCCAAAGAGCTTCTCGAAGGTGTACTCGAGGTTGAGCTCCTGGCCCCAGCCGTTCTTGAGCGCGAAGGGCATAGCGACGGCGTTGCCATCGTTGACCTGGGCAAAGGTGTAGGCATCCAGCGGGTCGGCAACATGGCCGCACAGCACGCCAGGGAAGGAGTTGCAGGCGAGCATAGCGCCCTCGCCGGTGCCGCAACCGGTCACGACGTAGTCGGCGGCACCGGAGTTGAGCAGCACGGCGGCAAGGATGCCGTTCTGCACGTAGGTGAGGGGCTTGGAGTCGGCGTCGGCATACATGCCATAGTTAAAGACAGTGTGGCCCATGGGCTCGACAACCTTCTTAAGGGCAGCCTCGATCATAGGGTTCTTGGAGTTCTGAGAGTTCTCGTTGATCAGAGCGATCTTCATTTGAGTTAACCTTTCAACTTAATCTTCCAGTTTTTTGTTTCTGTGCGCGGGCGGCGGCAAAGCCAACCCGCGATGAGCTATGCGGGCGGTCGGCAGTTAAGTCTGTCGCGAGTTCCGCACGCAAAGGAAAGCACTTAATGTGCTTTCCGTCTTGCGCAGGACTGTCCGAGCAGCAGACTTAACTGCCGACCGCCTCGCCCAGTTTCCTTATTGCGGCTGTTTGCCGATGTATGCGAGGATGCCGCCGTCCACGTACAGAATGTGCCCGTTGACGAAGTTCGATGCGTCGGAAGCCAGGAACACGGCGGGGCCCTTCAGGTCCTCGGGCGTGCCCCAACGGGCGGCCGGCGTCTTGGCAATGATGAACTGGTCAAACGGGTGACGGCTGCCATCGGGCTGCGTCTCGCGCAGCGGCGCGGTCTGCGGGGTAGCGATGTAGCCCGGCCCAATGCCGTTGCACTGGATATTGGCCTCGCCAAACTCGGAGCAGATGTTCTTGGTGAGCATCTTGAGTCCGCCCTTGGCGGCGGCATAGCCGGCGATGGTCTCGCGGCCGAGCTCGCTCATCATGGAGCAGATGTTGATGATCTTGCCGTGACCCTTGGCGATCATGCCCGGCAGGCAGGCCTTGGAAACGATAAACGGGGCATTGAGGTCGATGTCGACGACGCGACGGAAGTCCTCGGCGCTCATGTCGAGCATCGGGGTGCGCTGGATGACGCCGGCGTTGTTGACCAGAATGTCGGGCGTGGTGCCAAAATCGGCCTCGATCTTGGCGATGAGCTCGGCGACGACGGCCTCGTCGGTGACGTCGGCAACATAGCCGTGAGCATCAAAGCCCAGCTCGCGGTAGTGCTTCTCGGCCTCGGCGACCTTGTCGGCGTGACGGGCGTTAAAGGCGATTCTGGCGCCGGCTTCGCCGAGTGCCTCGGCCATGGCCATGCCGATGCCATAGGTGGCGCCGGTCACGAGCGCGACCTTGCCGTCCAGGCGGAAGCTGTCGATGATATCGCTCATGGGTATCCTTCCCGGTTGTAGCGTATCGGTTCAACGACTAGTCTCGAATAGTAAACCGGTTTTGTCAACGTATAACAGGCTAAATCTAGCTAAAAATACCAGCGAATCATAAGAAACGCTGGTATTTACTAGTAAAACGGTTTTACAAATTCTTGGACGGCGTTACAGCGTGCTCGTTCCCCAGCGTACGTGGCAGTCGAGCACGCGGTGCGTCTCGACCTCCTCTTTTTCGGCGATCAGGTCGAGCAGGATCTGTGCGGCCGTCTTGCCTTCCTCGCAGGCGGGCTGCTCCACCACGGAGACAGAGGGGCTGGCAACGCTGACCCACTCGGTGTTATCGAAGCCGAGGAGCCCCATGCGGTCGGGCATGAGCGGGTAGAAATCGCGGCATGCCTCATAAATCTCGGGCAGGGCCCAGCAGTTGGGGGCAAACACAAGCGTTGGTGTCTCCCCATCGATGTTTGCCTTCAAAAAGCCCTTGAGCTTTTCTTGGTCGACCTTGTCGTTTTCGAGTATGAACTGCGTAAAGCCAAGGTCGTGGGCCTCGAGGGCGTCGACAAAGCCGCTAAAGCGCTCGATACGGCTCGAGATAAGGCCGGGCGTTGCCGTTACCACCAAAAAGCGCTTGTAACCCTTTTTGACGCAGGCCTCGACCGCCTGATAGGAGGCCTCGTAATTGTCGGTTTTGACCCAGTTGGAGCTAAAGTCGTAGAGCTTTGAGTCGATAAAGACGAGCGGCTTGTTGTTGTCACTGATCGAGCGGCTGATCTCTTTGAAGCGCGCTGTTGGCTGCACGATAAAGCCGTCGACGCCAAGGGCGATTAGGCGGTCGATATAGGCGAGCTCGTTTTGCTTGTCAAAATTAGAGTTGCAAACGAGCATGCGGTAGCCCTGCGCACTTGCCACCGAGTCGATGCCCTTGACCAGCTGGTTTGCGAATGTGTTGGTGATATCTCCGATAATTACGCCTATGAGCTGGCTTGACTTGGCATTCATGCCGCGTGCGAGCGGGCTTGGCTCATAGCCGGTGTCGTGGATGGCTTTGCGGATGCGCGCCTGCGTCTCCTCGCTCATACGGCTTGTCTTGCCGTTGAGATAGAACGAGACCGTGGTCTTAGAGGTGCCGGCCATCTCGGCAATTTGGTTGATGGTGACGCGTTTTTTAGTGGGCTTGTTGCCTGCCATGATATCTCCTGCGCGATGTTGGTGCTGTCGGTATTGTAAACCAGTTTATGTAAATCGTGAGGTTCCTTGATTATCAACTTCATCCGAACACTTCCCACATTCATCCGTACATGTACGGATGAATGTGGGAACCCGATACCCTGAGGGCCGGATCGGCCGGCCCCGGGAGATCGGAGGACGGTATGTCCGGGAAGAGCAAGAAGGTCGCCGGGAAGGCGGTCCCGAGGGCCTACGGCAGGCTCACCAGGCACGAGCGGGACACGGTCCAGAGGATGCTGGAGCGCAGGGCCTCGTGCAGGGAGATCGCGAGGGAGCTGGGCAGGTCGCCCTCGACGGTGAGCGCCGAGGTGGCCTCGCACAGGTTCGTCACGGCGCCCAAGCCCAGGCGCGGCGAGCGCGTGGACGCCTCGGTCGACCTGTCGGCGGCCTGCCCGCGCCTGGCGGCGTGGCCGCGCTGCTGCAACGGCTGCGGGCGGTACCGCGCGATCGGCTGCAAGCGCCGCCCGCACGTATTCTACGAGGCCCGCGCCGCGCAGCTGTGCGCCGACTCGGTCCTCGTCTCGTCCAGGCGCGGGATCGACGCCGACGAGCCGGCAGCGGCGGCCAGGCTGGAGGCCATCAGGGACTGCCTGCGCCGGGGGCTCTCCCCCGAGCAGATGGCGGCCCGCAACGGCGGGCCGGTGGACCTGTCGCCGTCGACCATCTACCGCTGGGTCTCGGCGGGCTACGACGGCATGACCAACATGGAGCTCAGGCGCAAG
>DBEWTI010000008.1:0-7146 GCA_048205975.1 Collinsella sp.
ACTCGCCCTTTACACACCCACACCGGCCCACATCACCCCGCAACTTGTTGGCGGTGGCTTACTGGTAGCGTAGACACTCGACTGGATCGAGCTTTGCGGCGCGGCGGGCGGGGTAGAAGCCAAAGGTTACGCCGATGCCGACGGAGACGGCGAAGGCCAGCAGCACCGTGGCGATTGAAAAGCTCGGTGTGATTTGCCCGCTGGCACCGAGCTCGCTGAGAACCCCTGATCCTGCGGCAAACATCGCGAGGCCCCAGGCCAGCAGATAGCCAATCAGGACACCCAGCAGGCCACCGGTGACGCACAGCGCCGAGGACTCGGCCAAAAACTGCGCGGTGATATCGCGACGACTGGCGCCCAGGGCACGGCGAATACCTATTTCGCGGATTCGCTCGGTCACGTTGGTGAGCATCATATTCATAATGCCGATCCCGCCGACAAGCAGCGAGATACTGGCGACAGCACCCATGATGAGCGAGAATGCGCCCATAAAGGAGTTGAGTGCATCGATGGCGCTTTTCATGGAGGTCGCCGATACACTGTCGTACTCATCGTCCTCCGAGATGCCCTTCATCGCGCGCACCTTGGACTCGATGGTCTTGCAGAGCTCGTCCATGTCCGTGCCCTCGGCGGCAAGTGCTGTCACGCTGGGGAATGAAGGATTCTCGTCGCCAAACAGGCCGGAGATGGTTTCGCGTGGCATATACAGCGTGAGCGAGCCCATGGAGTCGCTGCCGCCATCAATCACGCCTACAATCTGCACCTCGCCGTTGGACACCTTGATGGTTTTCCCCAGTGCGTCCTGTTCGTTGCCGTAAAGCTGATCGGCGCCGCCGCAGCTGATGAGCGCCACGCGCGAGCCTGATTGAGACTCGGCCTGTGAATAGACACGTCCCGCAACGAGCTTGCTGGCACCCACGGCGTCGAGCATGTCGCTGTCGACACCCTGTGCCATGACGGTATAGCTTTTATCGCTGGTCTTGTACTCGGTATACGCGCTGTCGACAATGCCGATCTGCTCTATCTGCGGCACCAGTTTTTGAAGCTTCTGGACGTCAGAATCAGTGAGTTCTTGGGACGAATAGATCTGCACCATGCGGGCTGCATTGAGCCCCAGGCTGTTGACCAAGCTGTTTTGGATGCCGCCGATGAGCGAAGTCATGGCGATGACTGAGGCGATGCCGATGACAATGCCCAGGATGGTGAGCAGGCTGCGCCCCTTGTTGGCCTCGAGCGAGTGAAGTGCATCTTGGATGAGGTCGCGCGTGCTCACGCCATCACTCCTTTCTGCGGGATGGTCGGGTCGGAGATCGTGGGTAGGCTATCTACGGCGTTGCGCAGGGTCCGCGGTGCATGTGGAATATATGCGCCGTCGTGAATGCGACCGTCGCGGATGGTCACGGCACGGTCGGCTTCGGCGGCGATGCCGGGGTCGTGTGTGATAAGCACGATGGTTTTGCCGCGCTTCTGGAGCTTATGGAAGGTCTCCATTACAAGCGCTCCAGTGGCGGAGTCCAGGTTTCCCGTCGGCTCATCAGCCAGGATGATGGGCGGGTCATTGACGAGGGCGCGCGCGATTGCGACGCGCTGCATCTGGCCGCCCGAGAGCTCGGATATGCGGTGGTCCCAGTGGTCGACGGGCAGCGTGACAGCCTGCAGCGCGTGCACGGCGCGCATTTCCCGCTGGCTTCGGGGCACATTGGTGTAGGCCAGCGGCAGCATGACGTTTTCGATGACCGACAGGCGCGGCAGCAGGTTGAAGCTCTGAAAGACAAAGCCGATGCTCAGGGCGCGGACTTCGGTGAGCTCGTCATCATCGAGCTCGGCCACGTTGAGCCCTTGCAGGTAGTAGTCGCCCGCCGTCGGCTTATCTAGGCAGCCTAGGATGTTCATGAGCGTTGATTTGCCCGAGCCCGAGGGGCCAGTGATAGCGACGAACTCGCCGGGATCTACCGCCAGGCTCACGTTGTGCAGGATATGGGCGCAGCCGGCCTCGCTCTCAAAGATGCGGTGCACGTTGCGGATGTCGATGACGGGACGCATTACATACCCTCGTCGGCAGACGTACTGCCCGAATCCGCGCTGTAGCCGCCGTCAGCCGTTGCGTCCGCCCCGTTGTCCATGACGAGGGTGTCGCCATCGCGTAGCTTGGTAACCGGCACGTCAGGGTTGATTTCGTTGCCCTGGTCGTCGCGCTTGACCTGTGTCTTGCCGACTACGGCTTCGTTGTCGTTTTGCGTCACGACGGTCACCTTCACGCGACGGGTTTGCTTGCCCTCGTCATCAGTCGCCACGTTGACGTAATAGTGTTCGCCGTCTTCGGTCATGAGCGCCATCGTCGGCACCATCACCACGTCGTCGAGCTGCTCGGTCACCACCGATACCTCGGCCGTCATGCCCGGCTTCAGGCGCGCGTCGGGCGCCTCGATGAGAATGTCGACGTTAAAGGTCACGCTGCCGCCGCCGTTGTTGGAGTCGGAGTTTGCCACCGAGGCGATGGCGGTGACCGTTCCCTGGCTCACGATATCGGGAAACGCGGGATACGTGACGTTGGCGCTCTGCCCAACGGCGATCTTGGCGATGTCCTTTTCGCCCACCTGCACGGTCACCTTCATCTTGGATAGGTCGGCGATCTGCATGCACTGCTTGCCGCCACTCGTATCGCTTTCGCCCATGATCATGCCGCCTGTTACCGTGGCGCCCACCTTGGCGTTGAGCTCCACGATGCTGCCCGAGCTCGGGGCCGTGACCGTACGGCTGGCGGCCTTGGCGTTCGCCTGGTCGAGGTTTGCCTGGGCCGATGCGAGGCTGCGCTGCGCGGCCGATACGGCGTTCGTGTCCGCTGATGCGGCGGAGATGCCAGCCACTGCGGAAGCTCCATCGACGTCCGTCGTTGGGGTGGCCTGCGCGGCAGCTGCGGCTTTCTGCGCGTTCGCAAGGTCTTCCTGAGCGGCTGCAACTGCACGCTGCGCCTCGGCAACGTTGCGATCGAGCTCGTCGTTTTTAATGGTCATGAGCACGTCGCCCTCGTTGACGGATTGGCCTGCCTGCACGTTGATCGAATCGACCGTGCCGTCAACAGAAGGGGAGACCACTGAGGACGAAATGGGTTTGAGCTGGCCTTTCGCCTCGACCGTTGTGGTAAACGTGCCCTCGGTCACCATGTCGGTTACAGGCCCGCTAGCGCCCTGAGGCTGCGCATTGATAACCAGGGTTGCGACAATGGCAATGAGCGCGATGGCACCCACGATGCCGGCGGCAATACCGCGTCGAATCAGCTTTTTGCGTCGACGTTCGGCACGTTTTGCCTTGAGCTTGGCATATGCCTCTTCATCGGATATCTCGGCCGCATCGTTCGTGCGTCCGCTCTGCTTGTCGGTGTGTGCGTTTGTAATCAGAGGAATCGTTTCGGTGGCACCTTCGGGCGTGTGCTCGGTATCATCCGGGCCCGGGGTGATGGTGGGGACATTCGGCATAGCGTCTCCTTTATAGAAAGAACCTCGATAATTATATGCGCCCACCGGTTGGGGTGGGCGCATAGAACGGTTTCTTTCGGAACTGTTAGATTGGTCGCAGCAGTTCCACGTTGTAGGAATGCGCGCGTTACACTATGAGTGGACAACCACGCACAGGCCGACTTTGATGCAGTCGTGAAGTGCCTTGGCGTCTGCCAGGCGCAGATTGATGCAACCGTGGCTGCCGCACCACTTGTAGGAGTTGGGGTCGTCAAAGCTCTTGTCGTTTTGCCACGTTGCATCGTGGAAGCCGACCATGTTTCCCTCAAACGGCATCCAATAGCTTACCGGGCTCTCGTATTTGGGCTTGCCGGTCTCGGGGTCCTTGGCACCGATGAGTTTGCTGGCGCCGTCGTTGCTGTTGATCTGCCAGACGCCCTCGGGCGTGGCGTCCTCGCCCGGCTTTCCCGAGATAAAGTTGGCCTCCCACACGATATTGCCGCTCTCGTCGTAGTAGCGCGCGTGCTGCTCGGACAGATCGACATCGACGTATGCCTTCCAGTCGGGCTCTCCCTTTGCGGTAAAGGTGTCGGCTTTCTGGGAGTATTTGATCTCGATTTCGCCGGTCTGCTTGTTGTTAATGGCATCCTCGACCTGCTTTGCGAGCGAGCTGCTGTCGATGGACCAACCAAAGTCGCCGCCTTCGACGGCGCACTGCTTGCCATCGGCGCGCGTCCACCAGCGAGTGGAGCCCACGGTATTGAAGCCGTTGGCGAGCTCGGCTGCCCAGCTGCTGATCTGCGACGTATCGAGCGTGGGGTTTGCGGGATCGGCAAAGCTGATCCACTGCAACACGGAGCTGCCATCAACCTTGCCGGCATCCTCGCCGTTGAGCTTGAGGGTCACGTTGACGCCCAGGAAGTTGTTGGCGGCATCGCATGCAGCCTGAATCTGATCATCGGTCAGCGTTCCATTGAGCGGCTCATAGGCATCGTTGCCGAGCTTGGAAAGATCTACGGTCTCGGCCAGCGAGGCAAGCTCGAGCTCGGCATATTTAATGACATGCTCGCGGTTGAGTTTTTCGTTGGAGCGCGCCTTCTCGACGGTAAACTTGCCGGCCTGCTCGTCATAGGAGCTATTGGCCTCGAACGCGCCCGAACGGCCCTCGTTAAACTCGTCGATGGCGGCGCCCAGATCCTTCTCAAACTGCTTTTGGTCAAAGGTGTCGGAGAGCATGGACAGGTCGACGTCTTGATCAAGATCGACTTCGTTGGAGCTAGCGGTTGTTTTGGTCTTGCCGCTTAAGGATTCTACAAGGCGGACAGGCCATACAAAGGCTTCGTTGTGGTTGATGATCTCTTTTGCGGCAGCTTCGCCGTCTACGATGGGCTCATCGGACTCGGGCTGATAGGTCCAGCTAAAGTCATCGCCCGTCACGGTGAGCTTATAGTGCTTCCATGCCGAGTTGACCTTGGCGGCGGCAGACGAAGCGTTGGAGAACGAGACGTCGACGCCGGCGATGGTGGTGTTGGGGTAGGCTACCTGCGAAAACGCTACGACGCCTACGATATAGACAATGACGATAAGACCCAGGACGACAAAGAGCGTCGTCTTTTTGCCCGACTTATTGTTCTCGGCGGGTTTACGTGCGGGGCCGCGATCGCCTCGAGCGTGCGTGGGGGGCTGCTTGGGCGCATTGCCGTTTGCCTTGCGCTGCTGACGTTGCTGGTTCGGGCGTTGCGAAGTGTTTGTCGCACCACGCTGCTGACCGTGGCTCGGCGCGATAGGACGCGGCGACTGAACGCCGCCGGTGTGCCTGCTCGACTGCTGCGGATCGGGAATCAGTTGAGTTCGATCGTTTTGCGACATCGTATGCATATCCTTCGAATTTCGCCTTGTGGCTCATCGTGTTTTTACTGGGCTTGCATTATAGCGATTACCTAGTTGATTGTGGTATGGAAACGGTGGCATTCAAAAGAGGTGGGACATTTGTCCCACCTTTAAGTCGTCCTTTGTCGCTATCCGCACACACCGCATTTTGCACAGGCCGAAAGCGCGGCCGGAGCCTGCGCGATGCCGCCCTTGGCCGTCTCGCGCAGCGTGGCCGGCAACGCGTGGCCCACCGAGAGCATGACGTGCGCCATCTGGTCAAACGGCACCAGGCTCTTAATGCCGGCGAGGGCAAGCTGTGCGGAGCTAAAGGCGGCTGCCACGCCGATGGCGTTGCGGTTTTGGCAGGGTACCTCCACGAGGCCACCGACGGGGTCGCAAACAAGGCCCAGCAGGTTACTCAGGGCGATGGAACTGGCGTCGAGCGCCTGCTCGGGCGTGCCGCCGAGCATCTGCACCAGCGCGGCGGCAGCCATGGCGGCCGCGCTTCCTACCTCGGCTTGGCAGCCGCCCTCGGCGCCGGCAACGCAGGCGCTCGTGGTGAGGTTGAGGCCGATGGCGGCTGCGCAGTAGAGGGCGTCCATGACCTGCTCGTCGTCGAGCTCGAGGTTGTCGGCGAGCGCCAACACGCAGCCGGGTACGACGCCTGCGGAGCCGGCCGTGGGGGCGGCGACGATCACGCCCATGGTGGCTGAGCGCTCGAGCACGGCCATGGCGCGGGCCACGGCATCGGTCTGGACGGCGCCCATCAGGCTTGTGCTTAGATCGTTTCGGCCGCTGGCATCGACGAGCTTTGCCTCGCCGCCGATGAGGCCGCCGAGCGAGCGCTGCGGATTGACGATGGGGGCTGTGGTCTCTTCGCGCATAACCTCGAGTACGCGGCGCATAGCGGCGACGGCGTGAGCCTCGCCGGTCAGGCGCGCCTCGCGCAGGGCCATGACGGCGCCGATGCTGAGCCCCAGTTCCTCGCACGCATCGAGCAGCTGCTCGCCGTCGTCGAAGATCTCCTTGGCCGAGACACCGGGGGAGAGCGACGAGGCAGAACCGGGGAGCTCGATAAAGGTCGCGTAATCGACATTGTCGAGCTTGCGTAGCATGGGGATAACGGTGTCGTCGGGCGCGCCGTCGGTCTCAAAGACGGAATAGGCCTGGCCGCCCACTTCGGTGCGGTAGGTGCGGCAGAAGGCGATGTTCACATGAGCGTAGGCGAGCAGGTTGGTGAGCGCTGCGAGCACGCCGGGGACGTCCTGGTGCGCCACGAAGAGCGTGGAATACATGCCCGAGATGTCGACGCCGACGCCGTTGATGCGGCTGATGCGCATCTTCCCGCCGCCGAGGCTCTCGCCGCGGACCTGCGCCGTGGAGCCCGTGTCGTCGACCATGTCGATGTCGACGGTGTTGGGGTGGATGGAGGCGTCGTCGCCCTTAATTTCAAAGTGATAGTCGAGGCCCTGCTCGCGTGCGAGGTCGAAGGCCTGCTTGATGTTCTCGTCATCGGTGTCGAGGCCCAGGATGCCCGCGACGAGTGCACGATCGGTGCCGTGGCCGCGGTAGGTATGGGCGAAGGAGTTCCACAGGCCAAAGGTAACCTTGGTGATGCGGCCTTCCAGCAGGCTGGCGGCAACTTGGGCGCAGCGCAGGGCGCCGGCGGTGTGCGATGAGCTGGGGCCGACCATGACGGGGCCCAAGATCTCGAATGCCGAGGTCGTAGCTAATGTTTGCGGCTTGCCTGCCATATGCGCTCCTGTTCTATCCCGTCGTTCCGAGGGCTTTGGTATTTGGTCGCCTGCTCTACAGTCCT
>DBEWTI010000010.1:0-23235 GCA_048205975.1 Collinsella sp.
GTTAGGGACAGCCCTTGCCGATTCGATTGTTGAATATCTCCGTGACTACTTTACAGTTCCAGCGCGTCGGCGACTTCGGCAGCGCAGGCCAGGGCATCGGCCATGGCACTCACCACGAGCGAGCTGCCGTTGCGGGCATCACCCGCCACATACACCGGCGCGGCATCCGCGGCGACACCCTCCGTGCGAGCCGCGAGATGCGAGCCCTCGGCAGCCATCACCGGCAGCGGACGACCAGCGGTGGCAACAGGCACGCTCACCGCATCGAACACGCCGTGCTCCGGACCCGTAAAGCCGCAGGCGATGAGCACCAGCTGCGCTGGCACCTCGTGCTCGGAGCCCGCGATGCGCTCGGGCTTTCCCGCCGACCAGTCCAGATCGACCACGCGCAGACCCGCAGCCGCACCCTTCTTGTCCAGCAGCACCTCGAGCGTATCCACGCCCCAGGCACGCATCTCGCCACCCATCGCAGCGATAGCCTCCTGCTGGCCGTAGTCGGTCTTCTTAACGTTGGGCCACTGCGGCCAGGGGTTGCCTGCCGCGCGCTTATCGGGCGCAGCCGGCAAGAACTCAAACTGGCGCACGCTGCGCGCGCCCTGACGCACCGCGGTACCCACGCAGTCGTTGCCGGTATCGCCACCGCCAATGACCACGACGTCCAGGCCGCGCGCGTCGATGGCGGGCTCGCCGCCATCGAGCACCGAGACGGTCGAAGCCGTCAGGTAGTCCACGGCATACACCACGCCCGGGGCATCAATGCTCGCAGCCGAAAGCCCACGCGGAGCACGGGCGCCGGCAGCCACCACGACGGCGTCAAAGTCGTCGAGCCTGGCGGTAACCTTGGGATCGCTCACGTCGGCGCCCAGCTCGAACACAATACCCAGCTCGCGCATGAGCGCCACGCGACGCTCGACCACGGACTTCTCGAGCTTCATGTTGGGAATGCCGTACATGAGCAGGCCACCGGGGCGGTCGTCGCGCTCAAACACCGTCACGCGGGCGCCACGACGCGCAAGCTCCCATGCCGCCACCAGGCCAGCAGGACCGGAGCCCACCACGGCGACCGTGGGCGCATCCTCCCCTGCCGGCTCAAAGCGGCGCGGGCCGCCGTTTGCCCATTCATGGTCGCTGATCGCACGCTCGTTATCGTGAATCGTCGTGGGTTGGCCGTCGACCGAGCCCAGGTTGCACGCGGCCTCGCACAGCGCCGGGCACACGCGGCTCGTGAACTCAGGCATGGGCGAGGTGAGCGACAGGCGCTCGGCAGCCTCATCCCAGCGGCCGCGGTACACTAGCTCGTTCCACTCGGGAATCAAGTTGTGCAGCGGGCAGCCGCTCGGGCGCGCGTTGCCAAAGCTCGCACCCATCTGGCAAAACGCCACGCCGCACATCATGCAGCGGCTCGCCTGGGCGCGACGTGCGTCGTCATCGAGCTCCACATACAGGGGATCAAAATCATGACTGCGCTCCTCCACGGGGCGAAGCTCGTGGGTCACGCGATCGATATCAAGAAAAGCACCGGGCTTGCCCATGGCACTTACGCCTCCTTCTTGGTCGAAGCAACAGAGCTGGCGGCGGCGGGCACAGCACCAGCGACACCACCCGCCACATCGAAGCGAGCGACATCCGCGGCACTCGCGCGACCAGTCACAATGTCAAACGCCAGCTCCTCGGCCTGCGCATACGTCTTGCCGACGGCCTCGGCGGCGGCGACAATCGCCAGCACGTGCTCATACTCGGTCGGAATGACCTTCACAAAGTGCTTGCTCATCGTCTCAAAGCTGTAGAGCAGCTTGATGCCGCGCGGGCTCTGCGTCGCGTCCACGTGTTCCTGGATGAGCTCGCGAATCTGCGCCAGCTCGACGGCCGTCGGGGCCTTAAGCTCGACGCTCTCGTGATTCACGCGGGCATCGAGCGTGCCGTACTGGTCAAAGACATAAGCCACGCCACCCGTCATGCCGGCAGCGAAGTTCTGCCCGACCTCGCCCAGGATGAGCGCCAGGCCACCCGTCATGTACTCGCAACCGTGGTTGCCGCAACCCTCGACCACCACGGTGGCACCGGAGTTGCGTACGCCAAAGCGCTGGCCGGCCAGGCCGTTGATGAAGCCACGGCCGCTCGTGGCGCCAAAGAACGCAACGTTGCCCACGATGATGTTTTCGTCGAACTTATAGGTCGCATGCGGGTTGGGGCGCACCGACACCTCGCCGCCCGAAAGGCCCTTGCCAAAGTAGTCGTTGGCGTCGCCGCACACGTTGAGCGTAATGCCGCGCGGCAGAAAGGCGCCAAAGCTCTGACCGGCCGATCCATCGCAATCGATGGTGATGGAGCCGGCGGGCAGGCCCTCGGGATGTGCCTTGGTCACCGCGTTACCCAGGATGGTGCCCACGCAGCGGTTGACGTTGGCGATATCGGCGCGGAAGCGAATCGGACGCAGATGTGCGCGGGCGTCGGCCGTGTAGGGCACGAACAGCGTGGAGTCGAGCGTCTTGTCGAGCTCGCTGTCCGCGGCCATCTGCGGCAGGAAGTGACGACCGTCGGCACCCGGGATGTGGGCACCAAACTCACAGGTCGCACTTGCCAGCACGGGCGACAGATCCAGCAGGTTGGCCTTACGGTTGCCCGGGACCTCGATCTGGCGCAAGCACTCGGGATGGCCGACCATCTCGTCGACGGTGCGGAAGCCCAGGCTCGCCATGACCTCGCGCAGCTGCTCGGCAACAAAGAGCATAAAGCGCTCGACGTGCTCGGGCTTGCCGCGGAAGCCGCGACGCAGGCGGCAGTTTTGCGTGGCGATGCCGGCGGGGCAGGTATCCTGCTGGCAGTCGCGCTGCATGAGGCAGCCCATCGAGATGAGCGGCATGGTCGCAAAGCCAAACTCCTCGGCGCCCAGCAGGCAGGCGACGGCAACATCGGTGCCGTCCATGAGCTTGCCGTCAGCCTCGAGCACCACGCGTGAGCGCAGGCCGTTTTGCAGCAGCGTCTGTTGAGCCTCGGCAAGACCGAGCTCCAGCGGCAGACCGGCGTGCCAGATAGAGTCGCGCGCAGCGGCACCCGAGCCGCCGTTGTGGCCGCTGATCAAGATCTTGTCGGCAGCACCCTTGGCCACACCGGTGGCGATGGTGCCGACGCCCGCCTCACTGACCAGCTTGACCGACACGCGCGCGCCGGGGTTGGCGTTCTTAAGGTCGAAGATGAGCTCGGCCAGGTCCTCGATAGAGTAGATGTCGTGGTGCGGCGGTGGCGAGATCAGGCCGATGCCGGGCGTGGACTGACGGACCTCGGCGATCCAGGGGTAGACCTTCTTGCCGGGTAGGTGACCGCCCTCGCCAGGCTTGGCGCCCTGGGCCATCTTAATCTGAATCTCGAAGGCGCTGCAAAGATAGCGGCTCGTCACGCCAAAGCGCGCGCTTGCCACCTGCTTGATCGCGGAGTTCTTGGAGTCGCCGTTGGCCAGCGGGGTCTCGCGACGCGGGTCCTCGCCGCCCTCGCCCGAGTTGGAGCGTCCGTGCAGGCGGTTCATAGCGATAGCCATGCACTCGTGCGCCTCTTTGCTGATGGAGCCGTACGACATGGCGCCGGTGTTAAAGCGGCGGACGATGTTGAGCGCGGGCTCGACCTCGTCGAGCGAAACCGGCGTGCGGCCGCTGGCATCAAAGTCGAGCAAGTCGCGCAGGCGCACGGCACGGCCGGTACGGTGCAGACGGGCGCTGTACTCCTTAAAGGTGTCGTAGCTGTCCTCACGGCAGGCGGTCTGCAGCAAGTAGACAGTCTGAGGGTCGATCAGGTGATCCTCGCCGCCGAGCGGGCGCCACTTGGTCAGACCCAGCGTGGGCAGCTGATCGGGAGCCGGGCTCTTAAGGATGGCGAGCGCGGCGTCGTAGCGCTCGTTTTGCTCGCGCTCAACGTCCTCGACACCCATACCGCCCACACGGCTCACCGTGCCGGCGAAGTACGCGTTGACGAACTCCGGCGTAAAGCCCACGGCCTCGAAGATCTGCGCCGAATGGTAGCTCTGCACCGTGGAGATGCCCATCTTGGACATGATGGAGACGATGCCGGCGGTCGCAGCCTTGTTGTAGTTGGCGATGCCCTGCTCGGCCGTCACGTCCAGGTCGCCGTGCGCCGCCAGATCGCGGATGCACGCATGTGCGTTGTACGGATAGATGCCGCTCGCGGAGTAGCCCACCAGTGCCGCAAAGTCGTGCGGAGACACGGCGTCGCCGCACTCCACCACGATATCGGCAAAGGTACGCACGCCGGCGCGGATCAGGTGGTTGTGCACGCAGCCCACGGCGAGCAGCGAGGGCACAGGGACCTCGCCCGCTCCGGCGCGATCGCTCAGCACCACAATGTTCGCGCCGTCGCGAACCGCGGCCTCGACGTCTTCGGCAAGCTGCTTGAGCGCAGCCTGCAGCGCGCCCTCACCCGCGTCGCGGCGGTACACGGCACGGAAACGGCGGGTCTTAAAGCCAACACGGTCGATGGCACAAATGCGGTCGAACTCCTCCTCGCTCAGCAGCGGGCGCTCCAGACGCACCAGCTGGCAGGCCGTGCGGGAATCCTCGAGCAGGTTGCCGTGGTTGCCCAGGTAGAGCGTGGTCGAAGTTACCATATGCTCGCGCAGGGCATCGATCGGCGGGTTCGTGACCTGGGCGAACAGCTGATAGAAGTAGTCAAAGAACGAGCGGGTCTTCTTTGACAGGCAGGCCAGTGGCGCGTCGATACCCATCGAAGCGAGTGGGGCCTTGCCCTGCTGGGCCATGGGACGCACGACCTCGTCGACGTCATCCCAGTGATAGCCGAGCTTGGCCATGCGCACGGCCGAGGACACCTCGGCATCCTCGGCGGGCGCGGGCGCGGCGGGCTCATCGAGCGCGTCGACGGTCAGCGTCTCCTCGGCAATCCAATCACGGTAGGGCTTTTCCTTGGCGTAACGGGCGCGCAGCTCGTCATTGTAGATCACGCGGCCGCGGGCAAAATCAACCTCGAGCATCTGACCCGGTCCCAGGCAACCGCTCGTCAGAATGTTCTCGGGGCGCACCTCGATGGTGCCCACCTCGCTCGCCAGCATAAAGCGGCCGTCGCGCGTCACGTAGTAGCGAGCCGGGCGCAGGCCGTTACGGTCGAGGGCGGCACCCAGGGTACGGCCATCGGTAAAGGCGATAGCGGCAGGACCGTCCCACGGCTCCATGAGCATGGACTGGTAGGCGTCGTAGGCGCGGCGCTCCTCACTCAGGCTGTCGTTGTGGTCCCACGGCTCGGGCAGCAACATGGACGCGGCACGCGTGAGCGGACGACCGTTCATGACCAAAAACTCAAGCACGTTGTCCAAAATCGCGGAGTCGGAGCCCTCGCGGTTGATGATGGGCATCACGCGCTCAAGATCGTGCTGCAGCACGGGGCTGTACAGGTTGGGTTCGCGGGCGCGAATCCAGTTGACGTTGCCCTTGAGGGTGTTGATCTCGCCGTTGTGAATGATAAAGCGGTTGGGGTGCGCACGCTCCCAGCTGGGCGTGGTGTTGGTGGAATAGCGCGAGTGGACGAGCGCAACGGCCGTCTTGACGGCGGCGTCGTTGAGGTCGATGAAGAAGCGGCGCATCTGCGTGGCGACGAGCATGCCCTTGTACACGATGGTGCGCGAGCTCATGGAGCACACGTAGAAGATCTTGTCGCGCAGGGCAAACTCGGCATCGGCCTTCTTTTCGATGGTGCGGCGGCACACGTACAGGCGACGCTCGAAGGCATCGCCGGCGGGCGTGTCGTCCGGACGGCCCAGGAAGGCCTGCAAGATGGTGGGCATGCAGGCGCGGGCCGTCTCGCCCAGGTCGTGCGGGTCGACGGGCACCTCGCGCCAAAAGAGCAGCGGCACGCCGGCCTCGGCACAGCCCTCCTCAAACACGCGGCGGGCATCCTCTACGCCCTTGTCGTCCTGCGGGAAGAACAGCATGGCCACGCCATAGTCGCCCTCTGCCGGCAGAATCTGACCGCACTTTTGAGCCTCTTTGCGGAAAAAGTGATGCGGAACCTGGAACAGGATACCGGCACCGTCGCCGGTGTTCTTCTCGAGTCCCGTACCGCCGCGGTGCTCCAAGTTGACCAGAATGGACAGTGCGTCGTCCAGAATCTGGTGATGGCGCTCACCGTTGATATCGGCAAGCGCGCCGATGCCACATGCATCATGGTCGAATTCGGGGCGATAAAGGCCCTGCTGCTGAGCGGAATCTGCCTGCATCGCGATCCTCCCTTAGATATTTAGACAGTCAGTTGAATAGGCATAGTAGGGGCATCGGGGCATCGTTGTGTTTCCCGCCCGTTTCGAAACAATCGCGTAACGCACGCCGGCCATCAACGTCTTGCCATCAAACGTGTACGTCAGCCCCCAAACATGTCGAAATTTGACATCTTTGGAGGCTGACGTACACGTTTTATTGCAGGGACAGCCGGCACATATGCATCCAACCCCTTTGAATTATTCTGGAAACGAGGGCCACGCAGACTTTTGCATGATGCGACTCGACACAGCAGGCCTCAAGAGCGGCAACAAGGCGCCCAAGTTCGGCTTGTAAGCTCACCGCTTCAAACATCTCAATCTGTAACAGGAGGAACCGATTTTGGCGCCTAGATGTTACAGATTGAGATTTTCTGCGGGACGGTTTTGGCTTGTCTCGATCTGTAACACGAAGGGGCCGGTTTTGGCGGCAAACTGTTACAGATCGAGACATTCCATAGAACCATTTCTTCCTGTCTCGATCTGTAACACCTAGGCCCAATTTCCATCCCTAGTTGTTACAGATCGAGACATTTCGGCAGCCCCCTTTCACCATCCCATTCAAATGCAACAATTTTGTTAGTCTTGGTTAACTTTTTAGCCTAAAACGGGTATCCTTTGCGGCGTCAAGTAAACGGCACGCAGGAGCGCACCATGCTCAACCATCTCAAACAACACTTTGGCTCCCGACGCACCGGTGGTCACGGAGGCCTAGACATTGCGCGGCATATCGGCCCCGGGCTGCTCGTGACCGTCGGCTTTATCGACCCGGGCAACTGGGCCTCCAATATGGCCGCGGGCTCGCAGTTTGGCTACGCGCTGCTGTGGATCGTCACGCTGTCCACGATTATGCTCATCGTGCTGCAGCACAACGCGGCGCACCTGGGTATCGCCACGGGCGCCTGCCTTGCCGAGGCCACGACACGCTACCTCCCCCGCTTCGTCGGGCGCACGGTGCTCGCCAGCGCCTATCTCGCGACCATCGCCACCGCCATGGCCGAGGTCCTGGGCGGCGCGATTGCCCTTCAAATGCTCTTTGGGCTGCCCGTGCGCGCGGGCTGCGTCATCGTGGCGGCAGTATCGATGGCGATGCTCATGACGAACTCCTACAAGCATGCCGAACGCTGGATCATCGCCTTCGTAGGCGTGGTAGGACTCTCGTTTTTGGCCGAGCTTGCACTAGTCAAGGTCGACTGGCCGCAAGCCGCCGCAAGCTGGATCACGCCCAGTATGCCCACTGGCTCTGCCGCGATTATCGTGAGTGTCCTGGGTGCGGTCGTTATGCCACACAACCTTTTTCTGCACTCCGAAGTCATCCAATCCATGCACTTCGAAAGCCAAGGCGAGCAAGTTATCGAAGAACGTCTGCGCTACGAGCTCTTCGACACGCTCTTTTCGATGGGCGTGGGCTGGGCAATCAACTCGGCAATGGTCATCCTGGCCGCAACGACCTTCTTTGCGCACGGCATGGTCGTAGACGACCTCGCCGTCGCAGCGGCCACGCTCTCCCCCATTCTGGGCCCGGCAAGCTCGACCATCTTTGCCGTGGCGCTGCTGTTTGCGGGCCTCTCGAGTAGTGTGACGGCGGGTATGGCGGCGGGCACCATCACCGCGGGCATGTTCGACGAGGAATACGACATACACGACCGACATTCCTCGATCGGGGTGGCGGCCTGTTTCGTCGGCGCAGTGACGGCGTGCCTAGTCGTCCCAAATCCTTTTGAAGGTCTCGTCTGGAGTCAGGCACTGCTGTCGCTTCAACTGCCGATTACGGTCTTTGTGCTCATACGGCTCACCAGTTCACCCCGCGTCATGGGCAAATTCGCCAACTCGCGTCCACTCAACGCGCTGCTTGTAGGGATCGGCGTCATCGTGACGATTCTCGACATCGTGTTGTTGACTGGGATGTAATGGGACGGGGCACCTACCCAGGCAAATGTCTCGATCTGTAACAGGAAGACCCGCTTTTGATGTCTAGATGTTACAGATCGAGACAAAAGGTCGGCCGGACTTACGACAGACAGGATCGGCTAGCAGCAGCCGTGATCCCTTGAGGACAGAGAAAAAGGGCCCCGGCCGAGAATTCGACCGGGGCCCTTGGACAGAGCTATGTTCGGCTTTCGCCGTGTGTCTGCGAGCTACTCCTCGACGAGTTCAAACTGATCGGGACCGACGCCGCAAACCGGGCACACGTAATCTTCGGGCAGCTCGGGCGTATCGACCTCAACCTCGTAACCGCAAACGGTGCACACGAACCTATACGTCTTCTTCTCCTCAGCCATGATGTTCTCCTCTCGAACGTGACTGCTGGTGTACTTACTTATTAGTATATATTCTCAATAATATAATGCAAGTATATTTAAAACATTTCTAGCCTTGATACGAGGACGCCTTCGGAGGCGTCTTGCCCTTCAGGACCTTATGGTAGTAATCGTAGGTGAGCGGCGTCTCGTCGCTCAGGCGCTCGGCATCCTCGACCTCGCCGATAAACAGTAGATGCGTGCCCACATCCACAGTGTCAATCAAACGGCAGCTAAACAGGGCCGTCGCGTGCTCGGGCACATAGGGCATGCCCAGAGCCGTCTCGCGGGTCTCGTATTTGGCAAACTTGTCATAATCGCTGCTGGTGCGGAACCCAAAGTTACCGATGTAGAGCATGTCGGCGGTCTGATCGATCACGGTCAGCGCGAACGCTTTGGCCGATGCGATGACGCCCGAGGTGACGTTGTCCTTGTTCACGGCAACCGAAATACGCGGCGGCATGGACGTCACCTGCACCGCTGTGTTGATGACGCAGCCGGCGCGCAGCCCGTCTGCCGCGGAGCTCACCACGTACAGGCCGCTCGGCATGGTAAAGAACGCAGTTTTGTCCATAACGATCACTCCCCTAACTCGGGTTGGAACCTCATGGATGTATGTACCCACAAAAAAGGCAGCGCCCATAACGGACGCTGCCTTTGAAACATATGTGTCAGAACAGTAAGAAAGATGAGACACCCGCAGTTGCGGTGAAATAGGGACTGAATAGCCCCTCAAACAGGCAAAACAGTCCGTATTCCACCGCAACTTATGAAGGACGGTCAGCGGTTGCGTTCCTTGAGGGCGCGGTCGATCTCGCGTTGGACATCACGCTTGGCCATGTCCTCGCGCTTGTCGTAGAGCTTCTTGCCGCGACCCAGGCCCAGCAGCAGTTTTACGCGACCGTCGGTATTAAAGTAGAGCTCCAACGGAACCAGCGCATAACCACGGTTGCGAAGTTTGCCGTCAAGAAAGTCGATCTCCTTGCGGTGCAGCAGCAGACGGCGCCGACGGTCGGGATCGCGATTCCACACGCCACCATGGCTATAAGGGTGGATATGCAGGCCGACGAGCCAGCACTCCCCGCCACGAATCAGTGCAAAGGTATCGGTAATCTGGCACGCGCGCTCGCGAATCGACTTGACCTCGGTACCGCTCAGCTCAATACCGCACTCAAACGTCTCATCGATAAAGTACTCGTGATGTGCCGAGCGATTCTTGGAAATGAGCTTGCGCTCGCGCTTACTGGGCATCGCCGGCCTCCTTGGCGCCATTGGCGTTTGAGCCCGCAGTCTCGCGCTTTGCCCTGCGCTCGGCATTAAGCTCGGCATCGCTCTCGCGCACCAGCTTGATAATCGCCGCGCATGCCTCCTCGCCCACCAGGTCGCGGGCACGGACCGTCAGACGCGTAGCCTCCTGCTTGTCGCCGTCGCTTGCAGCATCGGTCGCGCACATGATCAGGCAGATGGCGATCTCGGCCGAAGGCGAGGTCGGCACGCCCTGCAGGGCGAGCTCACCCATCACATGGTCGTCACTCTCGTCCGCGGCATCCGGATAGGTGGTATGGATCTTGTTGAGCAGGCGCGTCGTATGCGCATCATTGGGCGCCAGGCGCAGCGCCAGACGCGCGCAGCCCACGGCAGCCGAAATGTTCTCGGTCTCGGGCTCCAAGAAGTACTGACCCAAGTTGGTGTAGGCGCGTGCGGCGCACTTACCGTCGCTCGCGCGCTCCAGCACCGAGAACGAGAGCGATGCCCACTCCTGCTTGTCCTCGAGCGCGCGGAACAGCTCGGCCAAGTCCAAGCGATAGTTGCAGTTCATGGGATCCCAACGCACGGCCTGCATCAGGGCATTCCGAGCACTCACATAATCCTGCTGGCGAATGTAGGCAAACGCCATGTCGGAGTACAGGCGGTCAAAGGGAACCTCGACCTGCACCAGCTCGCGCGGATCCTTCTCCACGCGGCGATAGGCCAGGCGCTCAAACTTGCTGTCGAAGCTAAAGTACTGGCGCTTCTCCTCCGTCTTGCACTCAGCGTCGATATACTCCTCGGCGAGCTCCACCAGACGCTCAAGCAGCGGCGTCGCCGTAGCCAGGTCGCCCTGCGCCAGATAGTTCTCGGCATACGTGATGTCTTCCAAGCTGATAGGCAGGTCCATGACAACTCCTCGGTCCGGGCGGCAGACTCAACGCGCGCCTTAAATATCGGTCAATACACAAAACCCGGGTCTCTTACGAGGCCCGGGCGTTCAATTTTGGTAGCCCGTACCAGATTCGAACTGGTGATCTCCGCCTTGAGAGGGCGGCGTCCTAAACCGCTAGACGAACGGGCCATATGTAGCAAATGCAATGGCTGGGATGGAGGGAGTCGAACCCCCATTGACGGAACCAGAATCCGCTGTCCTGCCATTAGACGACATCCCAATGACTGCATCGCTGCGCTCGGCTGTGCCTTTGCGCAAGAAAGAAATATACGGGAAGTCCGGCCGTGACGCAAGCCCCAATTTTGACTTTTTTGAAATTCAATCAAATACGGCCAACACGTGAAGGACCTGTGAAGTCGACCGCTGCACACGAAGGGCAAAACGCCGCGAGCGGTAGCCGTCAACCGTTGGCAGATTCTACCGCGAAAACGATAGCACCAGGCAACACAATCGAAGTATCAATGATCACGTAGATATCGAGGCGCCATGGACGAAGAGCTTGATTACCTATGGGAGACCCTGGGCCTCGAGATCACTGCTGACCTTTGGCCCGAACGGGACAAAATCCATCCCACTCTGCGCCCCGCCATCACGGTGATGCAGGCAAAATACCGCCGTGCATCCTTTTTGATCATGCGGATGTCATGGCACGCGGGACTCCCCGACCTTAAGCGAATCCAGGCAAGCCTCGTCGAGCTGTCCGGTATGCCGACCGTCATATCCGAGGCGCACCTGGAGCAG
This sequence comes from Collinsella sp., assembly GCA_048205975.1. Classification (GTDB taxonomy): domain Bacteria; phylum Actinomycetota; class Coriobacteriia; order Coriobacteriales; family Coriobacteriaceae; genus Collinsella. The sequence continues at coordinate 11,516 of DBEWTI010000010.1, forward strand.
CGCCAGCGCGAGCGACTGCAACAGCAGCGGATTCCCTTTATCTGCCCCGGCGTTCAGGCATATCTGCCCTTTATGGACGAGGAGTACTGGAGCGGCAAGCCCAACAAGCACGTAAAGGTCTACGATCCGCACGAATGGGCACAGCTCGAGGATTGAGCCGAGCGAGCCCGCCGATGGAAAACACGTCCCACCCTGAGCGCTCAAAACGGGTCGCGCTTTCCGCAGCCGCTACAGCAATGCCTCGGCCCAAGCCGATTCCTTAAAGCCGGGAATCGCAAAGTCGTCGCCCACCAGCAGTGGGCGCTTAACCAGCATGCCGTCGGTCGCCAGCAGCTCGTAGCACTCCCGATCCGTCATGCCCGCATCCAGACGCGCCTTCAGGCCCAGCTCTCGATATTTCATACCCGACGAATTAAAGAAACGCCGCACCGGCAGCCCCGAACGAGCAATCCAGGTCGCAAGCTCATCAGCCGTGGGATTGTCCAAAACGATATCGCGGTCGATATACTCTACCCCGTGTTCGTCCAGCCATGCCTTGGCCTTCTTACAGGTCGAGCACTTGGGATATTCAACAAACAGCACGGTCATGGGAATCCTCCGAATATAGATCGGCCAACGCAGGCACACGCCACACGAGGCGCCTTCGCATGATGGGCCAATTGTAGCCCACGGGTCGCACGCTAAACGAACCGTGCCCCGAATCCGCATTTGATGAATGGCAGCAGCTCCATTGCCTCGGGCGTGATATGACCCGCAACGTTCATGCGCTCGTCACCGGGAAGATCGACCCGCGCAATCTCAAGCTCGCCTTCGTAGCGCCCATAGCCGCTATTGCTCACAGCGATCGACCCCGCCTTTCGAAACAGGCCGGCACCGGCATCCGTCGGCACGGAATCCGGCTTAAGCGTCGTACGCGACTCCTGAGACCTAAAGATGAGGGTGCTCGAATCGGGCCGGTCGTGATGAATCTGCCCACGTACATAGGCATAACCGGGCTCAAGCTCGCATTGCAAGTCCACGTATCCGGCGGAAACTTGAGCAAACTGCGCCCAGCCCGCATCGGAAAGATCGGGGTCGCCGACCAACACAATGTCGCAATCGGCGCCATGTGCAAGCTCAAGCATGTTGAGGGCAACCTTTGACGCGCGACCGCGCTGCGCCTCGACCGTCGGCAGTCCCTCGAATACCGGCCCGCGAACGTTAGCATCACCCGGCACAAAAGCCATGATTTCGAATCCAAGCGCCGCAAGACGAAGATTCACCCGAGCAATGTCCTCCAGAGCTAAACCGGTATAAGGCTTGGGGTAAAAATTGTGGCAGGCAGCAAAACGAGTCACATCGGCACCGGCCTCACGCCACGATGCGATTTCATCAGAACTCACCGTCGATGCATTGACCACAATGCGAAATACACCGGACAGCTCCGCGACCCGCTGGGCGCTAAAGCCATAGTCCAAACGAAGGTATTCCAACCCCAGATCGCGCAGGTCCTCGATGCGCTCAAGCCCGAGCAAATCGCACGTGCGCGGCCCCACATCGGCGATGAGCGCAATGCCGCGGGCGGAAAGCAGCGACAGCACATGACGGACCTTATCGGCATACGCCGCTCCCCCATCCTCGGGAATATGCAGTGAGGTAAACGCATAGCGCGCACCCGCCGCGGCACCACGCTCAATCGTCCGCTCAATATCCTGCAGAGGGCTGGAAAGATAAATCGAAATACCCGTTTTCACGCTTCAACACTCCTTTAAAAAAGGCCGGCGGAGCAGTTAGCCCCGCCGGCACAACCATAGCATCAAGAAATCTGCCGCGCGCCGCGAGCCCTGAGCAACACGGCTCGCGATATCAAACTATTCGCCAAAGAACTCGTTGATCTTCTGCTCGTCGACGCCAAAGAACCACGTCAGGACAAAGCCGGCGGCATAGGCAAGCAGCATAGCGGCAACGTAGCCGAGCTGCTGGCCAGGAACGACGATCAGCAGGCCAAACAGACCGGAAACGCCCTGAGAAACCGTGCCGATGTGAAGCAGCGCCGCGAGCGCGCCACCAAATCCGGCACCCAGGCAGGCCGTCACAAACGGACGAACGAGCGGCAGCGTAACGGCATACATCAGAGGCTCGCCCACACCGAGGATTCCAACGGGAATGGACTCTGCGACGTACTTCTTGAGCTTGGCGTTCTTGGTCTTAAAGTACAGCGCCAGACCGGCACCGACCTGACCGCCGCCAGCCATCATAAGGATGGGGAGCAGGTAATTGATGCCCTTGGTAGCGCCGTCGGGATCGTTGAGCATAGCGTGGATCGGCGTGAGCGCCTGATGCAGGCCGACGGAAACCAGCGGCAAGAAGCCTGCCGACAGGATATAGCCGCCCAGGACGCCCAGCTTCTCGAAGATAAAGGTCAAAACGCTAAAGATGGCAGTCGTCAGCCATGCGCCAACCGGCTGGATGACGAGCATCAGAGCAAAGGCGCCGATGATGAGCACCAGCAGCGGGGACAAGAACGTGTCGAGCGCGTTGGGCATAACCTTGCGAATCTGACGCTCCATCCAGGCAAAAAATGCGCCAGCGATAAGAGCCGCGATCATGCCGCCCGCTGCGGGGTTGTACTGCGCATTGGTGAGCGGCAGCAGAATGGCAGTGGCAGGATCGGCCGCGCCAGGCGCAAGCAGGGGCATGGCACTGTTGGCGATACACATCATGCCGGCGATGCCGCCCAGCGCAGCGGAGCCACCAAACTCACGTGCCGCGTTATAGCCCACCAAGATGGGCAGATAGGCAAACAGGGCCCAGCCCATGGAACGAATGCCCTGGTACCACCACTCGCCTGCAAGCGCGCCTGCCGTCGAGACGTTAATGACGTTGCAGATACCGTTAATGAGGCCAGCCGCAATGATGCCGGGAAGCAGGGCGACGAAGACATTGGAAATCTTCTTGAGGAAGGCCTGAACCGGCTTGGACTCGTACTTGGCCTTCTGCGCGGCCTTGTTTGTGGCCGCAGCGTCGACCACGCTCTCGTCAGCAACGCCTTTCGCAAGGCCGGTGAGCTTGGAGAACTCCTCGAGCACCTTATTCACCTTGCCCGGCCCCAGCACGATCTGCATCGTGTCGTCCTCGACCAGGCCCATCACGCCGTCGAGCGCCTTAATGCCCTCCGTGTCGACGTTGCCCGCGTCTTTGACGGTCACGCGCAGGCGCGTCATGCACGCCGCGTTTGCGAGCACGTTGTCTTTACCGCCCAAAAGGTCCAGCAGCTTTTGAGCCAGCTCTTTGTTCGTCATAACTCCTCCTTGTATTGGGTATCTCGTCTGGATGTCATATCAGCTCACGCCGCACACCTATTGGGCATCGGCATCGCTCTTCTCATGGCCACTCACCGCAGCACGGACATGGCCTCGCGCTCGCTCAAGAGCTACCGCAGCCTGCTCGGCATCGCAGTCCAGCAGTACCGAGACAATAGCGGTTTTTACGTGGCCGCCGGCATCTGCAAGCGCCTGAATAGCGCGCTCGCGCGTGCAGCCGGTCGCCTCCATCACGATGTTCTGGCCGCGCACCACCAACTTCTCGTTCGTCTGCTGCACATCGACCATCAGGTTTTGGTATACCTTGCCGATCTTGACCATGGCACCGGTCGAAATCATGTTGAGAATGAGCTTTTGAACCGTTCCCGCCTTGAGCCTCGTTGAGCCGGTCAGTACCTCGGGACCGGGCACGGGCTCAATGGCAAGATCTGCGCTCTCCCCGATCTTCGACCCTTGGTTGCAGGCAATTGCGATCGTCTTGCACCCAGTTGCCTTGGCGTACACAAGGCCGCCCACCACATAGGGAGTACGACCGCTTGCCGCCAGGCCAACGACAAGATCCTTGTCCGAGAGTCCACGCCCCCGCAGGTCGCTCGCGCCAAGCTCCTCACTGTCTTCGGCACCTTCAACAGCCTTGATAAACGCCGTCTCGCCTCCGGCAATGAGCCCGACAATCAGATCGGGTGACACGCCAAACGTGGGCGGACACTCCGAAGCGTCGAGTACGCCCAGACGACCGCTGGTGCCTGCGCCCATGTAAAAGACGCGCCCGCCGCGCTCGAGTGCCTCAGCAGCCCAGTCGATTGCTGTGGCAACCTGGGGCAGCACTTTTGTGACCGACTGGACGGCACGAAGATCCTCATCGTTCATCGTCGTGACGATCTGCAGCGATGTCATCGTATCGAGGTCCATTGACCTTTGATTACGCTGTTCGGTCGTGAATTTTGTTAAATCGAGCATTTCATTCACCTCATCTTTCCTGTTTCTCGATGTAGTTTTGCTTAATGACATGCGTCGCTCGTTCGTAGTCGCTAGCAACGTAAGCAGCGTACAGGGCATCGACAACCATAAGCTGAGCCATACGCGAAGCCATGGCACCGCTGCGGACCAAGGGCTCGCTCGCAGCGACGCCGAGCACGGCATCGGCCATGGTGGCAAGCTTGGATGATCCATCTACTTTGGTCACGGCCACAACGGGACAGTTGTGACGTTGGGCCTCGGCGGTGCAGTCCAGCACCTCTTGCGTCAAGCCCGAGTAGCTAAAGGCGATTGCCATATCGCCCTCATGCATGTTCTTGGCACACAAGAGCTGATCATGCCAGTCGTCGTACAGATGGCACTCTTTGTCGACACGCATGAGCTTTTGCGCCAGGTCGTGCGCGACCAAACGAGAGGCACCAATACCGAACAGATTGACCGCGCGTGCCCGCTTAAGATAGGCCGCACATCGTTCCAAGACGGTGTAATCGAGCGTTCGCGCCGTCGCTTCGATCGTGCGCACGTTGCTTTTCATCACCTTCCCCACGATACGTTCGACGCTGTCATCCATGGAGATGTCCTCGAGAGCAACGTCTTTCTTGTCACCCAAGAGCGCCAGCTCGGCAATCAGTTCGCGCTGGAACTCCTTGTAGCCCGCAAAACCCAAGCGCTTGCAAAAGCGCAAAATGCTCGAGGGCGAGGAGAACGTGGCATCGGCAAGACCGCGGACGGACAGCCCGACCACCTCGTACGGATGAGCGCTTACATATGCGATGACGTTGCGTTCCGCCGGGCTCGCGCTGAGCTCACGCTCGCGAAGCCGCAAAAGCAATCCGTTTGCCATCTCAAACACCTCCGTTGAGAAGAATTAAAGACCAACGAACGATTCGTACCGGATATAAACAGCTTTTACGGTACATTGTGCCGCATCGTGGCGCACAAAGGGCGAGCGTTCTACCGCTCGCCCCTCAAATCCGACCGCTCGGAAATACGCGCGACACAAAATAATTCAACAAGGTCGCATTATCAGAAACGGGTTTGTTACCGGCTAGCGCCTCGCATGGGCGCCGATCGGCCGAGTCGCATGGCGCACCAACGCCGCTGCCAGCAATACCAACAGCATCGCGGTGACATAGCCCGCAGCATCGAATCCTAAATCGATAACGTCGAAATGCCTGCCGGGAACAAAGATCTTATGCACCTGATCGCCAATGGAGCAGGCGGCGCAAAATAGCAATACGGGTAGGCAACGGGAGCATACGCTCCACGGACGCCTGGAAAAGCAAACCACGACCACCGAGGCGAACAATCCGACGAAGAAAAACTCTACGGTATGGGCAACGCGACGGACGTTCGTGCCCACCCACATGCGAATGGAAGCAAGTCGGCCAGACCGTACATTCGAGGCAGCCGAATCGGTGCCCCCGGTCATTCCGTTCTCCGTCTGAGCTTCGCCCGTGACATCGGCAGCCTGTACGCCCGTAGCCTGACCCTCCACCACACGCGCGGTGGACTCGCTCAGCAACGACGTCTCCACCGCATTTTGCTCCGTCAGCACCCAGATGCCCGCCAGCGTTGCAGCGAACAGAACGATCGCGGTCCATCCGATTATTTGTTTTACGCGCGCCAAGGGTCTACCTCCTTTTTTGAATATCAGCGAGTGTAGCCCCAAATGACATCGTCACCGTATCAAAATTTGAATCGCAACAGGAAGCGACAAAGCGACGCAAACCCCTACCCCGCCTCGCGCATCCAGCGATCGAACGTCCCCACGCACACGCCCAGGCACTTTGCTGCCTGGCTGCGGGTAATATCGCCTGCCTCATAGCTATCGCGTACCAGCTCAAACTGAGGAGGGCACGGCTTGCGAGGTCGACCGAAACGAACCCCTCGCGCCCGCGCCGCCGCAATCCCCTCCGCCTGGCGCCGATGGATATTCTCGCGCTCCACCTGCGCCACGTAGCTCAGCAGTTGCAGCACAATATCGGCAATCAGGGTGTTGGTCACATCCGGCGCGCCGCTGGCCCTGGCGCGCGTGTCAAGCAATGGCATGTCCAACACCACAATGGCAACCCCGAGATCCTTGGTAATGCGTCGCCATTCCTCAAGAATCTCGGAGTAATTACGGCCAAGTCGGTCGATAGAAAGCACCGCCAGCACGTCCCCGTCTCCCAGGACATGCAGCAGATCGCGATACCGCGGGCGATCGAAGTCCTTGCCGCTCGCATGGTCGGCATAAATATTCGCCGAGCCCACGCCATAGGCGCCCAGCGCATCCAGCTGCCGATTAAGATTCTGATCGCGCGAACTCACACGCGCATAACCGTACACCGTCGCCATCTCATCCCCGCTTTCTTGTAAACCTGCCAAAAAGGGACAGGTTTATTTTGGTAGGATTTACCTCTCCAATAGCAGGTAAGCGGGTGGCCGAGCAGACGGCAAGATAGCCACGATTCAAATGCGAAGGGCGGTCCTGAAAGGCCGCCCTCCGCCCCCACACCATGAGTCGGAATTTGGCTAATGGATAAGCTTAAAGTCCAAGTGCCCACGCGTGGTATTGACGCGCGAGACCTCGATAATCACGCGCTGGCCCAGTTCATAGCGAGTCCCCGTGTCGGCGCCCGTCAGCGTAAGCGCATCCTCGTCGAACTCGAACCACTCGTTGCCCAGGCTCTTGATCGAAACCAAGCCTTCGACCTGTGTCAGGTCCAAGCGTACGAACAGGCCCATACTGCTGACCCATGAGACCGTTCCGGCATAGCGCTCGCCCAGGCGATCCTCATAGTACTGGGCAATCTTGATCTTTTGCGTCGCATGGCTGGCAGCATCGGCCGCACGCTCCGCATCGCTGCACGCACGGCAAATCTGCGGCAGAATGCGTGGCAGCGACTCGCGCCCCTTGCCGATCAGTCGCGGCGTACGGACCAAGGCGTCCTTGCCGCCAAGCTGCTCATAGGCCAACTGCAGTTTGAGCACGCGGTGCACCACCAGATCGGGGTAGCGACGGATGGGACTCGTAAAGTGGCAGTAGCACGGCGCGGCAAGCGCAAAGTGGCCCTCGTTGCGCGGCTTGTACAGCGCGCGCTGCATGCTGCGCAGAAGCAGCGTGTTGACGAGCGGTGCGTTTGCCGTACCGGCGGCAGCATCAACTGCAGCCTGCAGCTCATCGGGACTCCCCAGGGCAATACCGGCAGCACGACGATCGTCGATGATGCCCAGCTGCGCCAGCGCAACGGCGGCACCGTGCAGGCTATCGGGGCTCGGATCCTCATGCACGCGATAGCAGGCCTCGATATCACGGTCTGCCAGCCACTCTGCAACGCACTCGTTGGCGAGCAGCATGGCTTCCTCGATAAGCGACGTGGCACACGAACGCTCGCGCGCCACAATCTGCACGGGTACTCCGTCCTCATCCAATAGAGCGCGAATCTCGGCCGTGTCAAAATCGACTGAGCCGCGGGCGCGACGAATACGACGGCGAAGTTTGGCGAGTTCGTTGGCGGCGACAAGAAAATCGCCGAGGTCGACGTTGTAGCCGCGGGCGGCCTCCTCGCACGCAAGACCGCGCTCAAGCGCTTCCTCGCGCGAGACCTCAGCAGCCGCAACATCCTCAGCGGCGCCTTCCAGCACCGAATACTCAACCGCGCCGGCACGCACCAGCAGCGCCTCGGCGCCGTCATAGTCCATACGCACACGCGAGCGAATCACGCTGGGGTACGGATCGTAATGCCGCACGCGACCCTGCGCATCGAGCTCAATGTCAACGGTAAACGCAAGACGGTCCTCGTCAGGGCGAAGCGAGCACAGGTCACAGGACAGGCGTTCGGGCAGCATGGGAAGCACGCGATCGGCCAGATACACCGATGTCGTGCGATGGCGAGCCTCAAGATCGATATGTCCGTCCCAAGCCACATAGTGAGAAACGTCAGCGATATGCACACCCAGCCTGTAGCCACCCTCGGGCGTGCGCTCAAGCGAAATGGCATCGTCAAAGTCGCGCGCGTCGACCGGGTCGATCGTGATGACAAAACGGTCGCGCAGATCGCGGCGGAGCGGGTCCTTAAGCGCCGCGGACACATCGAGCGAAAGCCCCTCGGCCTCGTCCAGCGCGGCCTCGGGATAGCTATCGGTATAGCCGTAACGCGCCATCACATATTGAACGCCCAAATCGGGCGCGTCATCTCCGCCAATGCGGCGTTCGATCGTCACGGTGCCCGATTCCAGGCGCGTCGGGTAGGTCAAAATGCGCGCGACAACGGCATCACCCGGGTGGACGCCCAGACGATCCGCCGAGGTATCCTCGGGCAGAATGAAGAAGTCGGCCTTCAGGCGCGAATCGAGCGGCTCGATCACACCGAGCGGTCCAGCGGTCTGGTACGTACCCACCACGCTTATGGCTGCGCGCTCAACCACGCCTTCGATCACGGCGCGCCGCTCACCGTGCGGGCTGTTCTTAATGCTCACGGCAACGGTATCGCCATCCATGATCTCACGCTTACCGCGGCCCATAACCTTGTAGTCGCCGCTCTCGGTTATGACATAGGCGCCATGCTCATGGAGCTGCACGCGCCCGGTCAGGCTCGGACGGCGTTCGCTGCGCACCGGCCCACGCTTATTGCGGGCACCGCGCTTATGCTTGTTATTGCGCCCCATGGCGCCTCCTTGCTATCGATGACGAACTCCAAAGAGTCTACCCAAATGATTCGCTTTCCTGCCGTCCCCTAGGGATCAAAAAACGGGCCGCCCCATAAGAGACGACCCGTTGGAAGGGATGAATTCCAGGCATGCCTACACGCGCAGGTAGCGGCGCATGGCTATGGCAGAACCAAAGAGACCGATAATCACACCGACCAGAATCAGCGCAGCATAGGTCACCAGGTAGTACTGCATCGGCAGGGCAAACGACATCCAGCCGATGCTCTCCTGCAGACGCGGAATCATCAGATTGCGCAGCAGCTCCAGAACGCCGATGGAAAGCAGCGAGCCCAAAATAGCCTGCAGTACGCCCTCGGTGATAAACGGGCCGCGAATGAAGCCGTTGCTGGCGCCGACAAGACGCATAATCGCAATCTCACGACGACGCGCCGTGATGGACAGGCGAATCGTGTTGTTGATGAAGATGAATGCGATAAAGGTCAGAAGGCCAACGAGCACCACGGCGGCGATGCGGATGTAGTTGGTCACCTGGAACAGGCGGCTCACTACCTCCTGGCCGTACAGCACGCTCGCGTTGACGTCGCCGTCATCCGCGATCTTCTGGAAGTCGGCGTTCTTCTTGAGCTTCTGGGCCGTGCTTTCGACCTTGGACGGATCGTCCATCTCAATTGCAAACGAAGCCGGCAGCGGGTTCTGGCCATCGAGCGCGCTCATGGTGGCGTCGGCGTTGCCCGACATCTTGCTCGTATACTCGGCCAGCGCGTCGTCCTTGTCCTTATAGGTCACGGACTTGACGTTATTCCACGTCTTAAGCTCGGCCTCAAAAGCCTGAACATCGGCCTGATCGGCGTCATCACTAATGAACGCGTTGATGACAACCTGATCCTCGACGGTGCCGATCACGGAGTTCAGCATCGCGGAGCCCATGATGAACAGGCCGATGATAAACAGCGAAAGGAAGATCGTGATGACGGCGCCGAGCGAGGTAGTCCAGTTACGGAAGAAGTGGCTGATTGCCTCTTTGAAGGAGTAGCCCACGTTAGTTGGTGCCATAGTTGCCGTAACCTCCCCTCTCCTGGTCGCGGATAACGTGGCCGCCCTCGAGGGCGATCACGCGACGGTGCATGCTATCGACCATCTCGCGGTCGTGCGTGGCGACGATCACGGTGGTGCCGGTGCGGTTAATGCGCTCGAGCAGCTTCATGATGCCCAGCGAGATCGCCGGGTCGAGGTTACCCGTGGGCTCGTCGCAGATCAGCAGCGGCGGACGGTTGACCATAGCGCGGGCGACGGCAACGCGCTGCTGCTCGCCACCGGAAAGCTGGTCGGGCAGCGAGTCCATCTGATCGGCCAGACCGACCAGACGCAGCACCTCGGGCACCTGGCTGCGAATGACGCCCTTGGGCTTGCCGATGCACTGCAGAGCAAACGCCACGTTTTCGTAGGCGGTTTTTTGCGGCAGGAGCTTAAAGTCCTGGAACACGGCGCCAATCTGGCGACGCAGGAACGGAACCTTGCGGTTCTTGATCTTCATGAGGTCCTGACCGGCAACCAGGATGCGACCGCTCGTCGGCTTGACGTCGCGGTTGAGCGTCGACAGCAGCGTGGTCTTACCCGAGCCGGAGTGACCGACCAGGAAGACGAACTCGCCCGGATAGATCTCGATGTTGATGTCGTCGAGTGCAGGCTTGTTGGGCTGTGCCGGATAGATCTTGGTGACATGCTCCATAAGGATGACGGGCTCGACACCGGCCTGCTTGGCCATCTTCTTGCGGCTGGCCTGCGGATCGATGGGCGCAAACACCGATGTAAAATCGGGGTTGTTGAGCGCGTTATCGAGGCTTGCGACCTCGGCTGCCTGATCGCTCTCGACCACCGGGGCAGCAGGCTGCGTGGGATCGGGAATAGCGGCAAAGAGGCCAGACTGCGCAGGCTGAGAAGCCGGTGTCGCAGGAGCCATGGGGTCGGGAATGCCGGCCATGCTAGGCTGCGGCGCGGCGGCGCCAGCCTGAGGCTGCTCCACGTGAGCGGTCACAGCCTGAACGGGCTCAAAACCCGCCGTGCCGGAAAGCGCAACATCGCTGGTGGGATTGTAGGCAAAGGGATCGGATGCCGGCTGTGCCTGATCTGCCGGCTGAGCGGGGGCCTGAGCAACAGGCTGGCCCTCTGAATCCGGAGTGGCGAAACGACTGCCCTGGACGCCTGTCTGCGTCTTGGGGGCATCATCGCCCGCACCGGAGGTACGGAAGTGGTTACCCACTGGTGCTCCTTATCGTCGTGCGTTTAAACTACATGAGCGCTTTGTATTTTAGCAGCATTAGCTTTACTGCACATAAGAAGCATGGCGCACCTTGGATTCCCGTCGGCCGCCATGAATATCAACTTCATCCGAACTCCTCTGATGGATGGTCCGCGCTTTCCAAGCGCTTCCCCCGTCCGCCTCAATCGGGCATACTTCAATCATTGTGAAAAGCCCTAGGGCTTTTAGCGGCTGCGGGTACCTGTACCTTCAGCCGCATTTTTCTTATCTTGTGGAGCCGATATGGGAGATTCCGGCATCGCGACAACAAGGGAACGGCCATGAATCGTCTGCGCCGGGCAGCTCCGAGCCCTGCGCAGACGATTCATGGCGCACAGGGACTACTTCTCCAAGCAGAGCGAGCTGAAGAACGGTCTGGCCATGCTCAGCGAGGTCATAGACAGGGCGGCCGATCGGCTCTCACGGCCATACGGCCATAGCGGACACGTCTCGTAGCACCAGAAGTCAGCTCTCCGTATCCATCA
>DBEWTI010000024.1:0-6281 GCA_048205975.1 Collinsella sp.
GTTCCCGCCGTGCCCGCAGCGCCTGCCGCAATATCTCCCGGGTCGCCAATCCAGTGCACGCTGCCCAAGCGCACCACGGCGCCTTGGGACCAGCGCTCTACCAAGGGCTCGCAGCCTTCGTACCAATCGCATTCAAAACCGTAGATAAGCTCGAGCTCCGGCGCGATTTGCGCGGCAAGCCTGCGGGCGTCCTCAAATGCCAGGCGATGCGCTGTCAGGTCGCCCTCGACAACCTGCACCTCGCAGTTGGCGTCCATGCTGGCGGGCAGGGTGAGGTGGTCAGTCGAGACCATAACGCGGCAGCCGGCGGCGGCAGCAGCGCGGACATTGTCCTCAAACGAGGCATGGCCATCCGAAAACGAGGTATGAGTATGGCAATCGACCAGCGGGCAAGCAGACATGGCGACTCCTTTGCATTCGGCGAATCCGCTCCATTGTAATGGCGCGACCCCTGACGCGTTGGGCACGCCGAGGGTCGAAATCGACTGGAAAGGGCAAGCGGCGCGCAAGGGCTGCCGCACGACATCGACCCTGCCTCAAAACGTGTACGTCAGCCTCCAAAACCGACAAAAAATGACATGTTTGGCGGCTGATGTACACGTTTGGATGGGGGCGAGGACGACGGCGGGCGAAAGTCACGCCTGTGCCACGTCCGATGTGCTAGCGTTTGGGTGAATAAAACGAGCCCGTGCGGAAAGGATCCGGACCGTATGCAACGTGGAAGTACATCTCCGCTGTCTCGCGAGACCGATGCGCCTGAAACTATCGTCAAGCTGGAGTGCGACATCGATGACGCGTCGCCCGAGGTGCTCGCCTACGCCGCCGACCGCCTGCGCGAGGCCGGCGCCCGCGAGGTGCACTGGCTGCCCCTCTACTGCAAAAAGGGCCGCCCCGGATGGCAGTTGCAGGTGGTCTGCTCGCACGAGGATATCGAGCGCCTACAGACGATTATCTTTTTGGAGACCACGACCAACGCCGTTCGTCGCCAGGTGATGGAACGCGTTTGCCTGCCGCGCCGATTCGAGCAGGTGACAACGCCTTGGGGCGAGGTATCCGTTAAGGTGGCGACCCTGCCCGACGGCAGCGAGCGCGCGGCTCCCGAGTACGAGGATTGCGCCCGTCTTGCCCGCGAACATGACGTGCCGCTCCAACGCGTGATGCAGGCGGCTCAGAGCGCGGCGCTGCGATTCGAGTAACACGGTAGATGGGCTTCACATCCACCGGACCCCGTATTCAGCCCCCATCAACTCCGCTTCGAAAGGACTCCCCATGAAATACCTCATCGCTTCCGACATCCATGGCTCGGCATACTGGGCCGAGCGCCTGTGCACTGCCATCGAATCCGAACAGCCCGACCGCATTGTGCTGCTGGGCGACCTGCTCTACCACGGCCCGCGTAACGACCTGCCGCGCGACTATGCCCCCAAGCGCGTGATTCCGCTGCTCAACGCTCTGGCCGACCGCATCATCGCGGTGCGCGGCAACTGCGACGCCGAGGTCGACCAGATGGTCCTCGACTTCCCCGTCATGGCGGACTACGCCACGTTGTTTGACGAGACCGGCCGTGAACTGTTCCTGACGCACGGCCACGTTTTTGGCGCCGGTATGCACAACAGCATCGACCACGCGCCCGCGCTGCCCGAGGGTTCCGCGCTCGTCTACGGCCACACGCACATCAAGGTTAACGAGGAAAGCGCCGCGCACCCGGGCCTGTGGCTCTTCAACCCCGGCAGCGTGAGCATTCCCAAGGACGGCACGCACAGCTACGGCATCTACGAGAACGGCGCGTTCCGCCACGTGATCCTGGAGGAGGACTAACCATGGCGCAGCACATGGCTCAGCAAAATGACGAGGGCTCGCGCGACCTGTCCACGCTGGTCGACGCGTCGGCCGAGCTGCAGCATCTGGTGCAGACCATCTGGCGCCTACGCCAGCCCGACGGCTGTCCGTGGGACCGCGAGCAGACACACCGCAGCATTGGCAAGAACATGATCGAGGAGGCCTATGAGGCGCTCGACTGCATCGAGGCCGACGACGCGGCACACCTTCGCGAGGAGCTGGGCGACGTGCTCATGCAGGTGGTGCTGCATGCGCAGATTGCGGCGGACGCCGGCGAGTTTACGCTGGCCGACGTGGCGCGCGATATCGACGCCAAGCTCATTCGCCGCCACCCGCACGTGTTTGGCGATGCGGATGCCGACAACCCCGACGAAGTGCTCAAGATTTGGGACGAGGTCAAGCTTGCCGAGAAGGCTGCCAAGGACAAGGCTGTGGCGGCGGGCGAGGCTGCGCCCGAAGGTCTGCTCGACGGCGTGCCCACGCATCTGCCGGCGCTGATGCAAGCGCAGAAGGTGTCGCGCAAGGCAGCGGCCGTGGGCTTTGAGTGGGAGACGGTCCAGGACGTGTGGGACGAGGTCGCCGAGGAGCGTGCCGAGTTTGAGGCCGAGGCGCCCGGCTCGCCCGAGCGCGAGATGGAATTTGGCGACCTGCTCTTTGCCCTAGTCAACGTTGCACGCAAAGAGGGGATTGACGCCGAGAGCGCCCTGCGCGCGAGCACGGCCAAGTTCCGCCGTCGCTGGGCTGCGATGGAGCAGATGGCGGCCGGTGCTCACGTGGATCTTGCCGAGCTTTCGACCCACGGCCTCAACGGCCTGCGGGATGCCGCAAAGGCGGAGGAGTAAGACTGCGGGAACGACGGGCTGACACGCCTCATCGTTCCCGCTAAATTTTTCGAAAATCAAGTGTATCCCTCGGCTAACTTAGGGCATAATGCAAAAAGTGCGACATGGCTAACTTACGGAGACGCACCGACGGTGCACGGTCAGCCGGTCGCCAAGCATTCAACCCGTTTCCAAGTGAGAGGGAGACAACATGAGCGATATTTTGGACGTCTACGGTCGCGAGGTGCTCGACAGCCGCGGCAATTCCACCGTCGAGGTCGAGGTCGTGCTCGAGGACGGCAGCTTTGGCCGCGCAATGGTGCCTTCGGGTGCTTCGACCGGCGCCTTTGAGGCCTGCGAGCTGCGCGATGGCGACAAGAGCCGCTACCTGGGCAAGGGCGTCTCTCAGGCCGTCGAGCACGTCAATAACGAGTGCGCCAACGCCGTCGTGGGCCTCGACGCCTTCGATCAGCGCGCCGTCGACGCCGCGCTGATTGCCGCGGACGGTACCCCCAACAAGACCAAGCTCGGTGCCAACGCCATCCTGGGCGTGTCGCTGGCCGTCGCCCGCGCCGCTGCCGAGTCGGCGGGCCTGTCGCTGTACCAGTACCTGGGCGGCGTCAACGCCCATCTGCTGCCCACGCCCATGATGAACATCCTCAACGGCGGCGTGCATGCCGACAATAACGTCGACTTCCAGGAGTTCATGATCATGCCGGTGGGCGCCCCGAGCTTTGCCGAGGGCCTGCGTTGGTGCGCCGAGGTCTACCACACCCTCAAGGGCGTGCTGCACGAGGCCGGCCTGGGCGGCGGCGTGGGCGACGAGGGCGGCTTTGCGCCCAACCTCAAGACCAATGCCGAGCCGTTCGAGTACATTACCAAGGCCGTCGAGAAGGCTGGCTTTAAGCCCGGCGTCGACTTTATGTACGCCATGGACCCGGCCTCGACCGAGTTCTACAACGCCGAGACCGGCATGTACGAGCTCAAGGGCGAGGGCGTGGAGTACACGAGTGCCCAGATGGTCGATTACTGGGAGAAGCTTGTCGACACCTATCCGATCATCTCCATCGAGGACGGCATGGCCGAGGAGGACTGGGACGGCTGGGTCGAGCTTACCCGTCGAATTGGCAACAAGGTGCAGCTGGTGGGCGACGACCTGTTCGTCACCAACACCGAGCGCCTCAAGAAGGGCATCGAGTTGGGTGCCGCCAACGCGATCCTGGTCAAGGTCAACCAGATCGGCACGCTCACCGAGTCGCTCGAGGCCATCGAGACCGCCAAGGAGGCCGGTTACGCCTGCATCGTGAGCCACCGCTCCGGCGAGACCGAGGATTCCACGATCGCCGACCTGGTCGTGGGCGTCAATGCCGGCCAGATCAAGTCGGGCGCCCCGTGCCGCAGCGACCGTATCGCCAAGTACAACCAGCTCATCCGCATCGAGGACGAGCTCGAGGGCAGCGCGCGCTACGCCGGCAAGGCCGCGTTCTACAACATTCGCTAAACGGGCGAATTTGGCGAGGGGGAGGCTGACTCGGTTCCGCCCCGCCTTGGCTGGATGCTGCAAAGCGCCATGGGCGCTGGGCCATATGGCTCAGCGCCTTTTTTATGTCGAGCAAAGGCTGGCGAAGGCGGTGCGGGTGCTCGTGCTATAACTAAAGGACTTAGCGCAAACAAACCTCAACCGCACAAGGCGCACATGGATCAGATTTACGACAACAGGTACTATTCCGCCGGTTCGCGCGAGCCGTCGCCTCGCCGTGCGCGCACGGTGCAGCTCGGTGGGTCCGCCTACGCCGGCGTCGACCGCTCCACGCAGCGCCCGACAAGTACCTCGCGCCCCAATGCTCAAGTGAATACTTCGACAGATGGACCGGTGCGCCCGGCACGTTCGTCGCATGCGTCGCGTCCCTCGACTCAGGCACACGACAAATCGAGCAGGCCCTCGAACCGTTTTTCGGGCTCGGACTTTATGCGCTACGCCAACGACAACGCGGTGGTCAAGGCAATCTATGACTTTACGCATGGCTCTCTGCGTCCGCTGTTTATCGGTATCGTGGTGGCGCTGGTGCTCGTGAGCCTGTATTTTCCCGTGCGCGATCTGTACGTGGCAAAGCGTTCGAGCGATATCTTGGCCAAGCAGGTCGAGATTCGCCAGCAATACAATGATGAGCTGCAAAAAAGCGTCGACAAGCTGCTCTCGGAGGAGGGTATCAAGGACGCGGCGTCCGAGGACCTGGGCCTGGTGATGCCCGGCGAGAAGAAGATTGACGTGCTAGGCTTGGACGACGATTCGGACTCGTCGTCGAGCAAAAAGTCCTCAAACGCCAAGAAGGCCAGCGAAGTGGCCAAGGAAATCGGAGAAGTCGGCAAGGACGCGCCGTGGTACATTCAGACGCTCGACATGCTGTTTGGTTTTAGCGGCGTCGAAGGCCAGACGGTCGCGTCCAGCGGCGAGTAGCGCCCAGAGGGGAGCCCGCAATGACAAATTGCAAACGCTATAAGGTGGCCGCGATCGACCTGGGAACGGTGTCGTCGCGACTGGTGTTGGCGCAGGTCGAGGCCGGAGCGATCGTGAAATCGTCCAAGCATACCGAGATTACCGACCTGGGCGAGGGCGTGGACGCGACGGGCCGCTTTTGCGAGGCGGCTGTCGAGCGTGTGCTCGCTGCGTGTCACATGTTTGTGGACGAGGCCCGTGCCTTTGGGGCCGTGTGCATCTGCACCACGTGCACGAGTGCCGCGCGCGATGCGTCCAATGCCGCGCTGCTGCTGGACGGCCTGCGCGAGTTGGGGCTCGAACCACAGGTGATTCCGGGCGAGGTCGAGGCGCGCCTGACATTTTTTGGCGTGGCGCACGACTTTGCCGGCGAGCGCATCATTGTTGCCGATTCGGGCGGCGGATCCACGGAGCTCGCGACTGGCGTGTACGCGCCGGAGCGCGGGGTCTTTGCGCTGGAAGGGACGCGCTCGCTGGACATTGGCTGCCGTCGCGTGACGGAGCGCTTTTTCTCCGCGTTGCCGCCCGCGGATGGCGAGCTTGCTGCCGCTGCCGCGTGGGCAGGCGATCAGTTCGCCGCCTATTTTGAGGGCCTGCCTGTCGACTTTGAGCGCGCCGAACGCTTAGTCGCGGTGGGCGGCACGGTGACTACGCTGGTGGCTCTGGTCCACGAGCTGGAACCGTACGATTCGAGTTTTGTGCACCTACGCGAGCTGTCGCTGGAGCAGGTCTCGGCCGCTATCGAGCGCATGTCTGTGTTGGACGCGGAAGGCATCGCCGCGCTACCGGGTGTACAGCCCAAACGCGCGGGCGTGATCTTGGCTGGTGCCGTGGTGATTCGCGAGCTTATGCGAGCCGGCGGCTACGACACGCTCACCGTAAGCGAGAACAGCCTGCTCGCCGGTATGGCTGCCACCATCAACGAGACTCTCGACGGCGCGACCCCCACCATCGGCTGGACCCCCAGCCTCAGCGCCCTTTAACCATCCCCTCATAAGTTGCGGTGAAATAGTTCCTAAATGGGCTGATAAACTGCCAAAACAGGAACTATTCCACCGCAACTTAGAGGCTTGACGGCGTCCGAAAGAAACGAGCCCGCATCCCTGGGGGACACGGGCTCGTAA
>DBEWTI010000025.1:0-15217 GCA_048205975.1 Collinsella sp.
CAGGGCATCGAGGGCCTCCCAGCGGGTCTGAGCCTCGGGGCGGTCGAGCGCCTCGATCAGCGCGGGCACGCAGGGCACGACGCGCTGCGGGTCGCGCTCGGCCAGCAGGTGCAGCACGCGGGCGGCAAACTGGCGGATGCGGCGCGTGGGGCAGCCGAGCTCCTTGACCAGACGGTCGACGGCGTTCTCGTTCTCCTCTGCCAGCTGAAGCTGTGCCAGCTCCTCGTCGGTGAGCTGTTCGTCTTTGTTTTCTGCCATAGTTACCTCTTCTTACTATTTCTTAGCGTGCTTGCCAGCACCCTTGCTGTCATCGGTGACCGAGATGAGCTGTCGGTCGGCCGCGCCATTGCGACGCGCACGGCGGCGTTCCTCAGCGTCGCCCGCGTCGGCGGCGGCGCGATGAGCCTTGTTGACGTTAAAGACCTCGTCGTGCTTGCGCCACGGACCGACGGACTCGCCAAAGCTCATCTTAAGGCCGGCGATAAAGCCGCCGAGCCAGCCGATCGGCGCAAACTGCACCAGCGGGAACAGCGAGAACACCCAGGTCAGCAGAACGACTGCCGCAGCTCCCGCAAAGTTGGCAATCCAGTAGTCGCGCTTGGTGATGACGCGCTTTTCGCACGCCCACTGGCCGCACAAAAAGCCGATGTAAATCGCAAAGATAAAGAGCACCAGCGCGAGCACCACGAACGTCCAGCTCATGGGCGCTACTCCTCGTGATGATGGCCGCAGCAGCACTCGTGGCCGTCATCATGGCCGTGGCCGCCGCAGCACTCGTGGTCCTCGCCATGGTGGTGGCCACAACCGCACTCGTGGTCGTCGCCATGCTCGCCGCAACCGCAGCCTTCCTCGTGAGCGCCATGCTCCTCGGGACGATACTGCGACCAGTCCAGACCGGCGGCGATGGCGTCGGCCTCCTCCTTATAGAGGACCGTAATGGCCTGGGTGCCCAGCTTGGCACCACCGATGGCGTCAAGCATGTCGTAGAGCGTAAAGGCCACGTCGGCACCGGGCAGCGCAAGCTCGCGGTCGTCGGCATAGGCGAGCGCCAAGCGCAGGTCCTTGATGAAGTGCTCGACCATAAAGCCGGGCTTGTAATCGCCGTCGAGCGCCTTGGGCGCCAGGCTCTCCATAGCACCGGACTTGCCGGTGCCGCCCAGGATCATCTGACGGGTCTTTTCCAGATCGAGGCCGCTCAGCTCGGCAAACGCCATGGCGTCCGCCATGCCAACCATGCAGGCGCCCAGCGACACCTGGTTGGCGAGCTTGGCAGCCTGGCCCTTGCCGGCGCCGTCGAAGCAGCAGATGGTTGCCGCAAAGGTGGAAAGGATATCGCGGACCGGCGCGATGTCGTTCTCGGTGGCGCCCACGATAGCCGTGAGCGTGCCGGCGATAGCTCCCGACTCGCCGCCGGTGACGGGGCAGTCAAACGCCATGCGGCCGGAGACCTGGGCGGCCTCGGCAATGTCGCGCGCCAGCTCAGGCGAGCTCGTGGTGAGGTCGATCAGGACCGCGCCGGGCTTAGTGCACGCGAGCAGACCGTCACCCGCCAGGTAGAGCTCCTCGACCTCGGAGGGATAACCCACCATGGTAAAGACAACGTCGGCGTTCGCCGCGGCATCTGCCGGCGTATCAGCCCAGACGGCACCGCGCTCAACGAGCGCTGCAGCCTTGGACTTGGTGCGGTTGTTGACCGTGACGGGGTAGCCGGCGTCCAGAATGTGGCCGGCGATGGGGGCACCCATAATTCCGGTGCCGATAAATGCGACAGAGAGCTTGTTTGCCATGAAACCTTTCCTTTTGGGTTGGGTGTTATTACCAGGTTGAATACTCGGTGCCAGCGTTTGGGCTGTGAGTCGAGGGCGATTACGGACGCAGCGCTTGCCTACTGACCGCGCACGCGGCGGGCGATACGGTCGGAAAGCGACGCCTTGTCGGCGCGGTTCTTACCCCAAAACGCGCAGGCCACCATGCCGGGACCCACGTGCGAGCCGATGGTGGGACCCACGGAGCTGCGAATGATCGTGACGTCGGCGCAACCCTCCTCCTTGCGGATGGCAGCTTCGAGCCAGTCACCGTCCTTTTCGGCATCGGCAGTCATAATGGCGATGGGCATGGTGCAATCGGGCACATAGTTCTCGCGGAACGACTTGAGGATGGACTTGAGCGCCTTCTTGCGGCCGCGGTTGACGCCGATCAGCGACAGCGAGCCGGCCAGGTCGTAGGAGAGCTCGGGCTTGACGTCGAGCTTTGCCGTGAGCTGCGCCGCCGCGGGAGGAATGCGGCCGCCGGCAGCCAGTGCGTCGAAGCTCTCGAGCGTAAAGTAGCCGTGCACGTAGGTTTTTGCCTCGTTTGCCCAATCGACCAGCTGCTTGGCGGTCAGTCCCGCCGAACGCTGGCGCACGGCCTCGAGCGCCAAGAGCGCGCCGGTCGCGCAGGGCAGAGCGTTGTCGACCACGTAGAGCTCAAAGTTGGGATACTCGGCGCGCACGGCATCTGCCGCCTGGCACGCGGAGTTGTAGCTCGACGACAGCGCCGAGGTAAAGCACAGGTAGACCGTGGGCGTGCCCTCCTTGGCACACTCGGTAAAGAACTCGATATAGCGACCGAGCGACACGGCGGAGGTAGACACGCGAGCGCCGGCGCGCATGCGGTCGTAGAACTCCTTGGGTGTGATGCTCGACCAGATGTCATCCGTGCGCTCCTCGCCATCGATAATGAAGGGGAAACCCAGGATATCGACATCGAGGCTCGCGGCGACCTCGGGGCTAAAGTCGCAGCAAGTATCGACGACGATGCGGCAACGGTCCGAATGACCGGCGGATGCGGCCTTGTCCATCAAAGCGACTCCTTACGTAAAAAGGCGGCCACCCGCATGGGATGGCCGCCAACCGTTAACTCATGCAAGTTAACGTATTTTACTCGTCAAGTGTTTCGATGCGGGGCTTGATGATGCCATATCCACCATTCTTACGGTGATACACCACATTGATGAGGCCAGTCGTCGCGTTCTCGAACACGTAGAAGTCGTGGCCGAGCAGATCGGTCTGCACCAGCGCCTGCTCCTCAGTCATCGGGGTGACATCAATGACCTTCTCACGGACGAGCAGGTCGTCCTCCTCCTCGGGCAGCAGCAGGTCGGCCAGATCCTCGACGCGCTCGACCGGTGCGACATCCGCTGCGCTGGCACCGCCCTGGCGGTTGTCCACGACCTTGGTCTTGAACTTGCGCAGCTGGCGGGTGACCTTATCGGCGGAGAGGTCGATGGCGGCGTACATATCTGCACCGTGCTCGGCAACGCGAATCACCGAACCGCGAGCGCGAACCGTAACCTCGACGATTGCCGGGTTGGGGTTCGAGGGGTTCTTCTCATAGCGAAGTACGACGTCGACCGTCATGGGCTCGATATCGAAAACCTTGAGCGCCTCGCCGATCTTCTCATCCACATGCGCACGCAGAGCATCGGTTACCGTCGTCTTGCGTCCAGAAACCTTGATATCCATACGTGGCTCCAATCTGCCTCGGGGACTTACTGTACTGGCTATGTACCCATTGCCGTGCATTTAATCACGCGGATTCCCAAAGACCCGAATAACGATTGCTTGATACCGCATACCGAAGTCTCGCACTTTTCTGTGGCAAAGTGCGCTATGGGAGAGCGTCACCGGCATTGGTTTTGGCCCTAGAAATTGGCTTTGACCTGCTGGTTTTATAGAAACGAAAAAGCCGGGCTTCCCTGTTGGGGAGGCCCGGCCTTACGTGTTGAAACCGTGAAGAGGCGTCCATCCTAGCGTATAGGAGACACCACCCCTAGCAATAACTAGCTGTTGAGCTTGTTAATGTCGTCGTCGGTGATGGTGCCTTCCTGGCTGGACGACTTGTCCTCGGAGGACGAGCTCTCGCTGCTGGAATCGGAGGAGGTTGTGTCGGAGGACGCGGAACTAGACGACTGCATGTTGGCGCCCGAAACCGTCTTGGTGGTGAGGTCGTAAGGCATCGTACCGTACCAGATGGAGTGAACCGCCTCGAGTGTACCGTCGGCCGTGATGCCGTCGAGGGCATCACTCACGGCACGGCATAGCTCGTCGTTGGACGCGAGGCCTGCGACGCCGAGCGTCGAGGGTGCCTCGAGCGCGCCGACATAGGAAATCTGGCTCATCATGCGCGCGAGGTAACCACCGGCCGTCGAATCGCAGATTACATAGTCGACCTCGCCGGACTCGAGCGCCTCAAAGCACTCGTTGATGTTGGAGTAGGTCTTTTGGTTGGCAGTGATGCTCTGCTTGGCAAGTGCCTCCTGTGAAGCGGAGGACATCTGGACGCCCAGGGTGGACGTGTTAAGCGTATCGGTGGAAACGCTCAGCGACCCACCGTCGCTGGTTCTACCGAACACGGAAGCGGCATCGTACAGGCAGGTGCCGAGCGAGCTAACGTCCCCGTCCGTGGAGTTGATCTCGCCGATAAAGATATCAGCCTTTTTGTCGCCGAGCGCGGAACCTGCCGAGGACGCATCGACAAAGGCGACCTTAAGGCCCATGCGGCTTGCGAGGGCGCGGGCAGCGTCGACTGCATACCCCGTGAGCTCGCCGTCAGCGCCCTGCATGGCCTGCGGCGCATCGGAGGTATCGAGGGCAACCGTCAGGGTACCGGGAGTGACCAGGGCGTCGTCCGACACCGTGGGGGTGACCGCTTCGTACTCGATCTGGTCAATCGTGGGCGTCGTGAGCGAGGACAACGGGTTGAGCGCACATCCACTCAGGCCCAATACGGCAATGACCGCCGCGGTCCCAGCACCTAACCGAGCCGCGTGCATCAAGCTGCCCCTCACCATGTCCACTACCCTGCCTTCTGTGTCGTATACGATCCGTGCCTTGCGCGGAATATCGGGTTGTTCCCACCAGCTGACCTGGTATTTGACCCCACACTTGCGCACCGGGGCGTTTGCTCGGGAGGCCGTAGCCGCCTTCACGACTGGCCCGCTCGCCCGCGAGGCGGTATTGCCCCAAAGAAAGTAGAACGGACGGTGCGGCTTACATCTAGGACGCGCCATGATCGCGCCGCGCGCACGCGGTCGCGTACGTGGATCCCGTTGACCGCGTCTGTCTTGGACTAGGATGGACATTTCGTCCGTCCGCAACCACAGCCTGGCAGGAACGTAGCGCATTATAGCTAAGTTCAAGCTAAAGTTTAAGGTTAGGGGCGTCATTCGCACCGTGAGCACAGATTTCGCAGGTCGGAGCGGACCATTCATGCCCCCTTGAAGCTCGTCGCTCCCCTGCGGGGAGCTCCGAAGCACCTGTCCCCGGGTGCCGTGTGCAAAAAACATCAAATATGAGTACTGTTACCAATTTAGTGGCAGCGTATTTTCACCTTGCAAGCCTTTTTTGAGCTCCGCACAGCCTACTTGGCGCCAAGATACTCCACATTTGTTTATTATCTTTCCATTATTTGACCGTTCCCAGTTCGATAAACAGTGATTTTGCTGCTACTAATCTAGTAGCAGTACTCATATTCGCCATTTTTTGCACAGAGCCCCTGAACGAACCCCCTTTGAAGCCATACAACTAAGCTGGTTTAAGCCCAAAGCACGCTCGGAGCGTGTTCAGCAGAACATCTTGCTTCTTTCGACGAGCCTCCACGCGGTTTTGGTACCGCTTGCCCATGCGCTGGTGAATGCGCCATGCGAGTGCTTCCATCGCTTCCATGTCACAGAGCATCTCGTTGTTGACCGTTGCGACCTCGATTCCCATGGCCAGAAAGCCCGTGTTACGCTTTTCGTCGTGGATGCGTCCGCTTCGGGATCCATGGCCCAGCTCACCGTTGTATTCCAGGTCAAACCGGGCTGCTTCCTGGTACGCATCGCAAATCGCATGGGGCATTCCCGAGATTGCCTGCGCACGATCGTTGAACTCGATTTTGTAGTCGGTCTTAAAGGGACCACAGGCAAATCCCCCATAGGAAAACGGAAGGGAGAACATGGCAAGCATGATGCACTCCATGGGTGAGCGCAGGTTTTCCGACAGATACGGACACAAACGCCGCAGTTGTTTGGCCGCACTCCCCTTGCATACCGCGAGATAGTCCATCAGCCGTTCGGGCGTCAACACCGGTTCGACTTCGAAGTAGCCCACGTCTGGCGGCTGGTCCTTATCCTTTGCAAGTTTGTTCGCAACAGGCGAG
The DNA here is from genome assembly GCA_048205975.1 of Collinsella sp. Taxonomy (GTDB): domain Bacteria; phylum Actinomycetota; class Coriobacteriia; order Coriobacteriales; family Coriobacteriaceae; genus Collinsella. The sequence continues at coordinate 6,181 of DBEWTI010000025.1, forward strand.
CTGTAGGGTGGCAGAAACTTGCCACGATCGCTGAGGGAAATCTTGGAGCACAGCTCTTGGGCCAGGGCAAATGCTTGGATACAGCCGACTTCGCGCGCGACGGCAACGCAGAGGGCCTCGGGAGACAGACTGTATACCCCCGGCTCTACCTCTAGAATCGAGCCGGCCGGCAACCCCGCGGAACAGACAGACCAACTTACACCAGGCATACGGCGGCGCTGCGCTGCGGACCCCACTAGCAGGCACAAGTCTTCTTGCACCTCGCCGCTTTTGGCCCCGATCCGCACCAGATCGGGAAGATAGATGTCCTCGGCCGAGGGCGATGATGTGCACAGCACGCGGCGCTCCTCCTCGGGCTCGAGGTCCTTCCAGCCGATGTAGCCCATCTGCCGGCGCTCGGCGCGCATCATGCGCAGCGCCGAGGCGCCCGTCAGGATTACGGACGCAGCGAGCTGCTCTTTCGTCAACTTGCTGCGCTGCTTGATTTTTACCGCCACATGAACCACCCCTACCAAACGCGTGCGATAGCGAGGCCATCGACGGCCGCGGCACCGGCGCGCTTGAGTTCTGCTGAAGCCGCCGCCATCGTCGCGCCCGTGGTAATAACGTCGTCGATGAGCAGCAGGCGGCAGCCCCGCACGTCCTCGACCGTCTCGTACATGCCCCGGGCGCGCTCTCGGCGCTCCTCGCGACCGAGTTCACGCTGGTCACCATGACCGTACTTAACAAGGGCATCGAGCAACGGTACACCCGACAGCTCACAAAATGGATGCGCAATGGCCTCCATGTGATCAAAGCCGCGCCGCCGAAACGCCGCCGCTGTCGCAGGCACAAACACCGCCGCGTCCGCACCGGACAGCACGCCGCCATAGCGATCGGGAGCTGCGACCTGCGCATGCAGGGCGGTGTCGTATAGCAGCTCTGCCAGATACGGAGCAAGACGGCGCTCGCCCGCGTCTTTGTACGCTTTAATGATGCGCGGCAGCGGATGCGCATAGACGGCGCACGCCAGGCACCGATCGAGCGCATCGGCCATTGCCGAGGACGTACCCTCGACCGAGCACTCGGTGCACAGCAGGTCTCCAAACGGGGCGCCGCATCGAGTGCAGCTATGACGCGGATCGATGAGCGTTAGCGCCGCCAGACAGTCCTGGCAAATAAGCGCGCCGGCGCGCTCGCAGCCGGCGCATCGCGTAGGCGACAACGCCTCAAGCGCCTCGTGCGCCGCGCGCTCGGCAAACGGTAGTAATTCGTCCGTAAACGGCAGGGTGCCAACACCTTGCAGGCAACCCAACACATTCAAATGTCTCTTCACGACACAACCCTCCCTATGCAAAGGCAGAGGGAGGGTTGTTGATTCAGCGCTATGATACCCCGATGTGCTCGGGGCAAGGCAGGTTAAATCCGCTCGCGGGCGTTATTCGCCGGCGGGCGGTTGCGGTGCGGACGAGTTCGGGGTCGAGCCCTCGCCACCGTCCTGACGCGGCTTGCGGGAGCGACGGCGACGGCGACGCTTCTGGCCCTGGTCGGCCGAACCCTCGCCACCACGATCCTCACGCGGCTCGTGCTCGTCGCGGGCGGCGCCGCGCGCGGCCTTGGCAGCCGCACCTCCGCCGTCACCGGGACGACGACGCGTGACCTTGACCTCGCCATCCGAAACCTGATCGGCCACGGAAGGCACCGAAGGCTTCTGCTGCGTGCCCGAGGAATGGCGACGGCGCGGACGCGGAGCGCGCTCCTCCTCGCCACGCGGCTTGCCGCCCTTGTCGGCAGGCGTATCGGAACCCGAACCACCCTTGGGGGCGGCACCGGCCTCGCGAGCGGCTGCGGCGCGGAAAGCGTCCTCGCGCTCCTCGCTCGACAGATGACGGCGACGACGGCGCGTGGGGTTCATGCCATCGCCGCGGTTTTGCTGCTGGGGCTGCTGAGCCTCGCGCTCGCGGGAGACATTCTTGCCTGCAGCTGCGGTCTCGCCGGCATCGCCCGAGCCCGCACGCTTGCGACGGCGGCGGCCACCGGCGGCCTCCTCGGCCTCGGGCGCCTCGGCCTTACCGCGACCCTTACCGCGGCCACGGCCCTCGCCCTGGCTCTGAGCAGCGCGAGCATCGGCATCTGCATCGCGGCGACGGCGCTTGGGCATCGACGTGCCCGCCAGACGATCGGCGCTCGACAGGCCATCGCCCACGTCGACGCCGTTCTCGCGGTCGAGCTCCATGAGCGCCAGGCGCATCTCGGGCGACTCGATGCGCTCGAGCACATCGCGCGTCACACAGTCGGGACGGCAGTTGCAGCCCTGCTCGGCGGCTTTCTTCTTGCAGCCCTCGGAGCAGGTCATGTCGGCCAGGTTGACCTTAAAGACCTTGCCGTTCTCCAGGCGCAGCACCAGCTGCTCGCGCGGGGTGTCGTATTCCTGGATACGTGCCTTGCCGAGCGGCGTATCGATGAGCGTCTTCTTTTTGGGCGCGCGGCTCTTAAAGTCCTTGTACGCCTCGAACTCGTAGCGCAGGCAGCACATCAGGCGGCCGCAGACGCCGCTGATCTTGGAGGAATTGAGCGGCAGGTCCTGCTCTTTTGCCATGCGGATCGAAACCGGCTCAAACTGTCCGCCAAAGCGCGTGCAGCAGAGCTCCTGGCCGCACTGGGCATAGCCACCTACCAGGCGGGTCTCGTCGCGCACGCCGATCTGGCGCATGTCGACGCGAATGTGCAGCGTCGAGGACAGGTCCTTGACAAGCTGGCGAAAATCGACGCGCTCCTCGGCCGCAAAGTAGAACACGGCCTTCTCGCCGCCAAACAGGTACTCGACGCCGACCGGCTTCATCTCGAGGTCGAGCTCTTTGACCAGACGGCGGAAATCGACCATGGCCTCGTCGCCCTGGATGGCAAGATCGTCGGCAAGCTGCAGGTCGATGTCGCTCGCCACGCGCAGCACGGGCTTGAGCGGCTGACCGATCTCGTCTTGCGGCACCTCGAAGGGATCGGCCGTGACCAAGCCGATCTCGGTTCCGCGCTCGGTAGAGCAAATGGCATAATCGGCCTCGAGGATATCCAGGTCCTGCGGGTCAAACCACAGGTCGCGCGAGGCGTAGGTAAACTTAACGGGTACGACTAACGGCATTTCAGTGCCTTCCTGATATCGAACAGCATGACCTCGATGGCCAGCTGGGGAGTAACGTTTCTGGCGATGTTGCGCTCGGCGGTCGCGACCGCCTCGAGCGCCTGGGTGGCACCCGCAACATTGGTCGCGGCGGCAAGCCGACCGATCGTGTCGCGCACATCCTCGTTCACCACGTCGGCCGCCTCGTCCTGAAGTGTCAGCAGCACGTCGCGCATGAGCGTCCGCGCGCTCGCCAGCGCTTCCATGATACCCGAACGCTCGCGCGCGTTGAGTTCGCGCTTGTTGCGGTCCTCAAGCTGCTTCAATGCTCCACGCGACAGGTAGTCGGCGTTTTGCTCGAGTACCTTTTCCTGCGTGGACTTGACCTCGGCGAGCGGCGCCTTAACGGCGACGATGAGCGACTTGGCGCGACTGAGTACGTCGGCCTCGTCGGCGGCAATGAGTGAGTCGATGGCACGGACCATCTGACGGCGGGCGTCCTGGCGCTCGGCGCTCTTAAGAAACTCGATGCCGCGTGTGGGGCTTCCCGCCACGGCGACCGCCATGCGGCAACGCGCAGGGTCCTGACCGGTGGCGCGGCTCACGGCCTGCGCGGCAACGGCGGGCGATACCAGCCGAAACGGCACGCACTGGCAGCGACTCACGATAGTGGGCAGCATCACGTCGGCCGAGGTGCCCAGCAAGATAAACATAACGCCCTCGGGCGGCTCCTCGAGTGTTTTGAGCAGCGCGTTGGCGGTGTTGGCGCGCAGCTGCTCGGCACGGTCGATGATGTAGACCTTTGCCTTGGCGCGGATGGGCGCCAGCGGCACGTCATCGAGCAGCTCGCGGGTCTGGGCAATGAGGTAACCCGTGGCGCTCTCGGGCGTGTAATAGTGCACGTCGGGATGCGTATGCCGAGCAACGCGCACGCAGCTGTCGCATGCGCCGCAGCCGTCCTGCTCGCACAGGAAGGCTTGGGCGAGCGCCCACGCGGCGTCGAGCTTGCCCGCGCCGGGCGCGCCCAAAAACAGGTAGGCGTGCGACGCGCGACCGCTAGCGACGGCATTGGTCAAAAAGTCGCGCACGCGCTCTTGGGTGTCGAGCTTGGCCAGCAGGCTTGCCTGAGCGGGGGCCATGTTACTCGGCCTCCTTGGCAAGCGCGGCGGCGACGGCTTTCCGCGGAATGTCGAGACCGTACGCGCGAACCTGCTCGACCGTCTTCTCGAAGACTTCCTCGACGGTCGTAGTGGCGTCGATGAGCTTTACGCGGTTTGGCTCCTCGGCAGCAATTGCGCAAAACCCCTCGTAGACACGCTCCTGGAATGCCATGCCCTTGGCCTCCATGCGATCCGCCGCGCCACGGGCTGCCATGCGTAGCGCCGCCTGCTCGGGCGTGATGTGGTAGACGAGTGTGAGCGCCGGGTGCGTTCCCGCGACGGCCAGGTTGTTGGCGTCGCGCACCATCTGGCGATCGAGGCCATCGGCAAACGCCTGGTAGCAGGTCGTGGAATCGTAGAAGCGATCGCACAGGACCACCTTGCCGGCCGCAAGGGCGGGGACTATGACCTCGTGCACCAACTGGGCGCGCGCCGCCTCGTAGAGCAGCAACTCGCAGGTGTCTCCCATCGCCGTGTTGGCGGGGTCGAGCAGCAGAGCGCGGATCTTTTCGCTGATGGCGGTGCCACCCGGCTCGCGCAGGCTCACAACCTGGTAGCCAGCGAGTTCGAGCGCGCGGGCAAGCAGGCGCGCCTGCGTGGACTTGCCGGCACCGTCGACGCCCTCGAGCGTGATAAAGCTATGTTGAGCAGGCTCAAAAGCCATGGGCGCAGCCCCTTCCTACAAGGCGCGTAAATGCGAGTTATAGCAACCAAGCCATGATACCCCAGTGCTCGGCGCGTCCCCAATGGCTAAAGGTGCCTTTCCAAAGTTGCGGTGAAATAGGGGCTGATTGAAGCTCTGAGACCGCCAAACAGTCCCTATTTCACCGCAACTTATGATGGGGAATTTTGGATGCTGGGTATAATCGTCGTATTGCATTGAAATGTGGCGAAAGGAGTGGCAATGTCTCGGTATTGCGCCTCGTGCGGCAAGCTTCTTGCAGATGATACCAAGTTCTGCACCTCGTGCGGTGCACCCGTTGAGCAAACAGCCGCGAGCGATAGCCAGCCCGCTTTTGAGCAGACCGGCTCCCTTGATACGCCGCAAGCCAAGGCGGACGACTCCCTCGCCTATAGCCCCGACCCCGCCGCAAGGACCGAGGCCGTCGAGACCACGCAGCGCATACCCGTCGCGAGCAGCTCGCCTCAGCAGCAGCCGGCGCCTGTATACGCGCCCGCTTCGCCACAGACCCCAGTTCCCAAAAAGAGCAGAACCGGTCCGCTTGTCGCCATTATCGTTGTGCTGGTGGCGGTTATCATCGCCCTGGTCATCTTCTTTGTGATCAAGCCGTTCGACAACGCCGCCACGCAGACGACTGCAGAGGTAACCAAGCTGCACCACGATGACGATGACGATGACCTAAAGCCCCTCGGCGATCCGAACAGCCTGTACGACGATGATGACGAGGATGGCGGCGAAGCGACGCTCTCCGAGCAGAACCTCTACCGTCGGCTGAGCGAATACTACGATCTGCTCGAAGATCTCGACAGCCAGGTCCGCAGCTGCGCGCAGGCCTTCAACGGTAGCTATCTGGAAGAAGATCGCACCACCCGGCAAAATCTTGCTGATGTTGCCGAGCGCACGGAGGACACGATCGAGCAGTATTACGACATCGTCGAGGACCTAGACGTCCCGACGAGCTCCAAGAACTACAGCTCCTGGAAGGACATCATTGCCCTGTACGACGACTTGGATCACCGCATCGATGCGATCTGCGACGCTTGGGAGATCAGCCTTGAGTACTCCAGCCCCGCCAACCACAAGGATGAGATCGTGGCGCCGCTGGCGCGCGACAACGTAGCGGGCACCAACGACAACAAATACCGTCTGGACTTTGAGGACCGCTACCCCGGCGCAAAGCCCGTCGAAGCGAACTAGTCATTGGGGACGTTCTTAAACGACTAGTCATTAAAGAACGTCCCCAATGACTACCCAAAAAAACGAGCGAGGATCTTGAGGTCCTCGCTCGTTTTTGTTTTAGGTGATGTTTCGACCGTGCGGCTACTTGTCGGCTGCGGTCTTTTTGGTAGTCGACTTCTTCGCGGTCGTCTTCTTGGCGGCAGTGGCTTTCTTAGCCGTCGTCTTCTTTGCCGCCGTGGTCTTCTTCGCCGTACTCGCCTTGGTCGCAGTCTTGCGGCCGCGGGCGGGCTTCTTCTCCTTGGTCGGGCAGTCCATGTTGACGCAGATGCGCCACGGGCCGCGCGCCGTGTTGACCACCACGATGGGGGCGCCGCACTCGGGACAGGTCTCGCCCGTCGCCTCGAGCTTGCCACGCGCCGGCAGCGGATAGCTCACGCCGCAGTCATCGTAGTTGGTGCAGCGGATAAAGCGCTTGCCGCTCTTCTCGCTCTTGTGCGCAATCAGATCGCCATGGCGTCCTGCCTCGGCACACACCTTGCACTCGCCCACCTTAAGGTCAGGCTCGTAGTTGGTGGGGCACGTCGGGTTCACACAGATCTCGAAAGCCTTCTGGCGGAACGGCTGGCACTTAATGCGCGGCGCACCGCATTCGGGGCACACGGCCGCCTCGCCCTCGAGCGGGCTTACCTTGACGCCGCTCGGCACCGGATAGGTCACGTCGCAGTCGGGCCAGCCCATGCAGCCGATAAAGCTGCCGCGGGTCTTGGCGCTCGTCTTCATGACCAGGTCCTTGCCGCACTTGGGGCAGGCGCCCACGCGCGCATCGGCCGTGACGGCGTCGCTGATGGCGTCGCCCAGCTCCTGCGTGTGCTTGAGCAGCTCGTCGAGCACGCCGGCCAGCAGCGCGCGCGAGTGCGTCACGACATGCTCTTCGGTATCCTCGCCGCGCTCCACGCGGGTCATGTCGCCGTCGAGCTCGCTGGTCATATCGGGGCTCGTGATGCGCGGGGCAAACTGCGTCAGTGCGTCGATGATGGCGATGCCCAGCTGGCTCGGCTCCACGGGATCGTTTTTGAGATAGCGCACGGCATACAGGCGCTCGATGATGCTCGCGCGCGTGGACTTGGTGCCCAGGCCGCGCTTCTCCATCTCCTGCACGAGCTTGCCCTGGCTGTAGCGCGCGGGCGGCTCGGTCTGCTTGGCCTCGAGCTTAATGTCGAACACGTCGACCGTATCGCCCTGCTCCAGCGGCGGCATCTGCTCGTCGCGTTTAAGGCCGTACGGGTAAGCCTCGCGGAAGCCCGGGGTCACGAGCACATCGCCCGAGGCCACGAACGGCTCGCCGTTTACGTCGAGCTCGAGCTTGGTGTTCTCGATGGTCGCGGGCCCCATGAGCGTCGCCAGGAAACGGCGGGCGATGAGGTCGTAGAGCTTGCGCTGACCGCCATCGAGCGTGGACGGATCGCCCTCGCCCGTGGGATAGATCGGCGGGTGGTCGGTGGTCTCGACCTTGCCACGCGTGGGCTTCATGGGACCGGCGAGCACCTTTTTGCATACGGGCGCCAGCGCCGGGTTAATCTTTGCCAGGTCGCTCACCACGGCGCCCAGATCGAGCGTCGCGGGGTACACGGTGTTGTCGACACGCGGGTAGCTGATGAGGCCCGCCATGTAGAGGGACTCGGCGATGCGCATGGTACGCGCAGGCGAGATGCCCTCGGCCGCGGCGGCAGCCTGCAGCGAGGTCGTCGCGAACGGCGTGGGCGGCTGCTGCTTGCGCGAACGCTTGGTCACCGCGGCAACGGTTGCCGTCGTAGCGCCGTCGACGTGGCCGTACGCCGTCTCGGCAGCATCTTTGTCGGTAAAACGCGCCGTCTTGTGCGCGATCTTAAAGCGGTCGTCCTCGGCGGCGCCCTGCGCGGCACCCATGCCGCGAATCTGCCAATAGTCCTCGGGCACAAACGCCATGCGCTCGCGCTCGCGCTCAACCACCAGGGCGAGCGTCGGCGTCTGCACGCGGCCGGCGGAGCGCACGTTGCCAAAGCCGCCAAACTTGGCGAGCGTCAGGTAACGCGTGAGCACCGCGCCCCAAATGAGGTCGATGTGCTGGCGGCTCTCGCCGGCGTCGGCCAGGTTCTGGTCGAGCGAGACGAGGTTATCGAAGGCCTGCGTGATCTCGGCCTTGGTAAACGAAGAATACTGGGCGCGGGCAACCGGCAGGTCCGGCGCCACCTCGCGCACCTTGTTGAGGGCGTCCGAACCGATCAGCTCGCCCTCGCGGTCAAAGTCCGTGGCGATGATGACGCTATCGGACTTCTTGGCCAGGTTCTTGAGCGAACGAATGAGCTCTTTCTCGGCCGGCAACTTAATGACGGGCGCCCAGGTGAGGTAAGGCAGACTCTCGAGCTTCCAGCCCTTGATGGAAATGCCATCGGCAAGGAACGGCTTGCGCTTGGTGTCGTACGGCGGGCGGGCCAGGCCATCGGGCATATCGGCCGGCAGCATCTCACCGTCCTCGGTCACCGAATACCAACCCAGCTTTTTATCGAACAGCACGCTGTCGCAAAAATCGGGCGCCAGGATGTGGCCGGCAAGGCCGATGGTCACGCACTCCTCGCCCTTCCACTCAAAACGGTAGATGGCGGTGTTGTACACCTTGTCCTTTTTGGGCTTGCCCGTGGACAGCCGCTCGGCGATCTGACGCGCGGCGTCATTTTTCTCGGCGATGATGAGCTTCAAAAGAGGCTCCTATCTCGTATCTCTGCGGCTACGCCCGCGCTCATGGCGGCCGACTTACGCCCTTGCTTGCTCAATCTGCCCGATGAGCCAATCGCACCAGGCATCCATGCCCTCGCCCTTGCGCGCGCTCACGGCAAACCGCGGCGCCTGCGGATTGAGGTCATCGAGTGTCTTAGTATACCT
>DBEWTI010000101.1:0-45375 GCA_048205975.1 Collinsella sp.
CCGCAGCGGACCCCCATCTCCCGCATCATCTTGAGCACGGTCTTGTAGGCTATGCGCGCGCCCAGCTCGGCGCGCAGGCACATGGCGACCTGGCGGTGGCCGCACCCGTTGGCCGTGCGCGAGAAGATCTCCGCCACCGCGTCCCGCAGCTCCGGGCGCGTCGGCCTGGCCGGGTGCGACAGCGCGTAGTAGTAGCTGGACCGGGCCAGGCCGGCGCATTCCAGCAGGCTCCCCAGCTTGCACCCCTCCGCGCGCAGGGCGCTCACGGCCTCGACCTTCGCCCTGGTCAGAGCCCGTCCCTCTCGACCAGGGCACGCAATTTTTTTAGGTAGGCCACCTCGGTCTCGAGCCTTCGGCAGCGCTCCTCGAGCTCCTGCTCGCGGGTGCGCTCGCGCGGCCTGGGGCCGGACCCCCTCGGCCTGCCCCTGGGCTTGGGCCTGAGCGCCTCCGCGCCGCCCTCGCGGTAGAGCGCGCACCATCTCTTGAGCGGCGCCAGGGACATGACCCCGAACGCCTTCATGGCGTCCTGCTTGCCCATGCCGCCGTCGACCACGGCCGAGGCGGCGGCGACCTTCTGCTCGTATGTGTACCTGGTCTGCTTGCCGTCCATGGATAGCAGCACCTCGCTTCCGAACGACCGGTATACGTAGAGCCATTGTCTCACGGTGTTGCGCGGGACCGACAGCGCCTTCGCCGCCGACTTGAAGCCGTGCCCTCGCTCGAAGAGCCCGATCGCCGCCTTCCTGGCCTCGATGTCGTGTTTCACCCTCAAGTCGACACGCATAAAAAGCCTCCCATTTCTCGTGTCCAAGAAATGGGAGGCAGTTCACGGGAGATGCAGGGCCGCTTTGCATTTCAGTAAAGCCGTCGGCTACGAACGGCGCGGCTCGGGAACCACGAGTCTATCGGGGCTCGCACCCTCGGCATCCATCAGGCTCACGTAGCGAATCGACGGATCCCCATACATCGCGTAGTAATAATTGCCCGTGCGCGCGCTAAAGCATCCGGTATAGATAGTCTTCTCGAACTTGCCATCACCCATCCTGGACGCCCCCTCAATCATCACCACGCCCTCGAGCGAGCGGAACATGCGGACGACGTTTTCGGTCTCGCTCTCCTTTTGCGGGTAATTGGCATTGAGGTACGCCGCCTTTACAAAACGGCTCGGCGAATAGCAATCACCCGGAATACCGCGCATGCCGGCACCCGCACCATAGGGCTTGAGCTCGGCGCCACGCCATGTCGCCGTCTGCGGAAAATCGCTTGTGGCGGTGATATAGGTGCGCAGGTTTTCCATGTGCCACGGGAAGGTCGGCTGGTTGGCAAGGGTGTCGACCGGATCGTCGTATACATGCAGGCCGTCAGCCATCATCTCGACCACGATGCTGCGCTGGCTGTCGCCGATAATCCAATGGAGCAGCGACACGCCCAGCCCCTCTCCGGCAGATTTGGCGACAATCACCGTGTCGCGCAGCGCGGCCTCGACCTCATCGACCGTCGAGAACGTCGCTGCCACCCACAGGGGAAACTCATAGGCCGCGATATTGGTCTTTCCATCAACCGGGCCCTCGGCATACTCGGCATAGCCGGGAAAGTTGAGCCCCGCCACAGCCAGACCCGCATCGTTACCACAGTCGAAAAACATGGGATAGTTCTTGTAATCGATGCACATGCCGATTACCGCGTGTGCCGCCGACGCATCGTCGATAAACGAATACGGGATGTGAAACCCGCGCGGCATCACGCGAACCTGTTGGCCGTAGTCAAAGCTCCAGTCGAGGTTGCGGCCCAGATACATGTGGCCAGAATTATCGGTAAATCGAATGCTCGTACACATAGCGCCTCCTAGCTTTACGTTCTTGCTAAGCTCATTGTCACCAAACAAAAAGGCGCTAAACACAAAAGCCCGGACATGACAACAATGTCACGCCCGGACTATTCAAGCAGGATAAACTCAACCAAGTTAACCCCGCAGGTCGTCTAAGGGGTCAAAGTGCCGCAGATTGCCACGAAAGAGGAGCGAAGCGTACTTAAGGTACGCGAGCGACGATTGAGCGGCAAGGTGCGGTGCTTTGGTCCCCTTAGACCAACTTTCCTAGACAGTGGTCAATCATATGCTGGACCATTTGCGCCTCGAAGCCGACGAAGTCCTGCTTGCGCTCGCGCATCTTGCCGTCAACAATCACGTCATAAGCAACCTTGCACTTGATATAGCGCGTGGACTTGGTGACCTCCTCGTGCGTCAGGCAGCTCTCCTCCATCTTGCTGGCGCCCAGGCCAAACACCAGACGGGGGTTGTAGAGCACGTGGGGCTCGCCGGCATCGTCCAGGTAGACGCAAACCTTCTTGGTAACGCCAATCTGGTTAGCGGCAAGGCAGCCGGCATCGTCGAGCGACTTGATGGTATCGATCAGGTCCTGAGCAACCGACTCGTCCTCGACGGTCGCAACCTCGCAACGCTGGGACAGGATAGCCTCGTCGTGGCAAAGCTCTTTAATCATACGTTCCTCCATAGGGGTCGTTGTAACCGCTTAAGTATACGGTACCCACACATTTTCATGCGAAAAATACCGTCCGTCTGCTGCAAAGCGCCGAACATCAACATGCGAGGAACAACAGCGTCGTAAAGGGACTATAGTGGGAGCGTTCGTGTCGATCGGCCTAAACTCGGGGCCGAACAAGGAAAGGGTATGCATGGACGAACTATTTCACGTCAGTGAGCGCAAGTCCACAATCGGGACCGAACTTCGCGCTGGACTGACAACATTCCTGGCGATGGCCTACATCATCGCCGTCAACCCCGCAGTGCTCTCGGGCGCTGGCATCGATGCGGGAGCGCTCGCCTGCGCCACCTGCCTGGGCGCCGGCATCATGACCATCTGCATGGGCATCTTCGCCAACCGCCCGCTCGCCTGCGCGTCGGGTCTGGGCATCAACGCCATGATCGCGGGCATCGCCACCACCATGTGCGGCGGCGACTGGCACGTGGCCATGAGCGTTATCTTCCTCGAGGGTATCGTCATCTTGCTGCTCGTCCTGTGCGGCCTGCGCGAGGCCATCATGGACGCCATCCCCGTGGTCCTGCGCCACGCCATCTCGGTGGGTCTGGGTCTGTTTATCGCCATGATCGGCCTGTGCGACGCCGGCATCATCACCGCTGGCGCCGGTACGCTCGTCGGCCTGGGCGACATCGCCTCCCCCACCTTTATCGTCGGCATCATCTCCATCATCGTGACGGTCGCCCTGGCTTCCCGCAACGTGCCGGGCTCGCTGCTCATCGGCATCATCGTCGCCGTTATCGCCGGTATCCCGCTGGGCGTCACCCATGCGCCCGCGGGCCTTATCGCCCCGCTCGACTTCTCGACCTTTGGCGCCCCGTTTGCCAGCACCGCCGATGGCAACATGGCCATCGTGAAGGTCCTGACCGACCCGATGCTGCTCGTCGTGGCCTTCTCGCTGCTCATGAGCGACTTCTTCGACACCATGGGCACCGCCATGGCCGTCGCCAAGCAGGGCGAGTTCTTAACCGAGGACGGCAATGTCGAGGACATCCGCCCCATCCTGGTCGTTGACTCCGTGGCCGCTGCTGCCGGTGGCTTTATGGGCGTCTCCTCCATCACCACCTTCGTCGAGTCCACCTCTGGCGCTGCCGACGGTGGCCGCACGGGCCTCACCTCCGTCACCACCGGCGTGCTGTTCATTCTCGCCGCGTTCTTCTCCCCCATCGTCACCATCGTTTCCAGCGCCGCCACCTGCGGTGCTCTGGTCTACGTCGGCTACCTCATGATGAGCGAGGCCTCCGAGATCGACTGGTCCGACGTGTCGCAGGGTTTCCCGGCGTTCATGATTGTCGCCGGCGTGCCCTTCACCTACTCCATCTCTGCCGGCATCGGTCTGGGCTTTATCGCCTACGTGATCGTCGCGCTCTTTAAGGGCGAGGCCTCCAAGATCAAGCCGCTCATGTGGATCGCAGCCCTTGCCTTCCTCGTCTACTTCTTCGTGGCGTAACGGCATAGTCTGCTAAAACAAAACAACAAGGCGCGGAGTCGCATCGAACGGCTCCGCGCCTTTCTTTTAGCGTCTGCCCCCGTGCCAGCGTGCGACAATTGAGGCTGTCAATATCACAACACCGAGAGAAGCCTGCCTTGGAAGCGCATCATAAGCAGATAACCGTTTATTCAGAGTGTACGGAAGGCGCGCCCGTCATTTACCTCCCCGTGGTTATGGGCGACGGTAGTGGAGTCTACGAGCGCTGCCGAGAGCTCGACTGCCCACCCTTCACCCTTGTCGCCATTGGCGGGCTCGATTGGAATCGCGAGCTGAGCCCTTGGGAATGCGAAGGAACCGTACGCGATGCCGAGCCCTTTGGTGGACAGGCGTCCGAGTTTCTCGATGAACTGCTGAACCGAATAATCCCAAAGGTCGAATCATCGCTCCCACAGCCACCTGTTTGGCGTGGCATTGCCGGTTATTCGCTGGCGGGCCTCTTTTCGCTTTGGGCCCTCTGGCAGACCGATGTCTTTGACCGCGCCGCAAGCGCATCGGGCTCCCTGTGGTTTCCTGGCTTTATCGACTACGCGCACGAGTACACGATGTCGAACGCGCCCGATGCCGTCTATCTGTCACTCGGCAAAAAGGAGACCAAGACACCCAACCGCATGATGAGGCACGTCCTCGAAGACACACGCGCCATGGAAAAACTGCTCGGCGAACGTGGTATTCCCGCGACGCTGGAGCTCAACCCCGGCAATCACTTTACCCAAACTGACCTGCGCATGGCACGCGGCATCCACTGGATACTGACGCATTAAAAATGGCGTCCACGCGTACATACGCATGGACGCCATTTTTAATTTGGCTGAACGCAGCTGCTATTCAGCAGTCTCCTCAAGCTCGGAAGTATCGAACTCAAAGTCGTTACCGGGCAGGATGGCGTTGAGCACAATGCCCACCAGCGAGCCCACGGCAAGGCCCGAAAGCGAAATCGTCACGCCGCCCAGCTCCAGCACAATGGCGCCGGTGGTACTGTAGGCAATGCCGAGCGAAAGCACGAGCACCAGAGCCGCCACCAGCACGTTGCGGTTGTTCTGGAAATCAACCTGGTTCTCGATGAGGTTACGTACACCAACGGCGCTGATCATGCCGTAGAGCACGAGCGACACACCGCCGATAACGCACGCCGGCATGGCGGCAATCACCGCAGCAAACTTGGGGCAGAACGAAAGCACAATGGCACAGCAGGCGGCAATGCGAATCACGCGCGGGTCGAACACGCGCGTCAGGGCAAGCACACCGGTGTTCTCACCATACGTCGTATTGGCAGGGGCGCCAAAGAGCGATGCCAAGATAGTCGCCAGGCCATCGCCGAGCAGGGTACGGTGCAGACCGGGATCGGCAATGTAATTGCGTTCGCAGGTAGAGCCAATGGCGGAAATATCTCCAATGTGCTCAATCATGGTCGCAAAGGCCAGTGGCATGATGGTGATAATGGCCGTCGTGGCAAGACTGCTATCGAACTGCGGTCCAAAGAGCGCAAACACGGTGTTGTCCCACACGACGGGCAAGCCAACCCAGGGGGCGGCTGCGACGCCAGAGAAGTCGACCTCGCCCAGCGCGGCCGCAACGGCATAGCTCACCACAACGCCCAGCAGAATCGGCACGATCTTGACCATGCCGCGGCCCCAAATGTTGCAGATGATGATCACGGCAACGGCAATAGCAGCAACAAACCAGTTGGTCTGGCAGTTAGCAATGGCAGAGCTTGCCAGGATCAAGCCGATGGAAATGACGATGGGGCCAGTCACCACCGGCGGGAAGAAACGCATGACACGCTTGGCGCCAAAGGCGCGGAACAGGGCCGCAAGCACCGGATAGAGCAGGCCGGCACAAGCTACGCCCAGGCAAGCGTAGGGCAAAAGCTCAGCCTCGCCGTTGGGCGCAATGGCGGCATAACCCGCGATAAAGGCAAACGAGGAGCCCAGGAACGCGGGCACCTTACCGCGCGATAGAAAATGAAACAGCAGCGTGCCGATGCCGGCGAACAGAAGCGTCGCCGAAACGGAAAGGCCGGTGAGCACGGGCACGAGCACCGTGGCTCCGAACATCGCAAACATGTGTTGCAAACCCAACACAAACATGCGCGGGCGGCCGAGCGACGATGCATCGTAGATGGCATCGGTGACGGCGGGCGTCGAAGACTGGGACATGGAAGTCCTTTCGAATGGAAGGGCGATCAGGCATATCGGATAACCTGCCCGAACGATACGATCCGAACCATTGTACGCGATATGCAGTACCTCGCACGCGCCGCCACCTGCAAACGCTAGCGCTATTTCCAAACGCGCTCGGCAATACGCCTGACCAGCGCAATCTTTGCCCACTGCTCGTCCTCGGTCAGCTTATTGCCAATCTCGCAGCTGGCAAAGCCACACTGCGGAGACAGATACAGGTTCTCGAGCGGTACGTACTTTGCCGCCTCGCGGATGCGCTCGACGATAACATCCTCGTTCTCGAGCTCTGCCGCCTTGGTGGTCACCAAGCCCAGCACGACCTTCTTGCCGGGAGCAACGTACTTGAGCGGCTCAAAACCACCGGCGCGGGGCGTGTCGAACTCCAGATAGAACGCGTCAACGTCCTCATGCGCAAACAGGTACGGCGCGATGGGGTCGTAGCCGCCCTCAAAAGCGTAGGTGGAGTGGTAGTTGCCGCGGCATACATGCGTGTTGATAACCAGATCGTCGGGCTTGCCCTCGATGGCGGCATTGTTGAGCGCCACGCCCAGCTCGCTTACCTTTTGCAGGTCGACCGGGCTCATGCCGGTTTTGGCAACAAAATCGGTATCGCAGTAGATGCCCCAGGTGCAGTCATCAAACTGGATGTTGCGGCAGCCCGCGGCATACAGGTCAGCAATCACGGTGCGGTATGCTGCGGCAATGGCATCGACGAGCTCTTCGTCGGTCTTGTAGACGGCGTGCAGACTCTCCTGCTGGCCATCGCAGCGGTCGAGTGTGACTTCGGAGAACGTCTGGATCGGCGCCGGAATGGTCTGGCGCGCGACCTGGCCCTCTCCCTCGAGCGACTTGATAAATTTGAAGTGCTCGACGAACGGATGATTCTCGCCGCTAATGGGACCGGTTACCACGGCGGTGTCGGCGGTAGTCTCCTCATCGTGGAACATGTAGCCCGTGCGCGAGGCGCGGCGCTCAATGCCGTTGAGGCCCCACATAAAATCGAGGTGCCAGTAGCTGCGGCGGAACTCGCCATCGGTAATCACCTGCAGGCCGGCAGCCTTCTGCTTGGCCACTAAGTCGCGGATGGCCTCGTCCTCGACGGCCTTAAGGCCGGAAGCGTCGAGTTTACCCGCGACATAGGCGGCACGGGCGTCCTTTACAGCCTGCGGACGAAGAAAACTGCCGACGATATCGGCACGAAACGGCGCGTTCGGTTGAATCGAAGTGCTCATAGATATCTCCCTTTGCATTGGTTGCTTTACTGGGACAGAGTATGAGCGCTCATATGACCATCGTAAAATATACGTTTATAACAGTTTGATATAGATGCTTCCTATATCAGTCTGGATTGCCATAAAGAGACTTGAACCGTGCGGAGCACAGCACCCTAGATATGCTGACGAATCGCGTCGATATAGGCCCGACCGTAGCGCGTAAGTGTCGTGTTCTTGCGCGTGATGATGCCAATCTCCATGTATTCGTCCACATCGAGCGGGATGGAGATAATACCGGGACCGTTGAGCTCGTGGCTAATCACGCCCGAGCAGACCGTGTAGCCGTTGAGGCCCATGGCCAGGTTGAACAGCGTCGCACGGTCGCGCACGCGGATATTCTTGCGGCGCTCAAAGGTCGAGGTCAGCTCCTCGGAATAGTAAAACGAGTTGTAGCTACCCTGCTCATAGGACAGGAACGGGTAGTCTTCCAAGTCCTCGAGCGTCACACTCGAGCGACCCGCCAGCGGATGGTCGGAGCACACAAAGACATGCGGCGTAGCGCAGAAGAGTCCTTCGAATACGAGCTCGTTGGCCGCCAGCATGCGCTCGATGACCTCGCGATTGTGCTCCGACAGATACAGGATGCCGAGCTCGCTTTTCATATGCGCGACGTCCTCGATAATCTCGTGGGTCTGCTCCTCGCGCAGGGTAAAGTCGTAGCGCGCGGCATCGAACTCGCGGATCACATCGACAAATGCATTAACGGCAAAGGAATAATGCTGGCAGCTCACACTAAAGTGCGGCACCTGCTCGGACGTGCCTTTGTACTTGCCCTCGAGCAAGTCGGCCTGGTCGAGCACCTGGCGCGCGTAGCCCAAGAAGGTCTCGCCTTCCTCGGACACAATGACGCCCTTGTTGGTGCGCTCAAAGATGTGTACACCCATCTCGTTTTCGAGATCGCGAATTGACGCGGTAATCGAAGGCTGCGACACAAAGAGCCGGCGCGAGGCCTCGGTGATGCTGCCGCATTCGGCAACTTTGACGACATATCTGAGCTGTTGGAGCTTCATGGCTTTCTCCCTAGACGTTCGTGACGTCGAAACCCGTCGCGTCCATCTGACGCATAAACGACGGCATCTCCCCCGTCGCGGCGCAGGCGGCAATCTGATGCAGAGCCCCGGCGACCGCATCGTCTGCCGCAGCGCCGATATGCCAGCGCGCGGCAGCCGTGACGGCCTCGTTGGCATTGGCGACTGCAACGGAATTGGGAACGGCATCGATCATGGGCAAATCGTTATCGGAATCGCCGAATACGGCCACCTCGTCGGGCGTCAGGCCCAAAGCGCGCGCCAGCTCCAGCGCAGCACAGCCCTTGTCCCAGCCGGTCGGAAGAACGTCGAACAGGCGCACGCGGTTGTTGGGAAACACGAGCGAGAGCTCCGGCACCTCGGCGGCAACACGCTCGCGCAGCTCGGCGAGCTCCTCGCGCGAACGGGCACTCCAGATATTCGCCTTGTATACCGGGGCATCGTCAACGACAGGGCGACAGGGAGCCTCTTCGCCCTTGAGCCACGCGTTGCCGCCTGACTCCATGGCGCGACGCACACGCTCGGGATCGCTTGTCACGCAATAGGCGTCGTTGCCCCAAAAGTCATCGCCCAGGCTGTAGACTTTTAGAAATGTATCGTCGGTCTCTTGCTCGAGGTAATCGGCCAGACGCATCAGAGCATCGTTGTCGGTCGCGCGCGAAGCGACTACTTCGCCGTCGACAAACATCACCTGGCCGTTACAGAACGCACCGGTCGAAAAACACTCGGAGCGGTTTTTGAACATCCAGCCCATCGCGGACGGCTGACGACCCGAAACCGGCCCAAAGTGCAGACCCGCCGCCTGCATGGCATGAATGCCCTCAATGGCGTAGTCGCTGGCGCCGTCATGCCCGGCTGGAATCAGCGTATCGTCCATATCGGTCAGCACAAGTTTGATCATAAGGTCCCCTCGGTCATTCTTTATCCCGTCTATTGTAACGACCTGCCAATAAGGAACAGGTTTATCTTGGCAGGTTTTATCTGGGAAAATGCAGCACCCCTGTTGCCACCTGCCAAAATAAACCTGCCCCTTTTTGGCAGGTGCGCTAGTATAGGGAACAACAGATTCGATGCGGGAGTGCCGGCGGTGCAAACCACAAGGCTGAGAGGGCATAGGGCCCAATCCTTTGAACCTGTCAGTTAATGCTGGCGTAGGGAGCATGCCGCCTTTACAGGGGCGCTGTCTATGCACAGCGCCCCTTTTCTATGCCAAGGAGGCATGTGCAGTGATTGATTCGGAACAGCTTAAGCAACATATGGTCAAGGCCGTAGAGGAGATTCGAGCCACCAATCCGATGGCCGGCTCCATCACCAACACGGTGACGATCGACTTTGTCGCCAACGCGCAGCTCGCCGTGGGCGGTTCGGCCGCCATGGTCTATCTGCCCGACGAGGGCGAGGCGCTCGTTGCCGGCGGCGGCGCCATCTATCTCAACATGGGCACGCTCTTCCCCATCTACGAGCAGACGATTCCCCGCGCGGCCAAGGCGGCACACGACGCCGACAAGCCCTGGGTGCTCGATCCGGTGGGTCTGGGCATCGGTAGCCTGCGCACCCAGCTGGTAAACGAGCTCAAGCAGTACAAGCCCGCCATCGTACGTGGCAACGCCTCCGAGATCATCGCACTCTCCGGCCTGTGGGGTCTTGAGGGCGAGTCGGCCGATCTGAGCCGCGTACGTGGTGTCGATACCACCGACACGGTCGACGCCGCCCGCGATGCCGCCGTGGCGCTCGCTCGCTACACCGACGGCGCCGTTGTGGTCTCGGGCGAAGTCGACCTGATTACCGACGGCACGACCGTGGCCAAATCCCACGGCGGCAGCCCGCTCATGTCCAAGATCACCGGCTGCGGTTGCTCGCAGGGCGGCGTGCTGGCCGTGTACGCCTGTGCTACCGATCCGTTTACGGCAGCAGTCTGCGGCACCGCCGTCTACAACGTTGCCGGCACGCGTGCCGCCGCCGTCGCCGATGCCCCGGCAAGCTTTAAGGTCGCCTTTATCGACGAGCTCTACCGCGCAACCGCCCAGGATATTGCCGACAACCGACTCGAGCTCGAGGAGGCATAAGCGATGTCCGAACCCGCAACCAATGCCGGCATGAACACGCTCGTCGCCGTGGCCATCGCCCCATGCGGCACCGGCGACGAGCTGTCCGCCGAGGTCGCCGAGGTCGTGCGCGTCATTCGCGAGAGCGGCCTCCCCAACCGCACCACCTCGATGTTCACCGAGATCGAGGGCGACTGGGACGAGGTCATGCAGGTCGTGCGCGACGCGACCTTTGTGTTGGCGAGCAAGGGCATCCGCACCGAAGTCGTGCTCAAAGCCGATATTCGACCCGGATTTACCGACACCATGACCGGCAAACTCAAGCGCATGGAAGCACAGATCAAAAAGCAGGAGGAAGCACAATGAGCATCCGCGACAACCTTGATATCTCGGCTTATCTGGTACTCGGCCCCGAAAACACCCTCGGACGCCCCGTGGGCGATGTGGTGGCCCAGGCACTCGACGCCGGCTTTACCTGCATCCAGGTGCGCTCCAAGGTGGCAAGCGCCCGCGAGATCATTGCGCTGACCGACGACGCCGCGCAGGCAATCGCACAGGCCGGCAAGACCGGTCAGGTCGCCCTGTTAATCGATGACCGTCTGGACTGTGTGCTTGCCGCGCGCGAGCAGGGCATTGCCGTCGATGGCGTGCACGTAGGCCAGAGCGACATTCCCGTCGAGGTCTGCCGCAAGCTGCTGGGCCCCGATGCCATTGTGGGCCTTTCGGCCCGTTGCGAGGAGATGCTCGAGTACGTCAAGACCGCCGACATGAGCCTGGTCGACTACCTGGGCATCGGCCCGCTCCACGAGACCGAGACCAAGCGCGACTGCGGACGCGCGGCCGACGGCTCTATCATCACCAAGAGCTTTGAGGACCTTGCCGCACTCCACGCGGCAAGCCCCGTGCCCATCGTGGTGGGCGGCGGCGTTAAGACGGCCGACTTGCCGCAGCTTAAGGCCACCGGCGTCGACGGCTTCTTTGTGGTAAGCGCCGTCTGCAGCGCCGACGACCCCCATGCCGCAGCCAAGGAGCTTGTCGACACCTGGCAGCAGGCATAAGCATAAGTCGAGCAGCCGATTCGCAGCTTCATATCTTCAGCAATGGAAAGCGCATCCCAGTTTGGGCCTCCATTCCGGGATGCGCTTTCCGTATGCGACCCTTACCCCGCCAGATACGCTTCCAACGCCGGCAAAGTCGCCTCTGCATCGTGGCGGCCGACCTGGTAGATGCGCTCGAGCTCATCCGGTTCGCGGCACAGCGACGGCACCTTCACCGATTCGCTCGGCCGCACCACAAAGATTTCCCCGGCAGCCTCTCGACGTGCCAGGTCATCGAGCGTGGCATAGTAGACCTCATGCCGATGCTCAAGCGCTGCAACAAACTCCGGATAGTGACGGAACACGCGCCGCAGCATGGGCATCACGCTGTTGGGCTGCTTCACAAAGCCCGCCGGCTGCGTGAGTACCACGATATTGCGGTCATACCCCTGCGCAAACAGCCATGCGCTGGGAATAGAATCAGCCACGCCACCATCCAGATACTTATGCCCGTCAATAGCAACGGGACGCGTCGCCACAGGAATGGCAGACGACGCCCGGATCCACTCGATATCGCGCTCGTCGCCATACGGTAGATCGTGGTAGACGGCCTTGCCCGTCTCGATATCGGTACACACGCACGTAAATCGCATGGGGCAGGCGCGATACGCCTCCAAGTCGATGGGATCGCGCTCGATAGGCACCTCGTGATAGGCAAAATCGGCATTGAACATATCGCCGGTTCGCAGCCAGCTGGTCACGCTCGCATAGCGCTTGTCGGCGCAATAAGCCTTGTTGTAACGAATGGCACGGCCGATCTGGCGCGATTTAAAATTGTAGCCAAACGCCGCGCCCGCCGAGACACCCACCATATGGTCGCAGGTCAAACCGCGCTCCATCCAAACGTCGAGCACGCCCGCCGTATACATACCGCGGTAGCCGCCTCCCTCGAGCGCAAGCCCCACCGTGCGCGTCGTATCCGGCTGTGCCATGTGACCATCTCCGTTCCTGCGTTTTAAAACGGGACAAGTATACCCGTCAACATATATCGACTCAGTCGCATTTTTCATGCGCACCCAGGCGTTGCCGTTTGGCGAATAATAGCCGCCCACAGCATGTGCGCCCATATATAATTGTACACTGTTGTCTATACTACTCAGCTGTTATCAACAGCGAACATTAGCCGGCAAAGTAACTCAACAACGCAGCAAGGCGGGGGCCTGGATACACGCAAGGCGCCGAGCAACGACGCGTGTACACTACGAGCTCGCCCGACGCCATCCGCCCCGACCTCAGAAAGCCGCTTACAACATGGACACCGCCAGCAATTACACCGAAACGCTCGAAAAGACCGTCCGTGACCTTCTCGAGCGTCAGGATGATCTGATTAGGACGGCCTTTACCGACCAGCTCACCGGACTTGGCAACCGCGGCGGCTTTGCCCGTTCCCTAGAGGAAATCTGGGAGCAGGAACTGCCCGTGACCATGGCGTTTATCGACATCGATAACCTTAAGCACTGCAACGACATCTTTGGGCATGACGAGGGCAACCGCTATATCTTGCAGGTAAGTCTCTATCTCAAGCTGTATATGAAAGTGGACGAGGCGGCGTTTCGCATAGGCGGCGACGAGTTTGCCATCCTGTCTACGATTGCGACCGAGGACGACCTCGCCGAGCGCCTGGAACACTGTCGAACGGTCCTACTCAAAAACAACGATTCCGAGATGCCTCACTCGTTTAGCTACGGAGTGTCGCACGCCGACCCCGCCCTGGGTGAAGTCTCCAATCGCATGACACTCGATGCCGACCATCGCATGTACGACTACAAGCTACGCCATGCCATGCATCTTGATCGACGCAATATCGCGCAAGTCCACACCGACGACTTCGAAATAAGCGATCGCGTTTTTGACGCATTTTCGATGCTCAACGAAGGCCGTTATTGCTTTATCGAGAACTTGGACAAACATCGCACCCTATGGTCACAAGGCGCCCTACGCGATCTCGGTCTTCCTTCTGAGCATGTAGACAACTGCCACGATTACTGGAAAACGCGCGTCCACCCCGATGACCTTGAGGCCTACATCAACGACATCGACCAAATCTATAATGGCTCCAAACACCGCCGCGTCATGCAGTACCGCATGCGCAATGCCGCGGGCGACTACGTCCTCTGCCGCGCTCGCGGGTTTCGCATCGACGGCGACGGAAATACCCCCTCGCTCTATGTCGGCGAACTTGTTAACCACTCACTCGCCGAGACCGTCGACGCCGCCACGGGCCTCGGAACGCAGCGTATGCTGATCAACGCTATCGATGCCTGCCGTCGCGACCGTTGCGAGACGGGGCTTATAGCGGTCCGCGTTTGTGGCACGGCAAAGTTCAACGAGCTCTACGGGGCCGAGGCTGTCGACAACATGCTCGCCGAATACGCAGGCCGCATGCTATCGATCACCCGCGGCAGAAGTCGCGTCTTCCGCTCGCGAAACGCCCAGTTCGTCGTGCTCAGCAACGATCTGGACCACGAGGCATTCGAGCAACTGACCCATCATCTTAAAGAGGCCGTTTTCGCTCCTGTTCGAATCGCGAACGACACCATTACCCCCGTCTGTCTTGTCGTCCCGGTCTTTTACGAGCGCTTAATCAATCAAGCGACCGCTGTTTTAGGCGAACTCGACCGTCGTCTTCGCGCCGCCGGCGGGCTTGCACCCAACGACAGCCTCCCCATACCCGAGATTGAGCGTAAAAGCGCCGTCGCCGAACGCATCGATACGCTCACGGGCCTCTATCGACCCAGCGAGTTTATGCGGCGTGCCAACGCATTTCTTAAGACAAGGCGCGACGCCGCTTGGTGTATCGCCACCGTCGACATGGGTCATATGCGACTGTTCAACGAATGGCACGGACAGGCCGAGGGCGACCGCGTGCTCGCCGATGTGGGCACGGTCCTCAAAGACATCGAGAATGCCGAGATGGGCGTCGCAGGATACTGGGGCCAAGACGACTTTTGCATTCTCATCCCCTTTGAGCACAAGACCGTCCATCAAATCTATAACCGCGTTCGTGCCGCCGTGGCCAAGCATGATGACGGCGTGGGTTTCTGGCCGTCCATGGGCGTTTGCCCCATCGACCCCAACGAGGAAATCACCATCGACGCGCAGGCCAAGGCCATGTTTACCAATCGGCGCGCCAAAAACGATTTTAAGGATCGCATCGCCGTCTTTCGCCCCGAGGAATACAAGCGCGAGGTGGCGTTTCACCGCACCCTCACCGAGTTCCAGCATGCGCTCTCAAACGACCGCATCACCTACTACCTGCAGCCCCAGGTTGATATGGAAACCGGCGAGATCATTGGCGCCGAAGCACTCACCCGCTGGATTGACAAGGACGGCTCTCCCATTTCGCCCGCAACGTTTATCCCCGCACTCGAGGAAAGCGGCTTTGTGGTGACGCTCGACAAGTACATTTGGCAGGGTGTCGCCTCGTGGCTGCGCGGGCGCATCGATCGAGGACTTCGCGTGGTTCCGGTCTCGCTTAATGTGTCGCGCGTGGATATCCTTGCCTGCGACGTTGCCGAACATATGGGGGCGCTCGCCGCCCAATACAACCTACCGCCCGAGCTCATGCGTATCGAGATCACCGAGACGGCTTATACGGGGGAGTCCAAGGCCGTGGACAAACTGACAGCCGGCCTGCACACCCGCGGCTTCTCGACCTATATGGACGATTTTGGCACCGGCCAGTCCACGCTCGCGATGCTCAAGAACGTCAACGTCGACGTCATCAAGCTCGACCGCACCTTTGTGCCCACCGACCGCGATCAAGGCCGCAGCGCGCAGATCGTGTCATCGATGCTCGAGATGGCGCAGTCGCTCCATCTGCCCGTCGTGGTCGAAGGCGTCGAGACAAATGAGCAGGCAAACATACTACGCCACATGGGCGCCCGCTACGCTCAGGGCTTCCTCTACTACCGCCCCATGCCGGCGAATGATTTTGAGGCATTGCTCGATGGTGGCAAAAACAACTGATACGCTCGCGCGCAAAACACCACCGACGAAGGGGACATTTGTCTCCATTAGCTAACTTATATCCCCAATTCAAACCGAATTGGGGATATGATACAAACCGTTGTTCTGCCCAAGGAGGTTATTCATCATGAACGAGTCATATCGCTTGGGCGAGCAATCGATTATTGCCTATCTTCAGCGACTTGCGAATGGTGTCTCGACCGCCGAACTCGATGTTTCCGTGCTGCCTGCTGAGCTACGCGCCGTTGGTGAGCAACTGCAAAAGACGCATGCCATCCTGCAACAAGAGCGCCAGCTGCTTGAGCGCAACGCCTATATCGATCCGCTCACCAACTTGGGCAACCGCAACGGATTCGACCGTCACGTCGAGCAACTCTGGCGCAAAGGCGACCCCTTCACCTGCGCCTATATTGACATCGACCATCTCAAGCATTGCAATGATAGGTTTGGCCACGCCGAAGGCAATCGCTATATTCTGAGCATCTGCCGCACGCTCTCCGAAACCATGGAGCACGATGAGATGCTGTTCCGTATCGGTGGAGACGAGTTTGTGCTCATCTCGCCCTCCGCAAACGAGATTGAACTCGAGCAGCGCTTGGAGCAGGTGCGTACCAGGCTGATCGAGGCGAGCTCAGGTGGCAAGGCGCCCATGATCGGCAGCTTTAGCTTTGGCTGCTCGCGCGTCGATCCACTTGCTGGCGACACGCGTCGCCAGATGACGATGGATGCCGATCGCAAGATGTATCGCTATAAGCTTATGCATCGTGTGCAGCAACCGAAAGACGATGACGCGCCGCAACGCCCAATCGTCGATCAGCTTCCCTGCAACGACCGGGTGTTCCAAGCGATCTCTATGAGCTCCGAGACGCGCTATCCGTTTATCCTCAATCTCGATACGGGAGAATCGCAATGGTCGGTTAACGCCGTGCGCGATTTTGACCTGCCCTCCCAGCACCCTTTTAACTCACTCGACATGTGGCTCGCCCGCGTTCATCCCGAGGACCGCAACAACGTACGTGCCGAGCTCGACATGGTGATAAACGGCACGTGGCACTTCCACTACATGCAGTATCGCGTAATGGATGCCACCGGAAAATACGTGCTTTGCGACTGCACGGGCTACCGCTTGGACGGCACCGATACCGAGCCCGGCATGTATGTGGGCATTATCATCAACCGAAGCTTGGCAGATACGACCGATTCCGTGACCGGCTTGGGCGATATTCACGCCCTGGTCAACGCCATTGGCGAAATGCGTCGCGTGGCGCGCAAGGCTGGTTTGATCGCCATCAAAATCGACGATATCGCTCAGGTCAATGCCCGCTTTGGCTTTGATGCGGGCGACCGCGTTTTGGCAGAAAGCGCCGCCTGCCTCATGGAATGCTCGCGCGGCAAGGGTCGCCTGTTCCGCTCGACGGGGCCGACGTTCGCGGCGCTTTTCGACGACTTTGATCCCGAAGAGACTGACGCGATCGCAGAAGAAATCGAGCGGTTCCTGGGTTCTCCCGTGCTCATCGGCTCGCTTGAATATCAGCCACCCATTCGTGTGGCGACGCTTCATCTGGACGCTGTCGATCGACAGCCCGTTTCCATTTTGAACGAGCTCAAAGCGCGGCTTATAGAGGCACCGCAAGTACCGGGCACCAAGCTGGACTAGCGTTGTGGGGCGCGACGTGAAACACAAGCCGTTTCACATCGCGCCCCACGCCATCTGCCCTCTCGTGCGATAATCCTCCGCAGAAGTCACCAACAGCAGAGGGAGTTTGTGATGAAGGTTCTTTTGGTCAATGGCAGTCCCAAGGCAAACGGCAACACCGCCCGCGCACTCGCCGAGGTCGCCGAGCAGCTCAATACCGAAGGCATTGATACCGAGGTGTTTCAGCTGGGCGCCAAGCCCATTCGCGACTGCATCGGCTGCGGTCAGTGCGGCAAACTTGGCGGTCGCTGTACCTTTGACGACGACGTGGTGAACGAGCTCATCGCTGCCGCCGAACAGGCAGATGGCTTTGTCTTTGGCTCACCCGTCTACTATGCGCACCCCAGCGGACGCATCCTTTCGGCCCTCGATCGCGCCTTCTATGCAGGCGGGCATGCCTTTGAGCACAAACCCGGCGCCGCAGTCGCCGTCGCCCGTCGCGGCGGCACGTCGACCACCTTCGATGTGCTCAACAAGTACTTCACCATTAAGCAAATGCCCGTAGTTGCCTCCACCTACTGGAACAACGTATTTGGCCGCGTGCCCGGCGACGCCGATGGGGATGCCGAGGGCCTTGCCACCATGCGAAACATCGGCAAGAACATGGCCTGGCTCCTGCGCTGCATCGAGGCAGGTCAGGCCGCCGGTATCAACGCGCCCGAAGCCGATCGCGCAACAACCAACTTCATTCGATAGAGCGGCGGGGCCATGAATATTCAAATCTTCGGGACTAAGAAGTCCTTCGACACCAAGAAGGCGCAGCGTTATTTTAAGGAGCGCCGCATTAAGGTGCAGTTTATTGACCTTAAGGAGAAGGAGATGAGCAAGGGCGAGCTCACGAGCGTGGTGCAGGCGGTCGGCGGCATCGACAAGCTGCTCAACCCCAAAGCCAAGGACGAGGAGACGCTCGCGCTTATCCAGCACCTCACCCCCAGCCAGCGCTTCGACAAGCTGCTCGAGAACCAGCAGGTTCTAGCTGAGCCCATCGTGCGCAACGGCAAGAAGGCCACCGTCGGTTATTGCCCCGATGTATGGGGAGCCTGGGAGTAGCCTGTGTTATTTGCCAGCGCGTGGGTATAAGAGCAGGCGTTTGGCATAAGATTCAACTGTAAGCCATGTCTAACAAAGGAGGGCATATGCCCAACAAACCCGTGAAGATCATCATGCTTACCGGATACCTCGGTGCCGGCAAGACCACGTTGCTCAACCACATCCTCGCTAACGATGGCGGCATCCGCGCCGCCGTGATCGTCAACGATATCGGCGAGATCAACGTCGACGCCAGCCTCATCGCCGACGGCGGCCTTTCCGAGACCGACGACCTCATCCCGCTCACCAACGGCTGCATCTGCTGCACGCTTTCGGATGACCTTGCCAACCAGCTGCAGGGCATCGCCGATTCGGGCAACTTCGATTACATCATCATCGAGGCCTCGGGTATTTGCGAGCCCATCCCCATCGCCTACACCATCTCGAGCTTCTGCGACGAGGCCAAGGTGGGCGGCGAGCCCAAGCTTGCGCTCGACAACATCGTGGCTGTGGTCGACTGTGCCCGCATGTACGACGAGTTCAACGGCGGCCGCGACCTGCTGGCAGAGGATATCGACGAGGACGACATCGAAAGCCTGCTCATCCAGCAGATCGAGTTCTGCTCCACGCTGATCCTCAACAAGACCGATACCGTGACGCCTGAGCAGATCGCCGAGCTCAAGGCCATCGTGCGCAGCCTGCAGAAGGACGCCGTGATCGTCGAGGCCCAAAACGGCGAGGTCCCCATGGAGGAGCTGCTCGATACCGACCGCTTCGACTTTATGCGCGCCTACAACTCCGCCGCCTGGATCGAGGCCATGGAGCACCCCGAGGAGCACGACGACCCCGAGGTGCTCGAATACGACATCGAGACCTTTGTATACTCGCGCCGCAAGCCGTTTGACCTGCAGAAGTTCACCGATTTTGTTGAGCAGGAGTGGCCCGACGAGGTCATCCGCGTCAAGGGCCCGCTGTGGCAGGCCAGCAATCCGGACATGTGCTACATGTTTGAGCAGGCCGGCCACCAGATGCGCCTGATGGAGAACGGTCTGTTCGTTGACTCCGCGCCCGAGGGCGAGAAGCAGAAGATCATCGACGAGAACCCCGAGATCATGCAGATTTGGAACGACGAGACGGGCGACCGCATGACGAGCCTGTGCATCATCGGCCGTCACATGGACAAGGATGCGCTCATCGCCTCCCTCGATGCCTGCCTGACCGACTGGCACCGCGCCTAGGTTTATCCAAGCGGGCATTTTTCCGCCTACGTAACCGCCAAACCACCACGAAGGTGCCTGTCCCTTCGTGGTGGTTTTTCGTTCTGAGCCAAGGAGATTCATGTTCAACATTGTGCTGTATACGCCCGAGATTCCGGCCAATACGGGCAATATCGGCCGCACCTGCGTGGTTACCGGTGCCCGCCTGCATCTGGTGGAGCCGCTGGGGTTTTCGCTCGACGACAAGACGGTCCGTCGCGCCGGCCTGGGCTACTGGCAAAACTTGGACGTAACCGCCTATGCCGGCTGGGAGGATTTCCTTGCGCGCAACGCCCTCTCCCCCGCCGATGGTCGCCTGCATCTGCTGACCAAAAAGGCGCGCCGAACCTATGCGCAAAGTACCAACCGCGATGGCGACTACTTGGTCTTTGGCAGCGAGAGCTCGGGCATTCCCGAGCCACTGCTTGCCGCGGCGCCCGAGCGCTGCGAGCGCATCCCGATGTTGCGCGATTGTGATTCGCTCGATAATGCCGAGGCCTGGGAAGCCCACGAGGAATCGCTCGGGCATGCCGAGGACAGCCACGAGGCCATCCTTCAACAGGATATCTGCGGTAACTTCGTCAATCCGGACGACTACCGCATCAGCGCCCTCAACCTCTCCAACAGCGCTGCCATCGTCCTCTACGAGGCCCTGCGCCAAACAGGCTTTTCGGGAATGTGACAAAGGAACTGTCCCTTTGTCACACAATTAGGTCCGCACCCCTACCTATACCGATTTACACCAAACGCCGCCAAGGCTCTCAGTCACCAAAGAACGCGGCCGGCTATCCTTCTGCGGAGCAAATCTCAACCTCACCGCTCGCAGAGACAGCCTCCATACCGACAAGTATTGCAATGCGCTCCTGTTTTTCAATGATGAACCGCTTATGGTAGAAGATGTTGGCATATTGTAAAACACGTTTCATCTGCGAGACATCAAACAAGGCGCCGACAACGCCGCCAAACACGGGAATGGCCTTGCCGAGGGATTTTTGAGTGATATTCCTGCCAATTTGTTCGAGTACGTTTTTGAAAACACTATTCTCGAGCGACTTCTTGCCGGCATTCTCGAGTGCCTTACGTGCAGCGACATTAGCAAGGGCGCGAATCTGCGTGACAAGCATAGCCGCACCGCCCCGTGCCGCCATTGCCGTCCAGCCTTTCTTGACCGTCTGCTTCACACCCTCCATCTCGGCTACAAGCATCACTTTACCGATTGCGACAGCCATGCCATCAGCAGAGCCTGCAGACGGAGCCATCGCGTTTGAAAACACATCGCCCGCAATGACCATTTCAGCCGGATCGTCTTTAACGTTAAATCCGTACATCATGGCAACCGACTGCACCGCGCGATAATAGAGAAACATGCTGAATACGATATTGAAGGGCAGGCCGGCAAACCCAGGAGCACCCGTCACCGCACCCTCGGTCGCCGCAAGCAGCAAGTGTCTACCGTTCTCACCTGCCGCAATCCTCGCGACGTCAAAACTGCGAAGCATGAATAACTCGTCAATCGAACGGATAGTAACATCTTCAAGCGTAGTATTTGCGGCCTCAACAATCTGCGCCTCAGTAACGCTGTACTTGGCAGCCTGCTCCTCGATAGCCTTGAAACCATCGACAACCTGCTTCATGACCTGTGCATATAGCTCTTGTTGCTGAATCTCACTTGTAAGCTCATCGACCGCATCTCCAACGGCAGTGCGAAGATTCTCCGGTATCTTTAACCCAGCCATATCGGTCAGTTGTTTAAGCTTTGAAGGCGCCGCCATCTTTTCGTATTGCTCGGTCAATACCTCAAGCTCGGCAAGCTCTCGATTGGTCAGTAACGGATCGGGCAACACCCATTCACCGTTATCGTCAACGAATGTCGACGACAGGCCGAGTTGCTCTTGTCGCTTTGCGCTGTAGCGTTCATTCGCCGCGGCTGCAGTTGCAGAAGCAATCCCATTTGCAAAGTCCGAAATACTTTTAAGCGCATTATCCGCCAACGGGCTAGCGGCTTCCGCCAATTCGCTCGATTTCTTTTGGGTCTCCTTGACCACATCCATAATGGCGTTTTGCGCGCCATTTAATGCTCCAAACATTATGTTCTCCAACGAAGAAGAGCCGACACCGGGCTTCCGCTGCTTTTCGGGCTCGGCCTCAACAAACTGTTGTCGTTTATCAGACACACCATTCACCCTTACTTAAACGTAACGTTAATATCGACATCGTCACCGCATAGGGCTTTGACCTGCTTTTCGATCAATCCGCTGGCTCTATCATCAGATTCTTTGAGCATATCGCTCTCTTCGACCTTCTTGGTCTGCTCTTTCTTCGCCTGTTTCAACAAACCGTTCAGATCGTCCGTACTTACTTGATTCCAGTTCAGAAAACCATTGTCCTCAACATATTTCTTCAGTGTATTGGGGTCCGTTGAGAAAGAGGTGATTTCCGAGTGAGGCAATGTAACCTTTACGCTCTTGACCTCTGAGTTCTCGTCGTTCATATCAACCCGTTTGATTTCAATCTTCATTTTATCGGCATCGATCCCGATGTCAGCCTTGCCGTCAATCGTTGCGACATATCGCTTAGACGTAAAGGGGTTTTCCCACCCAAGCGGATTCCCCGCTTCATCGATTGAAAGCAGCTGCGTGAAGTTATATTCGTACGTCACAAGCTTTACGACCGGCGCAATCTCCTCGCGAATCGAATCATCGGTGATCGTTGTAGGATTACGCGTCAAATACATCCAGATACACCCGGCAGTCGCCACGGCCGTAACAGCCAGCAAACCGCCAAAGATAAGCTTTTGCGTTATTGTTGTAAACAAATTTGTTTTTGTCATCCTGCTTCGCCTTTCTTTTATGAGCCCGACTTTCCCATCATCTTCCATCGTGAACATGACGGTGCGAATCATTCTGCCAACGGCTTAATGCAAAACGCGACCGTTCGGAGAAAACGGTCGCGCATTCTTTCCAATTCCCGCGAATTATTCTTTGACGCTGTAATTCGATACTGTCGCCGCTACCCTCGAAGCGTCTACCTCACTCATTACCTCAAACTTCACCTTCTCGCCAGGCGCCCAGGCGGATGTATCTGCGTAGCATTCTTCCGCCCTTACACCATCGGCATCGTAAAGAGCAACATTTAGAAAAACGTTTTCGAACGATATGTCAGAGGTGTTTTCAACGATTGCGGTGTACGTATAGAGGCCGTAGCCGTCGTCACTTTTCTCAAAGGTCGCCGATGAGAGCAGGCCGTTGATAACCTCATCATTATGCGTCTTCTCCTCCACGGTCCTACCGTTCTTGATCAGCTCGTCAAACGCATCTCGATACTCATCATCGACCGTCAAGTCATACCGATCAACCAGTTTCTTAAGCTGTGCAGATCGTGCGTCATAGGCCTTTTCCCATTCGTCGTAGTACTTAGGATCCGATTCCGCATACTTCTTGACAACATCAAGCTGATCATCAAGCAGATTGAGATAGGCAATGACGTCCTCTTGCATCTTAGTGTCTTTAAATGACGCCTTTTTGAGTTCTTTATCGTTATCGATCTCGGTTTTAATTGCCTCTTTTCGAACTTTATTAGAGCCCAGATCAGCATCCTCTCCCAGTGATTCAAGGTAATCCGACCGCTTTTGATAGCCTTGAGCAATCACGGCCATTGCACGTTCATCGGCATAATCAGGCCCATCGTTTTTCTTCTCAACCTGTGAACAGCCGCTCAGCAGAAGTGCCCCACAGAGCACCGTCGCAAATAGCGAGATCGCCACAGCCATCCCATAATGCCTTTTCATCTTGTCCTCCTTTAAATGCAAAACACGATATCTAACCCCCTCGTCAAAAAGCAGACGAATTGGCAACGCGGTGGCACTATTTGGTTCCAGGGCGTGAACTGGATAAACATCGAGGGAAGGAGTGGGCTCCGTGCAATAAACTCCCCTCGTCAAAATGTCTAGTTAAAGAGGACGGACAGACGGCGAACGGTCATATCAGTTCGTATCCGCCCGTCTCCAACGATCGAACGTCGATGCGCTGACGTTCAGGAGCATTGCGGCCTCTCGCCTCGTAACTTCACCTCCTTCGAATGATTTGATGACATCGTTATAGCTATCCGGACGTTCGAGCGCCGGCCTCCCAAATCTCACGCCACGCAGGCGCGCCGACGCGATACCCTCCGCCTGGCGCTGCTTGATGTTTTCGCGCTCCAGCTGCGCCACGTAGCTCAAGATCTGAAGGACCAGATCCGCCATGAACGTTCCCGTGATGCCATCGGGCTGCTCGCGCGTATCGAGTAACGGCATATCAAGCACCACGATGGCAGCGTGTCTATCCACCGTGATGCGTCTCCATTCATCGAGGACTTCACGATAATTGCGACCCAAACGGTCGATACTTTTGATCACGAGAACGTCACCCTCGCGCAACCTGCGAAGAAGACGCTGGTACTGGGGACGTCTAAAGTTCTTACCACTTGCCTTGTCAGCGTAAATCTGACCCCGTTGAACGGGAAACCTTCCTAGTGCGTCTAACTGGCGGTCCAAGTTCTGGTCCGCGGAAGAGACACGTGCATACCCAAAGATTCGATTGTCCATAATTGCCCCTATCGGCCGCCTCTTGGCAGCATCAGCTCAAGCGAGAGCCCACTCACTATAGGGCGTGCAAATTTCGCGAATGGGCTAAGGTCATTTTGGCCCTCAGGCACAAGCTGTTCAAGCGCTACATCGATAACATGCTAGCTTTTAACAGCAATTAACTGCTTTTTACTAGAATTGGCTAGAAAAGAAAAGCGTGATGCTGACAGGCTTTGCCGGCATGTGACAAAGGAACTATCCCTTTGTCACATTCGGTTATAGGTAGCGGCCGGTGATGCTCTTGGAGCAGGCGGCGATGTCGCCCGGCGTACCGGCGCAGACGATTTGCCCGCCCGCATCGCCACCGCCCGGGCCCATGTCGATCACGTAATCGGCGTTACGGATAAGGTCGAGGTCGTGCTCGATCACGACAACTGTGGCGCCCTTGGCGACGAGGCCGTCAAACACACTCAGCAACACCTGAACATCGAGCGGATGCAGACCGATTGTGGGCTCATCGAATACGAATACGGCATCGTCCTGCACGCGGCCCATCTCGCTCGCAAGCTTAAGACGCTGCGCCTCGCCGCCCGAGAGCGCCGGCGTGGGCTCACCGAGCGTGAGATAGCCCAAGCCCAAGTCGTGTAAGATCTGTAAGCGCGCCTGAACTTTCTTGAGACCCACCGTGGCGTCGAGGGCCTCGTCCACACTCATATCCATGAGCTGCGGCAACGTAAGCAGACTCCCGTCCTTGCCCTCGCGATGGATATGCGAAGCCGCGTCTGCATAACGTGAGCCGCGACATGTCGGACAGACGATCTCGACGTCGGGCAAGAACTGCACGTCGAGCGATATCGAGCCCGTGCCATCGCACGTAGGGCAGCGCAAGGCGCCAGTGTTGTAGCTAAATGCGCCCGCCTTGCAGCCGGCTGCCTTGGCCTCGGGCGTACGGGCGAAGGCGCGACGTAGCTCATCATGGATGTCGGCATAAGTTGCCACCGTCGAGCGCACGTTGGCGCCGATAGGCGTAGCGTCAATCAGATTTGCACGGGCAATGCCCTCGGCATCGACCCAACGCACGTGCCCCGGCAGGCGCTCGCCAGCTGCCTGCGCCTTGAGTGCCGGAATGAGCGTCTCGAGCACCAACGTCGTCTTGCCCGAACCCGAAACGCCCGTCACCGCGACGAGACGGCCGCGCGGGATATCGACTTCGAGCGGCTTGACGGTATGGATGGTATCGGTCGCCATGCGGATGTGGCCCTGGTCAAACATTTCGTCGTCAGTCACCTGCGGACGCAAACGCTTGGAGTCCGATCTCAAAAACGGCGCGATGCGGCTGCCCTGCGATTGTTCGACCTCGTCTACCGTGCCCGCGGCAATCACATTACCGCCGCCTGCTCCGGCAACGGGGCCCATCTCGACCAGATAGTCGGCTTCCGCTAGTACGCGCGTATCGTGGTCGACAACAACCACGGTGTTGCCGTCATCCACCAGATCGCGCATCACGCCTACCAGGCCGTCGACATTAGCAGGATGCAAGCCAATCGAGGGCTCGTCCAGCACATAGAGCACGCCCGTCGATCGGTTGCGCACCACGCGGGCGAGTTGCACGCGCTGGCGCTCACCCGTGGAGAGCGTGGCACCGGCGCGATCGAGCGAAAGGTAATCGAGACCCAGGTCGACCAGACGACGGGCCGTGCGCAAAAATGAATCGCAGATATCCGTCGCCATGGGCTGCATCTCGGCCGGCAAGGATGCGGGCACCCCGCGCACCCACTCAATCGCCTCGCCCAGCGTCATGGCAGCCGCCTGCGCCAGATTGATACCGCGCACCCGGGGCTGACGCGCAGCCTCGGAGAGGCGCGTGCCGCCGCAATCGCGGCATGGGCCCTCGCGCAAAAAGCGTGCAACGCGCTTAAGTCCCTTATCGTCCTTAACCTTGGCGAGCGCATTCTCGACGGTATAGACGGCGTTGTAATAGGTGAAATCGAGCGGCGTGGCGCCCTCGCCGTTTTTGGGAACGTAGAGAATATGCTTCTTAACCGCCGGGCCGTGGAACACGATGTCGCGCTCTTGAGGCGTAAGTTGGTTAAACGGCACGTCGGTACGCACGCCCATCTCGCCTGCCACTTGCTTCATCAGATCCCACATGAGTGTGCCCCAGGGAAGCACCGCGCCTCCGTTGATGGTCTTGGACTCGTCGGGCACCAGGCTCGCTTCGTCCACCTCGCGCATGACACCGGTACCGCCACAGGTGGGGCATGCACCGCCGCTATTGAAAGCCAAATCCTCGGCACTCGGCGCGTAGAAATCGCGGCCGCATGTCGAACACGTGAGCGGCAGGCCTGCAGCCACGTTAAGGCTCGGCTCCACGCGCGCCCCGCAATGCGGGCACACGTGATGGGCGCAACGGCTAAAAAGCAGACGCAGGCTATTGTTGAGCTCGGTCATGGTGCCAAAGGTCGAGCGCACGCCTGGCACACTGGGGCGCTGATGCAACGCGAGCGCCGCCGGCACGTGCAGCACTTCATCCACCTGAGCGTGCTCGGCCTGGGTGAGCCGTCGGCGGGTATAGGTGCTGAGTGCCTCCAGGTAGCGACGCGAGCCCTCGGCATAGAGGACCCCCAGCGCCAGCGAGCTCTTGCCCGAACCCGACACGCCGGCAATACCCACGAGCTTTCCCAGCGGAATATCGATATCGATGTCCTTAAGGTTGTGGACGCGCGCACCACGCACCTCGATAGCACTTGGTTGTTGCGACACCGTCATCGCTCCCCTTCCTGTTAGCCGAACGTGGCAAAGGGACTGTCCCTTTGTCACGTTACTCGCACTGTGCTCGCCTGCGCCAGTCTTCGCAGGTCAAATACGTAAAGCACTCGGTACGCACATCGCCCATAAGCTCGCAGGGCATATCGCGCTCAACGTGATGCGGCGCGAATCCACACTTTTGCTGAACGCGTAACGACTTGTCATTGCCCTCATAGTATCCGCACCAAAGCGCCTTACAGCCAAGCGTTTCGAACGCATAACGCTGCATGGCTCGCACTGCCTCGGGAGCAAAGCCTCGGCCCCAGAATGGCTTGGCGATCCAATAGCCCACTTCGAGTTCGAGACCGTCATCTCGACGGTTTGACTCGCAGCGAGATGGCATGAGTCCGATACTACCCACGGGCTCATCTGTCGCAGCCAGGCAAACGGCAAAGGTATGGGGCGCCGCAAAGACTGTCCGAATGATCTCCCTGCTCTCCTCAATGCTTCGATGGGGCGGCCAGCCCGCAGCCGGTCCCACGTCCGGGTCGCTCGCATGTGTAAACAGGATCGCCGCATCCGTCTCGCGCCACGGACGAAGCGCCAAACGCTCGGTATGAATCGCCATGTTTTGACCTCTCCCAAACATCAATGTGACAAAGGGGCCGTCCCTTTGTCACATTACTCATGCCATAAAACGCGGTCGCGGATGTACTCGCCCAGCATGGGCACGGTAAACCGGACGAGGCCGTATCCGGCAGCCTCGATGACGCGCTCGCGAATCAGACTTGCGCGATATTTACTCGCCCAGCTCTGGGTACGGTCACAGCGTTCAATGATATCCGCCATGCGCGTCGGCTTGTCCTCGTCAACCGCCATAGCCTCGATAAAGAGGCGCTGAGGGCTGCGCAGACCGTAATACAGAGGTGCGTCAACCGCTTCGTAGAACTCGGAGACGGCATCCGCATGGCCAGCCTCGACATCGCACCTTTCAATGACCTGCGAGTTGCGCCGGACAGCAGAGCGCCACATGTAATAGCCCACCAGCTGAACCATATAGGGATGCCCCATACTCTTGCGTGCCGCAAGGCCCGCCGTCTCCGCGTCAATGTAAAGACCGGCGTCTTTGACCGTCTGGATATATGAATCGCGCACTTTGGGCAAAGATATCGCCCCCAGCGTACGCTGCTGGGCACGCCGCAAAAACGTCACGCTCGGCTCTTCGAGCAGGTCGTCAACCATACTGGGTAAGCCGGCGAACACCAGCGCAAGACCGCGCTGGTCGTTATCGGACAAGCCCGTGGCATCCTGATCTCCGAGCACCTGCTGATAGAGAACGGCAAGAGCCGCCAGTTCCTCGATAGACGCAGATTGTGCCTCGTCAATCGCAAACAGTATGCCCTTGCCTGGACCGAGCTTCTTGAGGCGCTCGTTGACCAGCCCTCGCAACGTTTCGCCCTTTGCCCGCGCCGCCTCGACCGACATCCGGCCAAACGAGGGACCGAACTCCATTGACGTCACAACGGGTTTATTCGAGCGAAGCGCGTCGGCCAAGCGGTCGCATAAGCCAAGCGAAGCGGAATCGGAGACAACCGCCCATCCGTGCTCATTGGCTAGACGTTGCAGCTCCCTCAGGAGAACCGTCTTGCCGCAGCCGCGGTTTCCCGTAATGAGCATGAGCCTACCCGGCGCTCCGGCGCCATTATCGAGCCCTTCCTCGAAATCTTCGATGACCGACTCGCGACCGATGAGTATCGGAGGCCGCTTGCCAGCCGTGGGCTTAAAGGGATTTGGATTCATGTCGGCCTCCTCGGATTGGCAAACCCTGGTAATAGTTATACCAACTTATACCAAGTTATACCAATAGCCTGTGACAAAGGAGCTGTCCCTATGTCACATGTGGCCAAAAAACTCCGCGTCGGCCGCTCGCCAGGGGCGGAAGGTGGCAGGATCGACCTTTACGTGCGCCGCGGCGGGCACGTCGTACCATTTGACCGTGTAGCCGGCGCCGTGAGAGCAAAAGACCGAGTCGGGCGTGTTGGGCAGATCGGCCTCGGGTTCATAGGCCGCCGTCTCGATTACGCGCTCAGCATCATGACAGGGCGCGTAACCGGCGAACTCCAGGTACAGATGGCCGCGACCGCTCGTGTAGGCAGCCACCTCCAGCGCATAATCCTGCACCTCGGATGCCGGCACGCGACCCACAAGCTTCGCCCGGTCGCCCGCCATCGCCGGCGGCTCGTACTCGGCGCCCATGCGCGTGGCATCCGAGAGTGCCCGGCCCACGCATTCCCCCGGCACCTCGAGCTCAAAGTGATACCACGGCTCCAACAGCACCGCTACGCCCGCATCGCGCGCCTGCATCAAACCCTGGCGAATCGCGCGGTACGTGGCCTGACGAAAATCGCCGCCCTCGGTGTGCTTGGCATGCGCACGGCCGCCCGTTAGCGTAATGCGCACATCGGTGATGGGCGAGCCGGTCAGCACGCCCAGGTGATCGCGCTCCATGGCGTTAGTGAGTGCCAGACGTTGCCAGTTAAGATCGAGCTCGTCGGTCGAGGTCACGGTGCCGAACTGCACGCCCGAACCCGCTGACAACGGCTCCAGGCTCAGATGCACCTCGGCATAGTGGCGCAGTGGCTCAAAGTGGCCCACGCCCTCGACCGACTGCGAGATCGTCTCCTTATAGAGAATGCCGCCGGGCTCAAACGCAATCGAAAGGCCAAAGCGATCGGCCAACACCCGCTGCACGACCTCGAGTTGCACAGCGCCCATCAACCGCAAGTGAATCTGCTCCAGATGAGTATTCCAGCTTACGCCGAGCATGGGATCTTCGTCCGCC
The DNA here is from genome assembly GCA_048205975.1 of Collinsella sp. GTDB lineage: Bacteria > Actinomycetota > Coriobacteriia > Coriobacteriales > Coriobacteriaceae > Collinsella. Next base: position 29,779 of record DBEWTI010000101.1, read on the forward strand.
AACTCAGTCAACGCTTTGAACACCGCATGGACATCGTGTTCGCCCGGAAGCACCGTATAGGTGAGAACTGGCGCAATGACGGGCGCATCGCCCGCGGGCTCCGCGCCCAGGGCGTCCCCTGGGCGAACATGCGCAAGACCCGTCACGGCACAAATACCGCCAGCAGCAACTTCTTGGGCAAGCTCATACTTCTCGCCGTTATAGATGCGTACCTGATCGACCTTCTGCTCCCATGCCTCGGCACCAGAACGTCCGTCAATCATCTGCTTGGCATGCAGCGTGCCTCCGGTCACTTTAACCCAAGCCAAGCGCTCACCGCGATCCCCGCGGCTGACACGATAGACGCGCGCGGCAAACTCCGGGAGCCATGCCTGTTCGCGCATCAGCGCGCATATGCCATCCAGCAGCTCGTCCACACCTTGGTCCTTGAGCGCCGAGCCGACAAAACAGGGAAAGAGCTTGCGCTCGGCAACCATGCGCGACAGCGTTGCGACAGAAAGCTCACCCGCTTCAAGAAACTCCTCGAGTGCCGCCTCGTCCAACGCAGCAGCATCCTCCTGAACGGCACCGCCCGCCAGCAGTTCGTTGGCATCCAGGCAGCCTTCGGAAAGACGCTGCCCAAGTTGTGCCAGCAAAACATCGCGGCCGGGATGCTCCAAATCGATTTTGTTGATATAGATGAACGTCGGGATGTCATAGCGCGCAAGCAGGCGCCACAGGGTTTCGGTGTGCCCCTGCACGCCATCGTTGGCACCCACCACCAAAATCGCGTAGTCGAGCGCGCGCAATGTGCGCTCCGCCTCAGCCGAAAAATCGACATGGCCGGGTGCATCCACGAGCATGACGTGGGTATCACCGTGGTCGAGTACGGCCTGCGACGAGAAGATCGTAATGCCGCGCTCGCGCTCGATCGTGTTAGTGTCCAGATGCGAATCGCCATCGTCCACGCGACCACGCTTGCGAATGCGACCCGCGTTGAACAGCATGGCCTCGGCCAACGTGGTCTTGCCGGCATCGACATGCGCCAAGATTCCAACGACCGCCTGCTTCGACATGGCTCTCCTCTTATTACAAGCCCATCGCACGCGGCAACGGGCGTCCTCGTTCCACACTGGATGATACAATTTACGGGCCGGCGGGCGAAGCGGGCCCTATCCCCCGACCAAGCTCATCGCCCCGCGTTGCCGCGCGGTGATTTTCGTAGGTTCGCGCCTTGCGAAAGCCGGCACCTCCCCTTTTTGTCTGCCCGGGCTTATCTGGGGCAGTAACAACGCGAGCCCCACAACGACGCGTTTTACCAAAAATGGCCCCACTCGGGGCCATTTTTTATTTGAGCTGGGTGATGATACGTGCCTTGGCTCCTACGCCTCGCGCAGCCAATCAAACGCGACACGCGGCGTACCGTCCGACACATATACGGTACCGGCACGCTTAAACCCGGCCTTGGCGATGACGCCCTGCATGGGCAAGTTGTCCTCGTGCGTGTCGATACGCAGATGGTCGGCGCGTTCCTTGGCAAAGGCAAACATCGCAGCCGCGATACCGTGCACGGTGCCGTCGGACGCCACACGGTGCAGCACGGCGTACGGAATGTCGCTACGCCATTGCCCGTCCTCAATGACGTCATAGCACTCGTCCGGGCCCGGCAAAAAGGCAAACGTCGCCACCACGCGGCCATCGACTTCGCACACGTAACTGCCACCAGCGGCAATATCGGCAGCCAGCTGCTCGGCCGAAGGCGTGCCCTCGGGCCACTGCGTGGCGTTACCATGCGCGCGCATAAAAGCGCGGGCCGCGTCATAGATAGCCATGACGGCGGGAATGTCGGTATCGAGGGTTTTTCTGATCATCACGCGGCGACCTCACGTTTATTGGTATCACTTTGATTGAGCAATGATACCAGCGTTTGAAGAGGGGCGCGAAGCAAATGGGGAGCAAAAAGCGAGCCGCCTGGTCAAAGGCAAAGAGCGAGTTTTTGGGCGCTGCCACCGGCGGCGATATGGGCGACCTGTTTGCGCGCGAGGATGAGCGCCGCGACGCCCTGGAAGCCGAGCGCGATGAAGCCTGGCGCTACAAGTCGTGCGAACGCAAAAACCGTTACGACACGCGCGCCGAGGCCGAGGCAGTTATGGCCGACTGCGAAAACCGCGGGCGGCGCGGCCTTGCCTGCTACAAATGCGAATACTGCAGCGGATGGCATCTGACGTCGCACCCCTGGAAATAGGCTCCGATCGGCACGGCGCTGGCGAAGCGCCGGCCATCGCACGCAAGCTACGGGCGCGGCGGCACCAAAACATCGTAGCGAACGGCCTTGCCCGCAAGCTGATAGCTCGGCTTAACGCCGGCAAGCAGTGGCCCCTTCACCGGCCGCTTGATAACGACCTTGCGCGGCCGCACCGCAAGCGCCGCTTCGACCAGCGTCTCCTCATCGGCACACGGTTGTTCCAGATGATGCAAGAGTTGGAACTTCTTTTTCACCGCCGCGCTCTTGGTGCGCCCGGGAAACATGGGGTCCAGATATACCACGTCAGGAGCGGTGAGCTCGCCCCGCCCGATCAGCTCAGCTGTATGGCGAAGGCCGGCAACGCTATCCTCGCCCGCATGTAAGCGCATGCGCGCCACGGCTATCGCAAGCGCCGGATCATCTGCCGCGCGATCCAAGGCATCCTTGAGGAGCGCCGCGATCACGCAATCCTGTTCATACAGATCGACGGTAAAGCCCGCGGCCGCCAGCAGCAGCGAGTCCTCGCCAAAGCCTGCCGTGGCATCAATCGCCCATGGGCGCTCGATGCCTTTTGCGCGCGCAGCCTTTACCAACAGCTCTTGCTGCAAACGGCCCTGCTTGAGCCGTGGAAGCATGCGGCCAAAATCGGCACGCAACTCCATCGTGCCGTCGGTGAGCGTAAGGCCCTCGGACGTCCGCACGAGCTCGAGCCCAGCAGCCCGAGCAACAGAAAAGGGATCGACGACGCCCATGGACACTCCTTAGCAAGCAAAACGAATGCGTGAGCGCCACCTCAGTTGGCACCCAACCGTCCGCTATTGTCCCACACGCGACATGGTCCACAGCATCCCAATGCAAAGCACCGCCATCAATCCCGTGCACACGGCAGCGATCACGGAATCGCCCATACGCCTTCCTAACGAACGCGGCTCACGCACTTGCTTGGCTCCGTACATCATGGCTCCTCCTTCGGTCCAGCTCTTACCATGGCCTCATCATCGCAGCGCCGCACATACGCTGCCATCGATTTTGCTTACGCCCAGCTTTCCTTTTTGAAAGGTTGGGCCGCACAGGCTCAAAGCGCTTTCAAACGCATGCATCGCTCCGTTGAACTACAATGTGCTTCACCATATATGCCGCAACCTGGGTGCGACAGATTCACCGCGCCCGCATCGAAAGGACCAGTTATGAGCGCCGCTCGCAAGACACTCAAAATCCTTGCCCTGATTTATTTTGTTCTGGGCATCGCCAGTCTCGTCATTGGAATCGCCGGCATCGCGACCGGCAAGCTCGAGTCCACCTACGGATCGAATGCCATGCTCGCCGCGGTCGTGATTATCGCCAAGGGCCTCGTTGATCTTGCCGCTGGTGTTGCGGGCATCAAGGGCGCCAACAAGCCCTCGCAGGTGGATGGCGCGTTTAAGCTCGGCATCGTTGCCGCAATCGCCACGATTGCGCAGGCCGTGCTCACCCTTCCCGCGCTCGGCGGCGGCGCCGTCAATATTGGAGCCTTTGTCATCGTGGTCTACGACCTGTTCTTTGTTCAGCAGGCGCACGCCGTTAAGGCCGAGAACAAGGACCGCCTGTAGGCGCTCACTCCTCATAACCTCTGCAGTCAAGCAACTAAAAAGGGCCGATCGCGCATCTCTGCGGTCGGCCCTTTACGTTTGCCCAGATAACACCTGCCAAAATAAACCTGTCCCTTTTTGGCAGGTTGTTAGCTGTGACGGTACTCGGCGATGATGAAGTCGATGTCGGTTTGAAGGGTATCCAAATTTGCTAGGCGCTCTTTGTCGGCAGGGCGCGTGCGGTAGTAGTAGGGCGTCATCTGAAATACGGCTTCGATGTCGGCCTGGGTCTGAAGCGTAATATTCGCAGACACCCGCTGCGTTGAGACCAACTCGAGTTCGGTGGTCTTCGGCAGCTTCTCGTCATTGAGATATGGCGTGTCGTAGAGCGCCTCTTTGAGGCCAAACAGATGCCGAGCACCCGGCACCACGGTATAGAGCGAGCCCTCTGGCGCCAGCACGCGGGCAAACTCGCGCTCGTTAAAGGGAGCAAAGAGCTCAGTCACCATATCGAAGGCGCCATCAGCCACGGGGATGTCCTTCATGTTGGCCACAAAATAGGTCGCATCACCGCGCTTGGCGGCCAGGCGCACCATCTCTTTGCCCAGGTCGAAACCGTAAGCATCCACGCCCGGCACCGCACCCATGGCGCTGGTGTAGTAGCCCTCGCCACAGCAAATGTCGAGCAAGGTCATGGGGTCGTTCGCAGACGCAGCACGCCCAGTCGCCCGCTCGCGCACCAGCTCGACCATCGCATCGCGCAACGGCGCATAGTATCCGCGGTTCAGAAAGTCGCGACGGCTGCGCGCCTGCGACTTGGGATCGCCCATGGAGTCGCCGCTCTTGGACGAGCGCAGCAGATATAGATAGCCCTCGCGCGCACGGTCAAATCGGTGTCCGCCCGCGCATGCAGCACCGCGCTCGTCGTCCACCAACGGTTCATGGCAAACGGGACACAACAACATGGCAACTCCTTAGCGCGAACAACACAACGCCCACCATTGTCGCACGCCTTCCCCACCTAGTCATAGAAGAGACAAGGAGTGTCCCCAGCTGCCGACAGAAAAGGAACGTCCCTAAGTGCCGGCTGGCTGCATTAGGAGTATCATCGTCTGCGCAAATAAGCACGAAAGAGCATATTAGAGATTGAGAGCGTATGGCAGACACCGCATCTAAGCACATTGACATGACCACCGGCTCGCTGTGGCGCAATATTCCCCTGTTCGCCTTCCCCGTAGCCGCCACGAGCATCTTGGAGCAGCTGTCGAACCTCATCGCCACGGTCATCATCGGTAACTTCTCGGGCGACCAGGGAACCCTCGCCATGGCGGCGGTCGGCTCCAATGTTCCGCTTACCAGTCTTATGCTCAACCTTTTTATTGGCATGTCGCTTGGCTCCAACGTGGTCATCGCCAACGCTATCGGCCGCAACGATCAGAACATGGTCAAACGCGCCGTCCATACCTCGATTTTAATGGCACTCGTGGGCTTTGTCGTCATCGCGCTGGGCGAGATCTTTGCCGAGCCCATGCTCGCCGCGCTCAACGTTCCCGCCGAAACCATGCCGCTCGCCTCGCTCTACCTGCGCGTCTTTTTGCTCAGCATGCCCTCAATCCTGCTCTACAACTTTGAGGCCGCGATCTTCCGCTCCGTCGGCATCACCCGCATGCCGCTGCAGGCGCTCGCCGTGTCCACCGTCCTCAACATTGGCCTGGACCTCATCTTTGTCCCCGTACTCCACTGGGGCGTTGCGGGCGTCGCCATCGCCACCGCCATCGCCTACACCGTCAGCGCCGCTACGCTCTTTATCCGCCTGCTCAAGACCGACTCCGTCGTCCGCGTCACCCCACGCGACCTTGCCATCGACCCCGTCGCCCTCAAGCGCATCGTCAAGATCGGCCTGCCCGCCGGTATCCAAAGCGCCGTCTTTGCCGTCGCCAACATCATCATCCAGTCCGCCATCAACAGCTTGGGCACCGAGGTCATGGCGGCATCGAGCGCTGCCATGAGCCTGGAGTACGTGTGCTACAACCTGCTCAACAGCTTTAGCCAGGCTTGCACCACCTTTGTGGGGCAAAACCACGGTGCCCGCCAGATCGACCGTTGCACCAAGACCCTTAAGGTCTGCCTGGTCGAAGGTGGCATCGTCGCGCTCACTACCATCGTCATCATCGTCGGTCTGGGGCGCGAGATCCTAGCGCTGTTTAATAGCGACCCCAACATCGTCTCGATCGGCTATATCCGCGTGTGTTCGATCTTCCCGGCGTACGCCTTTAGCATGTTTTACGAAAACATGTCCGGCTACCTGCGCGGCTTTGGCATCTCGCTCATGCCCGCCCTCATCACCATGATCTGCGTCTGCGGCATTCGCTTCTATTGGGTATTCTGCGTGTTCCCGCACTTCCGTACCTTTGCGAACATCATGATGGTCTACCCCATCAGCCTGGGCACCACGGCATTCTTTATGGTCGTGGCGGTATTGCTCTGCCACCCGGCACGCACCTATCGCACCGCCCAAGCCAAAGCGACAGCCCGCTAAACACCGCACTCAACGTCACGCCAGTCGTTAATTGACAATATGCGAGCTCATATAGTCGATAAAACGCCTCGTGGCGATAGGCATGGTGTCCCAGCTGCGCCAAGCTGCCACCACGTCGCGCGAGGGAGCATGCACGATGGGACGTACGCGGATATCGGCCCGCATGCCCTCGACGGTACGGCGATACAGCATACTTACGCCTAGGCCCTCCTCCACCATCGCCATGATGGTGTAGTCGTCGGTGACCTCACTCGTCACGTGCGGCGACAGCCCGTGCGCCGCGAATGCATCGAGCACCAGGCTCTGCTCGCCCTCATCCAGCAGCACAAACGGCTCGGACGCCAGGTCGGCGAGCGTTACCTTTTCCTTTGCCGTCAGCGGATGCGCGGCCGGCAACAGCGCCACCAACTCGTCGTGATAGACCACGCGCTTCTCGAGCCCGGCGGTAAATCCGCGTGCCGTAAAGCAAAAGTCAACCACGCCATCGTGCACCCACTGGGCGTTGCGCGTGTAATCGCCCTGCTTGAGGGTAAAGTGCACGCCCGGATGCAGAGCCCCAAAGTCGCGAATCACGCGCGGCAATACGGTGCGGCTCACGTTAGTAAACGTCGCGATTCGAATATCAGTCGAGGAGAGTCCCAGCAACTCCTGACGCTTGCCCTCAAGCTCGGCCTCGGCAGTTACGATTTGGCGCAGATACGGCAGGTACTGCTTGCCGTCGCGCGTAAGCGAGACGCCCTGCTTACCGCGCTCGATAAGCGTGGTACCCAGCTCGCGCTCGAGCGCCTTGACGGCCTGGCTCACCGCACTTTGCGTATAGCCTAGCTCGTCGGCCGCGCCCTTCAGGCTGCCGCAATCGACCACCATACAAACAATCTGATACCGCGATACCATCGTGCCTCCACATCAATGCAGCCGTAAAACGTTTTGCCAGGGCTTTTTCTACTAGCATTAGTATTTCTTAATCATACTGAAGATACATTCGCTTTACTACATCCACATCTGGGAGCAGAATCCTTTTTGCGAAACCGTTCTGTAACAAAAGGAGTCCCATGGATCGCAAAAAAGCAATCGCGCTCTCATTTTCCGTTCCCGTCGCATGGGGCTTTTCGTACCCCCTCATGAAGATTGGCATGGACAGCATGAACGCCACGAGCATCGTCGCGCTACGCTGCATCATCGCCTTTGCGGCCTGCCTGCTGCTCTTCCACAAGCGCGCTTTCCGCATCAACCGCGACCTGATGGTTCGCGCCGCCATCATCGGCGCCATCATGGCAACCGAGCTCACCTGCATGTGCCTGGGCTCTAGCCTCACCTCCGCCTCCACCGCCGGCTTTTTGCAGAGCCTGACGGTCGTGATCGTGCCGTTTGCCAACGCCGCCCTGCTGCGTCGCGCCCCCGAGCGCAAGGTACTCATCGGCACCGCCATCGTCACCTGCGGTATGCTGCTGCTCTCGGGTGCCGACTTTACCAGCCTGAATCCCGGCGCGATCATCATGTTGCTCTCAGCCTTTATCTATGCCAGCCACATTATCGTAGCCAAGCGCTTTGTCGAAGAAGTCGACCCACTGGCCTTGGGTGTTTGGCAGCTGGGCTTTGGCGGCCTGTTCTCGGGCATCGCCGCGTGCACCTTTGGCGGCTTCACGCTTCCCAGCACGCCCAACGAGATCGTCGTGGTCGTCGCGCTCGCACTCATCTGCTCTGCCTACGGCTTTATCACCCAGACGCTCGTGCAGCCCCACGTGCCTGCCGAGACCACCGGATTCGCTTTCTCACTCGAACCGGTCTGCTCTGCCGTCTTCTCGTTCTTCCTGGTCGGCGAGGTCCTGAGCCCCATCGCCTTCTTTGGCGCCGCCCTCATCCTCACCGGCGTGATGGTGGCAACCGTCGAGCTCCCGCGCCTTCGCTCGCAAGGACACGCTCACATGGCAGGAGCGCCCGAGCGCGTCTCGTAGACCCCACTCTTCATGCAGCCGCGGCATAAAGGCAACCGGTGCGCCTTTACAATAGATGCCAACAGAGCATCTGCCGTAAAGGAGCCCCATGGACACCGCAACTCGCGACCGCAACATAGCAACTTGGTTGGGCGATGCGCCGCAGCCGGTACGTGACACAACGAACCAGCTGCTCGAGCGCATCGCCCTTTTACGTGCCGAGCAAACCATCTACCCGGCACAAGACGACATCCTCAATGCCCTCGCCTATACGCCGGCCAACCAGGTCAAGGTTGTCATCTTGGGTCAAGACCCCTATCACGGACCCAACCAGGCCATGGGACTGTCGTTCTCGGTCCCCGCGTCGCAAACCAAGTTGCCGCCGAGCCTGCGCAACATTTACAAGGAGCTCAATGCCGATCTAGGCTGCCCCATCCCCGCCACGGGAGACCTGACCCCATGGGCACAACAGGGCGTCCTGCTTCTCAACACTACGCTCACCGTGCGCGAGCATGCCGCCAATTCGCACGCCAAGCTGGGCTGGAGCACGCTCACCGACTATATTATCGAACGCTGCTGCCAGTTACCCCAACCGGTAGTCTTTTTGGCATGGGGTCGCTTTGCCCAGCAGATGGTCGAAGGAAAGCTCGCCGCGACCGGCGCGGGCAAGGCAAGCGGCAAGTTCTGCCTTGCCTCTACGCATCCCTCACCGCTTTCGGCCAACCGTGCCACGGCAGAACTCCCCGCTTTTATGGGATCGTGCCCCTTCTCCGCTGCCAATCGGCTACTCGAACAGCACTGCTCGACCCCCGTCAACTGGACTTGCCTCGGCTAAAAATCGATACATCAAAAACGCGCCCGACGGCTTACCATCGGGCGCGTTTCCTATTCAGGCCAAATAAATTGTGTGCGGCCGGCCTCGCCGCCATCGATCAGCAGGCTCTGCCCGGTCATAAACCGGTTGGTCACGCCCACAAAGTAGATCCACTCGGCGATCTCTTGGGCGGTGGCCCAGCGTTTAAGCGGCGTGAGCTCCATAATCTGGTTCCACAGGTGCTCGTCTTCCATCACGCAACGGTTGAGCGGCGTGATAACGCCGCCCGGGTCCACACTGTTGGCGATGGCCTGCGGCGCCAGGCGGTTTGCAAGGTTCTTGGTGTAGGCGATAACACCGCCCTTGCTGGCAGCATAGGCGGGAAACTCCGATCCCGTATGTCCACTCGCCGACCCCACATTGACCACGGATTTGATAGCCGGCGCCGGCTTGGCGGCAAGCCCCTCCCCCACAAAGGCGTAACGCTCGGTCACGTTGATGGTGCCACACAGGTTGACGGCGATGTCATCGGCCGAATCCTGCGTACCGGCAACGTTCACGATCACCTGGGGCTCAAGGTCGTCCGGGAACGCGTCCGGCTTGCGGACATCAACAATCAGATGGCGGTAGCACTCGTGTTCGATTGCCGCTGGCAGCAGATCAAAGCCCACGACCTCGTGACCCTCGTCCAAAAAGCGCTGCACGCATGCGGCTCCGATACCGCCCGAAGCGCCCGTGATCAAAACCCGCATACTTGCTCCTTAGGCGGTTGCGTGACGCTCGAGGTACTCGGCGCCCACGTTCTCGCGCTCCCAGCCACGCACGACCTTGTAGCCCACGGGGCTCAGGAAGACCTCGCACAGCAGCTCGGCAACAGCGCCGGTCAGCGAGCACATAAGGACCTGCACCCAGGACCAACCAAAGAACGTGTGGCTCACCACAATGGCAAAGACCAGGTTGTCGATAAACTGGCCAACACCCGTGGACACATAGGAGCGGAAGGCAAAGCTCGCAAAGTTATTCTTCTTGAGCATACGGCCGAGCGACTGGTTGAGCGTGGAGTTAACCACGGCAGAAACGAGCATTGCCAGCGAAGAGCCCAGCACCACGTACCAGGTGCCGCCGATGGTGGCGTTAAGGGCGGTGTTGACCTCGATCATACCCGTGTCGTAGTAGGCGCCCCACATGCCAGGCGTGAGCGAGCATGCCCAAAAGCACAGGCTCACGGCCAGGTTGACCAGCAGCGCGAGGATAGAGATTTTGATGGATGCCTTGGCGCCAAAGCGCTTACAGATCATGTCCTGGCACAAAAACGAAACCCAGCTCACCACAAAGCCGCAATCGAGTGCCAGATACGGCAGGCTGATGAGCTCTTTGTTGGCCAGCAGGTTCATCATGATGACGCTCACGAAAAACAGCGAAACCGTTGCCGCGGGAATGCTCCGCAACAGGACCTTGTAGTCCTCCATGACCTTCTTGATCATTATGTACTCCTTTGGTTTTAGGTTTAACGAGCAGGATATCGGACCCGAACTGCTCGGACGTCACGGTCTTGAGACGACGGTGGGTATGATAGCCGCTCATACGGCATCAGGCAAGTAAACGGCGCGGCAGCCCCGCAGGGCCACCGCGCCGATGCGCTAAAAGGCCACGTTGCCAAACTCCGACAGGATAAGGTCGGGGTTGTGGTCGGTTGCCCAGTCCACGTTCCACGGGCTCGTGAACAGCAGCAGCTTACCGCCGCGCATGTCCTCGACGCGCAGGGTGTCGCGCGTGAGCGAAAGGCCCGGGATATCGATGGTATCGGGGTCATTCTGGATCCAGCGGATGTCCGTATAGGGCAGCGGCTGGCGACGAACCTCAACACGATACTCGGCCTTGAGGCGGCGCTCGAGCACCTCAAACTGCAGTACGCCGACCACGCCCACGATGACGCTCTCCATGCCGGCGCCCAGCTCGCGGAAGATCTGGATGGCACCCTCCTGGGCAAGCTCCTCCATACCCTTGACGAACTGCTTGCGCTTGAGCGTGTCGACCTGCGTAATGCGAGCGAACATCTCGGGGGCAAACGTCGGAATCTGCGGATACTGCACGTGGCGCTTGCCCGAGCACACGGTGTCGCCGATGCTAAAGATACCCGGATCGAACAGTCCCACGATATCGCCCGCGTACGCCTCGTCCACGATGGCGCGGTCATCGGCCATCATCGACGTGCCCGTGGCAAGCTTGAGTTTGCGGTTGCCCTGCACGTGAAAGGCGTCCATGCCACGCTCAAACTTGCCCGAGCAAATGCGCACAAAGGCGATACGGTCACGGTGGTTCTTGTCCATGTTGGCCTGGATCTTAAACACAAAGCCGCTAAAGTCATCGCGGCAGGGATCGACCGGTTCGCTGGTGAGCGTATCGGTATAGGCGCGCGGCGTCGGGGCCAGACGCAGGAACTCCTTAAGGAAGGGCTCCACGCCAAAGTTGGTGAGCGCCGAGCCAAAGAACGCCGGACTCAGCTTGCCGCAGGCCACGGCATCCAAGTCGAGCTCGTCGCCGGCGCCATCGAGCAGCTCGATGTCATCCATCAGGTTCTTATGGTTCTCCTCGCCGATGAGCTCATCCATGGAAGGATCGCCCAGCTCGGCCTCGACCTCGGCGACCTTCTTGGTGGCGTTGGCGTGACCGTCGCCCTCAAAGGCAATGACGCGACGGGTCTGACGGTCGAACACGCCGCGGAAGTTGCGGCCGCTGCCGATCGGCCAGTTCATGGGATACGTATTGATTCCCAGGACATTCTCGATCTCCTCCATGAGCTCAAACGGATCGCGAGCCTCGTGGTCGAGCTTGTTCACAAAGGTGAAGATGGGAATGTGACGCAGCGTACAGACCTTAAAGAGCTTTTTGGTCTGGGCCTCGACGCCCTTAGCGCCGTCGATGACCATGACTGCGGCGTCGGCGGCCATAAGGGTACGGTAGGTATCCTCCGAGAAGTCCTGGTGGCCGGGGGTATCGAGGATGTTGACGCAGGCGCCGTTGTAGGTGAACTGCAGCACCGAGGAGGTAACGGAGATACCGCGCTCCTTCTCGATGTCCATCCAGTCCGAGACGGCATGCTTGGCCGAGCTCTTGCCCTTAACCGAGCCGGCAGTCTGGATGCTGCCGGTATAGAGCAGCAGCTTCTCGGTAAGCGTGGTCTTACCGGCGTCCGGGTGGCTGATGATCGCGAATGTGCGGCGCGACGAGATTTCATCCGACAGGCTTGCCATGCGGATCCTTTCTTGCATTGAGTGCATTACGTCGATGTAACCGCACTATTGTAGCCGTGAAATCCCGCTCTAGGGCGTCTATCAGGACAAATCCATCAGTTAGGGCCCGGGTAGCTGGCCCAATCCGAATTTGTCTCTTGCGTAACTGTACATAGTGTATATATACTGTGCTTACCGGTTTTATACACGTGTAGCCCATCAGCTAAGGAGCCGCTGTGGACATCATCCTATCCAATTCGAGCGACAAGCCCATCTACGAGCAAATAGCCTCGCAAGTCAAAGCTCAGATCCTTTCGGGCACGCTCGCGGCGGGAGCCAAACTCCCCAGCATCCGTGCACTCGCGAGCGATCTTGGCGTGAGTGTCATCACCACCAAGCGCGCCTACGCCGACCTGGAGCAACTCGGCTTTATCTGCACCGTGCAGGGCAAGGGCTGTTTTGTCGCCGAGGGCAACCAGGAGCTCTTGCGCGAAAACCAGCTCTGCCATATCGAAGAGCTGCTTGCGAAAGCGGCGAGCCAAGCCGAAGCCTTGGGCGTCACGCGCGACAAGCTGCACGAGATGCTCGACCTCGTAGCCCCCGAAACCATGCAGTAGCCATCTGCAAGAAAGGCTATACCATGCAAAATTTGCTAGAACTCAAAGGTGTATCGCGCCGCGTGAGCGACCGTTTTTCGTTGCGCGACGTCACGCTTGCCGTGGAGCCCGGCCAAATTGTCGGCTTTGTGGGAGCAAACGGTGCCGGCAAGACGACGACCATTCGCGCCGCGCTTGGGCTTATAAAGCTCGATGCCGGCGAGGTGCACCTGTTTGGGCAGCGCTATGGCGCCGACGCGCCCGACGAGACGCAGCGCCACCTGCGCTCCCGCATCGGCCTCGTCCTGGACACGTGTCCCTTCCCCTCCACGCTCAAGGTGGGCCAGGTCGAGAGGCTCGTAGGCCCGGCATACCCCACGTGGAGCTGCGAAACGTTCGCCGGATTCATCGACCGATTTGGCCTCGATCCCAAGACGAAGGTCAAGGACCTCTCCCGCGGCATGGGCATGAAGCTGCAGCTCGCCTGTGCGCTCAGTCACAATGCCAAGCTGCTCGTTTTGGACGAAGCCACCGCGGGCCTCGATCCCATGGCGCGCGAGGAACTGCTCGACGAGTTGCTTGCCTTTGTCGCCGACGGCCAGCACAGCGTGCTGCTCTCAAGCCACATTACATCCGACCTCGATCGCACTGCCGACCGCGTCATCTGCATCGATAACGGCTCGATTGTGTTTGACCTGCCGCGCGAGGACATTACCGACCGAGCCGGCATCACCCACTGCACCCAAGCACAGGCGTCCGAGCTCATGGCTTGCGTCGAAGGCGCCCGTGCCGCCCACCACGCCTATAGCGTGGACGTGCTCGTGCCCAACCGTCGCGAGGCGCTCGAGGCCTTCCCCGAGATTCCCTGCGACCGGGCAACAATTGATGACTATCTTCGCCTCATGCTGAAAGGGGCTTCGAAATGAAACGCGCCTTTATGTCTGAGCTCGCCATCGTCCGCACGCTTGTCCCGAGCATCGCGGGCGTCGGCCTGTTCATCTTCGTCGTACTGACCCTCGCCAACGCATCGGATGGCGATTCCGGTATGAGCGCCGGCGCCTGTGCGGTCAGTGCCATGTCGCCCATCGTGGTTATGAACTCGCTGGCCGGCTACGACAATCAAAACGGATGGGAGCGCTATCGGGCAACGCTGCCCATCTCGCGCAAAGACATCATCTGTGCACGCTACCTGAGCATCATTGTCTTCTCGGCCGTCATGGCGTGCGCCGCCGCGCTTCTGAGCATCGTCTCCATCCCGCTCTTCAACAGCGTGGGTATCCCCTCGACGGGACAGACCGTCTTTGAGACCGCAATCGCTTCGACCGCGTCCATGCTCATTTCCCTCATGATGGTGTTTCTGGCACAGCCGCTGTTCTTTCGATTTGGACACATGGAGGCGCTGCGCCTTTCCGTCGGCCTGTTTGCCCTGCTCGGATGCCTTGCCATGGCCACACTGAGCTCCTCCAGCCCCATCAGCAACTGGCTCATGTCGATTGCTGGGGCGAATCCCGATCCCGCCGTCCTCGGCTGCCTGTGCGCAGGAATTGCCGTACTGGCCCTCGCGCTATGTGCACTTAGCTGCATCGTCAGCACCAAGGTCTATCGGGCACGCGACCTGTAGGCGGGCGAATCTCGACCCACGCAGGTCGTAATCGGCCACAATCGCGCCCCTCAAATCCGTGACAAATGGCATTTCCCCGGCCCGTGCGCAACGTTCTATAATCAAAGCGTCACGGGCCTCGGCCCAATTTCGATCATCCAAGGGGATGTCTTTTTGGTCATTGTTCTTTAGGGAACGGTCAATCGCATACAAATTGAAAACGGCCGTCCAACGGCCGCGGTTTGTTGCGCCGTTCCGCCTCCGTCATCTGCCACATATGCACCTGATAGGAAAGAACAATGAACTCTGCGAAATCTCAATCCTTCCCAAAAGCCACCAGCTTCGACGCGGCACTTGTGCACTCTAAGATTATGGGCCCCAATCCCCTCAAACTCTGCGAAGAGCTCCTTTGCGATGCGAGCATTCCCCGCGGCGCCCGTGTCTGCGACCTTGGGTCGGGCACCGGCATTACCAGCGCCCTGCTTGCCCGCGAATACGGATTTGACACTTATGCTGTCGACCTGTGGAGCGATCCCGTCGAAAACCGCGCGTTCTTCGATTCACTCGGTATTCCCCGCAACACGATTCACCCTGTTAAGGCGGACGCCTCGCAGGGGCTCCCGTTTGAGCACGACTATTTTGATGCGGTCGTGAGCATCGACTCGTACAACTACTACGGCCGCGACCCGCACTATCTGAGCGAGCGCTTGCTCCCCTATGTCAGGCGCGGGGGCATGCTGTATTTGAGCATCCCTGGCATGGCCTGCGACTGCCACGATAATCTGCCCGAATGCCTGCTCAAATCCTGGGCACCCGAGCAGCTCGACTACATGCACGACATGGCCTGGTGGCGCGCCATGATCGAGCCGACCCCCGGCGTCGAGATTGTCTCGATGCAACCTATGCTCTGCACGGACGAAGCGTGGGAAGACTGGCTCGCCTGCGACAACGAGTACGCAGCAGGCGACCGCGCTGCCGTTGAATCCGGCGCGCTCGAATACCTCAACACCATCGCCATTGTGCTGAGGACGCTCTAAACAATAGCCGCGCGGGGCCCGAAACAAACCGCCTCGCCCGGCGTCGTTAAAA
>DBEWTI010000102.1:0-2964 GCA_048205975.1 Collinsella sp.
ATCATGTTTCACTCTCAAATCAACGCGCATAAAGAAAGCCTCCCATTTCTCATGTCCAAGAAATGGGAGGCAGTTCAGTCCGTTCTAGCGGGCTTAATCAGGTGATCGGTTAGCGCGCAGTAGTGCAGGCAAACCTTACGCAAACAGGCCGTAGATGCTGATGTTGGCCTTGGCGTACAGGCCGTTGGCGTACCCGGTCCACTTGGAGCTGGCGCTGGAGGCCTGCGAAGAATACTGCTGATAGGCGGTGTAGTAGGCGGTCATGGCCTGCTTATAGGTTGCGCTATCGGCGGTAAAGGCATCGTTGGCGAAGGCCTTAGCGTAGGTGCTGTTCTCGTCCTTCCAGGCGCCCTTCTCGCTATCCCACTCGTCGCCGGCAAGGTTGATGATGTAGTCGGCGTAGTCCTTGCTCGCGGTGTCCTCGTTGCCGTCAGCAGGCTCGGTCGGGGCGGTCGGCATACTCGCACTATCGCCCGCCTTCTTCTTGTAGAGCTTCTGCAGCGTCGCGGACTGGCGGACGATCTGCTTGGCCTGGTCCTTGGACACGCCATACTGCTTGGCCATGGTCTTGTAGTCGGAGGTGCCGATAGAATCCTCGGCGTACTTCTTCATTTCCTTAGAAGAGACAGTGATGCCCTCGTCCTCGGCAGCATCGAGTAGGATCTTGTTGCGCACATAGGACAGGATGACGTCGGCGGACGGAGCGGTGTAATTGCCATCGCTATTCTTGACTTTATCGAGGCTGTACTGGCTCTCGATGGCCTCGCGCGCGGTGATATCGCTCTTCTTGCCGTTGTAGCTATAGCTTGCCACGGTCGAATCGAGCTGGTCCTCGGTGAGGGTAGCCGAGCCGACACCCTTGCCGCCAAAACCACCGTTGCCAATAAAGAAACCGACCACAGCGGCAATCACGACGGCGACCACAAAGGCGGCAATCATCGTCTTCTTGTGCTTGCAAGCGTGGTCGTCTACATCGGAGTCGTCATCGTCCTGCTCTTCGGGCATGAGGTTCTCGTCGGCGGCGTCGGCGACGACCTTTGCCTCCAGGCGAGCGTCCTCCTCCTCGACAGTCGTGCCGGCGGCAATATGTTCGGCAGACGTGCCGGCGACCAGGTCGATCTTCTCGTCCTCATCACCGTCGGGGCCTTCGCCGCGCTCGATGATCTGGATGCCGTCGATCTCGTCCTTCTCGTCTTTCTTTTGAATCAGACCCATATCAGTTACTCCTTGTTAGGAAACATAGTCCCCAATAGAATACGCCCGGCAGAGCGCCGGGCGTATTGATTCTTAGGTTATACGCAAACACTTAAGTACTATTTAGGCGTTTGCAGCGTGCATACCTTAGACCAGGTGCGCGATAACGGCATCGGCAAAGGCCTGCGTGCCCACGGCGCCCTCAACGGAGCCGGTCTGGGCACGACGCACGTCACCGGTAACCTGCTCGCCCTCGTCGAGCGTGGCAGATACGGCGGCACGAATGCGATTGGCAGCATCGTTCTCGCCCAGGTGATCGAGCATCATCGCAGCAGAGAGGATCTCGGCCGTGGGGTTGGCGATATCCTGGCCGGCGATATCGGGCGCGGAGCCATGCGTAGCCTCAAAGATGGCGCAGTCGGCACCGATGTTGGAGCCGGGGGCCATGCCCAGGCCGCCCACCAGGCCGGCGCACAGGTCACTCACGATGTCGCCGTACAGGTTGGGCAGCACCAGGACATCGAAGTCGTTGGGGTTCTGGACCAGGCCCATGCAGGTGGCGTCGACGATCTTGTCGTTGAACTCGATATCAGGATAGTTGGCGGCCACCTCGCGCGCCACGCGCAGGAACAGGCCGTCGGTCGCCTTCATGATGTTGGCCTTGTGCACGGCCGTCACCTTTTTGCGGCCGCAGCGGCGGGCATACTCAAAGGCATACTCCACAATGCGGCGGCTCTTGGCGATAGAGATCGGCTTGATCGAGATCGCGGAATCGACGGCGAAGGTCTTTTGGCCCGAACGCTCGACAAGCTGCGAGAGTTCCTCGACCTCGGCAGCGCCCTCATCGAACTCGATACCGGCGTAGAGGTCCTCGGTGTTCTCGCGCACGATGACCAGGTCGACGTCGCGGAAGCGCGAGCCATCGCCCGGCTGCGACAGGCAAGGTCGCACGCAGGCGTACAGGTCGAAGTGCTTGCGCAGGGCCACGTTGACGCTGCGGAAACCCGTGCCGACCGGTGTGGTGATGGGGCCCTTGATGGCAACCTTGGTCTCGGCGACCGCATCGAGCACGTGCTGGGGCAGCGGCGTGCCAAACTCGTCCATGACGCCGGCGCCGGCCTCCTGGACGTTCCAGTTGATCTGGACACCAGTGGCCTCGACCACGCGGCGCATGGCCTGCGTAATCTCGGGACCGATACCGTCACCGGGAATCAGGACTACATCGTGCGCCATAATCTGTTACTCCTCGTCTTCGGCGGCCTCAGATTTTTTAACGCTAGCACGCTTCTTCTTTTTGGAGAGATCCAGGCCAAAACGTTTAACAAGCATTTCGCAAATCTCGCTCGAACGGGCCTTGAGATAGCTGCCCTTGCCGTTCTCGGCGTCGAACTTAAGGCGCAGCGCGAGCTTCTCGGCAACCTCGGCGTCGATCTCGCCCTGGCAAAACTCGTACAGGCAACCGAGCATGTCGCGATACTCAAGGTCGCCGTGGTAGCACTGGATAGCCTCGTCCAGGATGGGCCAAGCCTCGCGCGAACGCTCGACGCTCGTGGCACCCCACACGCACAGCAGGCGGAAGGCAGCATAGCGCAGCGTGGAGGAGATCTCGTCGAACAGTGCGGTCTCGGCACCCTCAAAGGCATCGCCCAGCTGCTCGGGGCAGGTGGTGGCGAGCGCCGTCAGGGCATCGAGGGCCTCCCAGCGGGTCTGAGCCTCGGGGCGGTCGAGCGCCTCGATCAGCGCGGGCACGCAGGGCACGACGCGCTGCGG
>DBEWTI010000056.1:0-8563 GCA_048205975.1 Collinsella sp.
GGTGAAATAGGGACCGTTTAGGCTGTTAAAAGGCCTATTCAGTCCCTATTTCACCGCAACTCAGGGGGGGGTAAGGCGCACGTGCTATTCGAAACGAGATTCCAGGCTCGAAAGGCCGCTCAACGTCAGATTATTAGCAACCTCCGAGACGCGCTCGATAGGAACCGAGCCATCGGACAATGCCCACGTGCGATAGATGCCGATGATACCCGACAGCAGAAACGCCAGATAGTAGTCGAACATCTCGTCCTTGAGACCTTGGGGCAGCAGATCGCGCTCGGCAATCTCGTGTTCGAGCGGCGCACGAAGACGAGCCATAAAATCATCGAGCGGAATGTTCTCGATCAGCTGACGATTGAGCACCAGGTTGTTGCACAGTGCCTCGTTAACGTTTTTAAAGAAGGTCGCCGCCGCGCCCAGGGCGCGCTCGTTGGTGTCGCCGTCCATGGAGGCAAGCGTTTTCTCGACCGAGTCGACAATCATCTCCACCACATCGACGGCAATGGCATCGAGCAAGCCATCAACCGTACCAAAGTGAACGTAAAAGGTCTTGCGGTCGACATTGGCCTCGCGCGCGATGGCACTCACCGTAATGTCTGCCAGCGGCTTTTCCATGAGCAGGCGCTCGAAAGCGGAAAGGATGGCATTGCGGCTGCGAACGATGCGGCGATCAAGACGCGGTTTGCTGGTGTCCATGGACGTGTCCCTTCGATATGCGGGCATTCATCAACAGATGAGAGATAATCTACGTAAGAGGATTATCCCCCATACAGCACAAATATGCCCCGCATCATGAAGAACGCACGACTGCCCTACTGCGACTTAGGACGCTTCTTCTTATTGAGTGCCGAAGGAGATACACGGATACCGTCGCCTGTCTGTAGCACATAGGCTTTATGAGCCGGCTTAGCGGCCCCAGAAGCCTTCTGAGCGTGCTTCTTGGGATCAACGGTAACAGCATTCGTGGGGTGCGGCTTAGTGGGCGCAGAGGGCGTCTGAGGCGTGCGGCCAAGCTTGCGCATCACACGATCCCAGCGCGCATGGATGCTCTCGTTGTGGGCGCTCTTAAGGCCCAGCAGGGGCGCAGCCAAAATGGTCGGCGCGATAAACGTAATGAGGCGCCACAGCAGATAGCCGGCGGTCGAAGCCGACCCAAAGAAATGACCCAAGAACAATGCAAAGCCGCCCTCAGCGCCACCAGTTCCACCGGGCAAGGGGACCGCAGAGCTCAGCAGCTGGACAAAGGCGCTCGCGGCCATGACCGAGAAAAAGTCGACCTCGTGGTGGCCAAAGGCAAGCATCAGGAAATACGGCACCAGATAGAAAAACGCAAGCTGCAGCATGGTGATAAACACGGTGAGCAGCATGGAAGAAAAATGTCCGGCAGAAAGCTTGAACTTCTCGGAGAACGAGTAGATCTCGCCATCGACAAACGAGCGCCATCCATCGATCTTAGTGGCCGAGACACCTATGCGCTCGAGCCAATTGATGATGCAATGGGCGACGCGCGTGACGGTCTTAGGCATGAGCGCGACGGCGAAGATGCCGAGCAGGATGCAGCAGTGACCGCCAAAACTAAAGACGCACAGCAGCGTCATGTCGCCATAGCGCTCGGCAAAAAACGGCATGCGAGCAAGCAATAGGATAGCGCCCCAGGCAACTAGGCCAAACTGATACACAATAAATCGGGTGAACTGCGTGGCACCCGCTTCGCCCACGTTTTGGCCCGCTTTGGTCAGGCGGTAGATCTGGGCAGGCGTAGAGCCCATCATCATGGGCGTCAGGTTGCCAAAGAAGATGCCACTCGCCTCGACCGAGATCAGGTCGCGAATGCCGACGGGTGAATTGGGGTCGAGCCAGACGGCGATCGCATAGGCCACAATGCCAAAGAACAGATACATGAACATGCAAAGACACGCGACAACGAGCCAGGGCGCCTGGACGCTCGACATAGCAGCCCAGAACTGCCCCATCTGCCCGGTTACCACCAGATAGACGATATAACCCACCAGCACAACGCCGATAAAGATTGCGCCGCGGCGTGCGCTCTTATTGTCATCGCCGCCCGAGGCCTCAACCTCGACCTGGGGCTTGGACGTATGCTGAGAGGACTCCGTCATGAGACTCCTTCTAACAGTCAAAATATCTTGGTTATTGTACCCGTAAGGGCCATAAGCAGAACGAAAAGCTCTTGTTCAAACGGGAATGACAGACAGTTGTTTGATAATAAAAAACCCGGCCTTCCGTGGAAAGACCGGGTATCAGATGCATGGTAGCCCGTACCAGATTCGAACTGGAGATCTCCGCCTTGAGAGGGCGGCGTCCTAAACCGCTAGACGAACGGGCCATAGGCCTCGGCAGAAAAGAAGTGGTAGCCCGTACCAGATTCGAACTGGTGATCTCCGCCTTGAGAGGGCGGCGTCCTAAACCGCTAGACGAACGGGCCACATGACATCTGCACTGCCGTGCTGCGAGGAAATATATTACGGGACAAAAAACGACAGCGCAAGAAGAAATTCCAAATTGCCGACAAATTGTCGGCAGGTTATGGAACACGCAGGTAAACTGGGTGGCTAATTCAAGTTGAGATGGACCAAAAGAGCTTCGCGCTCGTTGGGAATGTTGTCTTCGATCACGGCGTCGAGGGCGGAGTTGAGAAGCTGCCCCAGTTCCGGCCCGGGCTTGACTCCAGCACGGATCAAGTCGCCGCCGTTGATGGCGAGCATCTTGAGCGTATAGGGCTCCCCCGCCTTCAGCAGCTCGTGCGACATCGCGCGCATCTCCTCAATCGTCTCAACGTAATAGAAGCACGACGGGGCCTTGCCGAGCGTGTCGGCACGCTTAAGATCCATGAGCTCGTCCATCAAACGCGGCGTGTCGACGCCCTCGCCCGAAAGCGCGCGCATCATATTGAGCAGGCAGGAGCGCTCGGGGCGCAGCGGCTTGTCGTGATATTTGATGAGCAGGCACACGTCGCGCACCAGGTCGTGCGAGAGCGCCAGGCGATCCATAATGACGCGCGCTTTCTTGGCGCCGAGCTCGGGATGACCGTAGAAGTGTCCGCTGCCGGCGTGATCGACCGTGAAACACTCGGGCTTGGACACATCGTGCAAAAACGCCGCCCACATAAGGCTCGACGAGGGCGCGACGCCGTCGCACAGCGCAAGCTCCCCTGCCACCGTCAGCACACGGGCGATATGCTCGTAAACGTTAAACGCATGATAGACACTTCGCTGATCAAAGCCGCGACCCGCTGCCAACTCGGGCACGGCGGCGCAGATGAGCTCGGGGTAGCGCAGCATGGCGTCTCCCCCATGACCGGTCGAAAGAATGCCCTCGAGCTCAATACCCACGCGCTCGCGCGCCACGGCGTCGAGCAGCGGCGCGCACTCGGCAAGCGCGCGCTTAGTCTCGGGCTCAATCATAAAGTCCAGGCGGCAGGCAAAGCGCACCGCACGCAACATGCGCAGGGCGTCCTCGTTAAAGCGACGCTTGGGATCGCCGACAGCGCGAATCAGCTTGCGCTCCAAGTCACCCTGGCCGTCGTAGCGGTCGACAAGCCCGCGCTCGGGATGCCAGGCCATAGCGTTGACGGTAAAGTCGCGGCGCGCCAGATCGTCCTCGAGCGAGGCGGCACGCTCCACACTCTGGGGATGGCGACCATCGGTGTAAAAGCCATCCAGACGGTACGTGGTGACCTCGATACGCTCGCCATCGGAAATAGCCGTGATTCCGCCAAATTTAATGCCCGACTCCACAACCGCGATGCCGGCGGCCTCGAGCGCCGCTTTGGACTCCTGCCACAGGCCGCTGCAACACATATCTACATCGTGGCTGGGGCATCCCATCAGCGCGTCACGCACCCAACCGCCCACATACCAGGCCTCAAGACCGGCATCCTCGAGGGCTCGCAACACGCGCAGAGAGGCGGCTGACGGCTGCGTGGCGTTGAGCGAAACATTGCACATTCCTGTGGCCTCCTGCGATTGCGGGTATATCGATTGACGGTTTCCAAGAAGTCTAGCAAGAAACGGGAGCGGGCGCACACGCAAACGCGTTTCAAGCACGATTGAATCCCAAGAGCTCTGCCACCGAAATGAAAAAGCACCCGCCTCGGTAATCCGAGACGGGTGCTCAACAAAGCAAGAAACCAAGGCCCGTACGTTGCGTTAGCAGACCTGACGGATGGCGATGCCCTTCTGATACTCATCGACCTTAGCAAAATCGCCCAAACCCGGGCACTCGACCACGTTGGCGCCGGTGGCCATCGAGAGGCGCAGAGCGTCCTCAACACGCTCGGGAGCGTCGTGCCACACGGACAGGAAGGCAGCGAGCGAGGAATCGCCGGCGCAGACCGTCGACAGCAGCTTGACCTCAAAGGTGCGGTTGGCAAACCAGATGTGCTCGCCGTTGGAGAAGTACGCGCCGTCGCCACCAAGGGTCAGCAGGACGTTCTTGGCGCCCTTGGCATGCAGCTCGGCCATCGCGCCCTTGACAGACTCGTCGTCGCCACCGCTCACCTTAATGCCAAAGATGTCGAGCAGCTCGTCGTCGTTGGGTTTGATCAGCAGCGGCTCCATGGCAATAAGGTCGGCCAGCTGATGGCTGGAGATGTCGAGAACGAACTCGGCACCCTTGGCCTTAACGCGACGCAGGACCTCGGCAAGGAAGCCCTCGGAGGTGTTGGGAGGAAGCGAACCGCTGATGACCAGGCAGGTCATGTCGTCGAGCGAATCGATGAGCTCAAACATCTCCCGCTCGTTGGTCTCGTTGATGGCGGCACCGGCGTTGACCATGTTGTACTCGGTGTCGGGGCCGGCGTTGAGGAAGACGTTGACACGCGTGATGCCGTCGGTCCACACGGGCTTGACGGGCACACCCAGTGCCTCGGCGCCCTTAACGATGAACTCGCCCGAGAAGCCGGCGAAAAAGCCCAGGATCGTGGTGTCGACACCGTAGTGATCGAGCGTAAACGAGACGTTGAGGCCCTTGCCGTTGGGCGTATAGACCGCATCGCGGGTACGCGTGACGGTGTTGGAGGTGAGGCCGTCGCAGGAAATGTTGTAGTCAATAGCGGGATTTGCAGTGAGCGTGTAAATCATGAATGTTCCTTTCACGAAACAGCGTGTTAGTGAAAGTATATTCCACGCATCCGTAAAAGGCTATAGCAACTCGGCGAACGGTGTGGAAGCGATGAAGTACGGCAAGGCACCTTTCCAACATGGCGGAACAAAAAAGCGCCCCGGCCGAAACCGGAGCGCCGCATGCGTACGAATATGTCGCGTTTCGCTTACTTGCGATCGAGCTTGCGAACGGCAACGCGTTTGCTGTACTCGTCGACGTGACCAAAGTCGCCGATGCCGACGGACTCAGCAACGTTGGCGCCGGTGGCCATAGCGAGCTTCATGGCCTCCTCGACGTTGTCGCGATCCCTGTACCACTTGTGCAGGAACGCAGCGAGGGTGCAGTCGCCGGCGCAGACGGAAGAGACAAGCTTGATGTTGAACTCACGCTTGGCATACCAGATGTCCTCGCCGTTGGAGAAGTAAGCGTCACCGCGGCTACCACGGGTGAGCAGCACGTTCTGGACGCCGGCCTCGTGAGCCAGCTTCATGGCGACGCGGACCTCGTCGTCGGTGTCGACCGGCACGCCGAAGATAGCCTTCATCTCGTGATGGTTCGGCTTAATGAGCAGCGGCTTCTTGTGAGCGAGCTCCTTGAGCTTGTCGGAGGACAGGTCCAGGACGACGTCGGCGCCACGGGCCTGAGCGTGCTCCATGACCTGAGCCAGGAAGTCGGGCGTAGCTTTGGGAGGCACGGAGCCGGAGACGATCAGGCACTCAAGGTCGCCCGCGGTGTCCAGGATGTTGTAGAGCTCCTCCTGGTGCTGCGGCGTGATCGGAGCACCGGGGTTCAGGATGCCGTACTCGTGCTGGCCATCGTTGACGTAGGTGTTGATGCGCGTGATACCGTCGGTCCAGACCGGGCGGCAGAGGCAACCCAGATTCATGACCTCCTCGACGATGAACTTGCCCGTGAAGCCGGCGAAGAAACCGAGCGCGACGGTGTCGACGCCCATCTTCTTAAAGGCGAAGGACACGTCGAGGCCCTTGCCGTTAGCCGTGTAGCTGGCCGAGCCGGTGCGGACGTTCTCGTCGGGCTCGAGCGGAGAGCTCGAAACCGTCATGTCGACAGCCGGGTTAGCGGTTAGCGTGTAGAACATTTACAGTACCCCCTGTATATGTGAGGGCCGCGTGGCCGGCCCATTCCAACCACGCGGTTACCTCTGATACCAAATTAGCGAGCTGCGGACTCGAGCAGTGCCTTGACCTCGGCAGCGGTGTTGCAGGCGAGCGCCTTCTCGGCGAGCTCGTCGCACTCGGCCTTGGTCCACTGGCTGATGGTCTTGCGGGCGCGCAGGATGGACGGAGCGCTCATCGAGAACTCCTCCAGGCCCCAGCTGATCAGCAGCGGCTCGAGCAACGGATCGGCAGCGGCCTCGCCGCACATACCGACCATGATGCCGGCCTTCACGCCGCTCTCGATGATGTTCTTGAGCGAGCGGAGCACGGCGGGATAGTAAACCTGGTACAGGTTGGAGATGGTGTCGTTACCACGGTCGGCGCACATGGTGTAGCCGATCAGGTCGTTGGTGCCGATGGAGAAGAAGTCGGCGACCTCGGCCAGGCGGTCGGCGAGCAGCGAGGCGGCAGGCGTCTCGACCATGATGCCGACCTCGATGTTCTCGTTGAACTTGCGACCCTCTTCGGTCAGCTCGGCCTTGCACTGCTCGACAAGCTCCTTGACAGCCAAGACCTCCTCGACGCAAGTGACGAGCGGGATCATGATCTTGACGTCACCGAAGGCGCTAGCGCGCAGCAGGGCGCGGAGCTGGACCTTGTACTGGTCGGGGTTGGCCAGGCAGTAACGCACGGCGCGGAAGCCCATGAAGGGGTTCTCTTCCTTGACCATGTGCAGGTACGGAATCTCCTTGTCGCCACCCACATCGAGCGTGCGGATGATGACCGGAGCGCCCTTGAGCGCGCTGGCGACCTTACGGTAGGCGTTGAACTGCTCCTCCTCGGAAGGAAGCTCAGCAGAGTCCATAAACAGGAACTCGGAACGGAACAGGCCAATAGCCTCGGCGTCGTGATCGAGCGCGTTGGGCACGTCATCGGGGTTGCCGATGTTGCAGGCAATGATCTTCTTGATGCCGTCGGCAGTCACGGACGGCTTGCCGCGAAAGGCCTCGAGAGCCGCCTTCTCGGCAGCGAAAGCCTCGGCCTTGGCAGTGTAAGCGGCGAGCGTCTCCTCATCGGGATCGGCCTCAACGATACCCTTGCCACCGTCAACGACAACGGTCATGCCGTTGCGCAGTGCGGTGCAGCTGTTGGAAACCGAAAGGACGGCCGGGATCTCGAGGGCGCGCGCGATGATCGCGGAGTGTGACGTGCGGCCACCGGTCTCGGTGACGATACCGGCAACATGGGCCTTATCGATCGTGGCGGTCATGGACGGCGTGAGGTCGTGCACGACAACGACGGTGTTCTCGGGCAGGACGGAAAGGTCGACGACCTCCTTGCCCAGTAGCTCGGCCAGAATACCGGTGCGGATGTCGGCGATGTCGGCCGCGCGCAGACGGAACATCTCGTCGTCCATGGACAGGAACATGTTCTCGAACATGGTCGAGGTGTCCATGAGCGCCTGCTCGGCGCAGGTGCCGCCGTCAATGGCGGCGTTGATGGCATCGGTCATGCCCGGATCCTGAGCCAGGACAATGTGTCCGCTCATGATCTCGGCCTCGGCCTCGCCCACCGTCTCCTTCATGTGGTCGGCCTGAGCCTGGGTCTTCTCGCAGAAGACCGAAAGAGCGGTCTGATAGCGCTCCTTCTCTGCTGCCGAATCAGCAACCTCGTGCGGCTCAAACGTCAAGTCGGGATCGACGGCGACCATAACGGTGCCGATACCGATGCCCTCGGAAGCGTTGACTCCCTGATACATTCCCATTCCTCTCTCCGTGTATGTGATAAAGCGTTTTGCCATATCCATGACAAAAGAGCGCAGCTACCTTAAAACAGGTCACTGCGCCCCCAAATATGAACTTAGTTGTTCAACATGCGACCCGTTTGAGTTCTACTCGCCAAGACCGCTCTTGATGAGCTCGATGGCAGCAGCCAGAGCCTCGGCCTCGTCGGCACCGTCGCACTTGACCTCGACCTCGGTGCCGCAGGGGATACCAGCAGCCATGAGGGCCATCGGGGACTTGCCGTTGACCTCCTTCTCGGGGGTGACGACCGTCACGTCACAGGCGTACTTGCCCATGGTGGAGGCGAACAGACCAGCCGGACGCATGTGCAGACCCTGAGGATTAACGAGGGTAGCCTTCTCAGAAACCATAATTGACTCCTTTTTTGTGTTTAACCCCTGTCATGCATGTGGCAGGAGTCAGATTCACGACGTTGTTTATATTAACTCACATCAAACGGTTTTTCATTGTGTTTCGCACGAATTGTTGGACAGTTGTCTGTTCTGTCCGCTTGCTCGCCCCGGACCCCGCGCGCGG
>DBEWTI010000060.1:0-2648 GCA_048205975.1 Collinsella sp.
CTACATTATTTTCGTTAATAAAAGAAGATCCTAATGAGACTTATTCGCATCAAGGTCTTCCTTTAATGAACACTTGAGGAGATACGGCAGCTTATCTGCTCGATCGAAACGTCAAATCACCTTAAATGTGGTCAAAATTACTGCTACTAAAAGAATATCAGTACTCATATTTGATGTTTTTTGGCCACGGCTCTTTATAGACACCCTACACAGCGACTGGGGTAGATTTTTTTGAGGCACGCCTATCGGCCCAGTTCCGAAAAGCGAGCCGCATGCAACAACCAAGCCACGACAGGCCCCGGGAGAGCGGAATTTAGTTGTTCAGCATGCGGTCGAAGCTTCCCGAGTCGCCATCCCGATAGTCGGCGGTCATCAGAATCTCCTGCGGAATTCGTCCACCCTCACGCAGCACGTTGCGGAATTGCACGCGCGTGACCATGGGCAGGTCCTTGATCGTGGCAGCAAGGTTCTGCGGCACGCCCTGGTTGGCTGCCGCGGGCTCGCACTCGCCACCGGCCTTCACGCGGCGCTTGTGCTCAGCAAGCATGGCGCGGTACATACCGGCATGCAGGCGAATCTCGACGACGTTGGCATTGCGGGCCTGTTCGACGATGCGTGCGCCCTCGCGGTCGATATCGCCCACGTAGTACACGTAGGTAAAGCGATAACCGATCTCGGCCAGATAATCATCCAGTGCATGCGAAACGCTCGCCTTGCAGCCGCCGCCAAAGATTACGCCGCCCACCTTGGTGCCAAAGAGCTTGGCATGCTTACGGCCACGCAGGAGTTTGACGATCTCGTCGTAGGTGTCCAGGTTCTCGACCATAATGAACGGCTTATCGGCACCAAGCGTAAAGAAACCCGTAAAGTGCACGGGGCGATTAGGAGCAACCTTGATCGCCTGCATGTTGATGCCCTTTTCGGCCATGCGCTTAATCAGGCGCTCGCCATGCTTGCCGTCGAAAGCTTTCTCGTCGTTGAAAATCTGGTAGGCACGCTGGCGACGCGAGGCGATCGGCGTATCGGCACCGCGATTCTGCTCTATCCAAGCTTGGATGATTGCGATTTCCTCGGCAATCTTGCGATTGGACATCTCGTTGTGCTGAGCGCGCTGCGGCGTCTTTTTACCGTCCTTGCCTTCAACCCTTACAATCTGGGTCTGCTGCTCCTTGATCTTGGAGAGCGCCGTAGGCGTGGGGACAACCTTGAGCAGCTGCCTGCCCAGCACGCGGGCCAGGGCAAATGCCGAGACCTCGCCGTGGACGGTCGGCTCAGACCGCTGGGCAGCATTATCAGCTGCGGCAGGCTCAGCCTGTGCATGGGGCTTACGCTTGGAATCTGCCCGGGTATTGCGTTCCTGCTTGGGCGCAGACGAGCGCTTTTGCGGACGATCAGACTTGGTCTCCTTCGCCGGCTGGCGCTTGACCTGATCCACCGGAGTCTCGGCCTTCTCATCTCTGTTTTGTATCGCCGCCTTCTCGGCCGCGGCCTCGGCATTTGAGCCACGACCGCCGCGGTGACGGCGGCGGCGGGGCTTGCTTGAGGCGCTCTCCCCCGTCTGCTCATCAGCGGTCTGTTGAGCTTTGGCCTCGGTGTCAGCCGCAGGCTGCGACTCGGAAGGTCGCTGCTCGCGAGTCGCCGGCTCAACGGTTTTCTCGGTTTGTTCGATCTTCTCGGCCTGAGCGGTCGGAGCTGGCTCGCCCTTCTCCTGACGCTTTACGGGATACGCGCGTCCCGCAAACCCGCGGCCGGGACGACACGAACCCGGAGCCCTCTTGGCAGACTCCTCTACATCGTCTGCAACCTCGAAAGGCTCTTCAACCTCATGCGCGACATCCTGCTGCGCAGCCTTAAAGTGAGCACCGCGACGACGCTTGGGCTCTTGGGCCTCCACGGGCTTTTGCTCCTTCACGGGCTTCTGCGACTCGGCAGCAACCTCGGTCTCAACAGCCTCGGTATCAAGTTCGTCCTTTTGAGCAACGGCGCGACGGAAGCGCTCCTGCTGAGCGCGGCGTTGCGCATCGCGCTTGCCGCCTCCGCCAAAGCCACCACGGCCCGCCTTGGCCGTAAAGGCGCGAACAACGTTCTCATCGAGCAGGTCATCAGTATCGACATGCTCTCGCGGAGCTGTCTCCTCCATAGCGGCAGCCTCTACGAAACCCTCAGTGACGGCATCTTCGACAGCCTCGGCAGGTTGCTCCTGAACATCATGAATCTCGACATTGATGGTATAGAACGCCGGGCGTCCGTTAATGCCGCTGCCCTCAATCTTGGTAACGATCTTCGCCGCGATGAGCTCATCGCGCATGGCCTTGGGGGCGCACTCCTTGTCAACGGAGCGAAAAATCTGCGCCAGTGCGCTCGACTTAATCTTGAGCGCTTTGCGACAGAGTAGGTCGTAAGCAACGAGCTTCGCCCGGTCGGCAGAAAGCGATGTTTGGCTGCTCAGGCGCTCGGCCAATGCATCGACATTGTTTTGGTTATCGGAATATACCGTCTTGGCCACGGGGCCCCTTTCATATGCACACATATACGTCCATATGGTACAACGCTCGAGCCTATCCACGCAAAACATCTGCGAGGACCCCTCCACGTCGTGTGTTTTGGCCAAAAAGAACGGGGCCGCCAAATTGCGGGCCCCGGGATTA
>DBEWTI010000081.1:0-2631 GCA_048205975.1 Collinsella sp.
GAGGCCAATCTATCATCGAGTACGTCCTGATCATCGCGGTCATCGGCCTTGTGATCGTGTTCGCGGGACCCGGCGTGGCCGGTGCCATCCGAAACCAGTTCAACCTGGTCGGCAACACGGTGAATAGCGGGGCCAGCGCTGGCATCGAGGGCGGCGGCGCATCCGGCGGAGGCTCCACTGGCGCCGATTCCGCGACCGTCCAGGCGGCGGTCGCCAAGGACGCCAAAGACTGGACGCTGGATGAGCAGAAGGCCGTGGCCGAGGACATCGCAGCCAAGGGCGAGGCGTCTCCCGCCTACGCCAAGGCGAAGGCCGCCATGGATGCGGGGACGAAGTTCTCCGTCAAGCTCACGAACCGAATCACGATGGAATATCGAATCATCGGCATCAACCACGACGACTTGGCGGACGGCACGGGCAAGGCTGGGTTGACGTTCGAGGCAATTAACAATGCAATAGGCCAACAGCGAATGAACGCCACCGACACCAACGCCGGCGGCTGGGAGAAGTCCGAGCTTCGTGGCCGCCTCAATTCCGGCGACCTCTGGGCTCTCCTGCCGTCCTAGCTCCAATCCAAGGCGAAGGCCGTCACGAAGATGACCGACAACAAGGCGGATTGCAACTACGGCGACCCCTCGGCCACGACCGATAAGGCCTTCCTTCTCAGCATGGCCGAGGTCTACGGAGATATCTATCGCGGCGGCGATCAGTACGAGTATTACAAATCGAGGGGCGTGACGGGCTCGAACTATTCCGGTGCTTCATCGGACTTTGGCCATCTGACACGCTCTGTGGGCGAGTTCAGCTCCACGACCTTCGACTGTGTCGCTAGTAGCGGTTACTTTGGCAGCTACGCCAAGGCATCGGGCCACGTCTGTGTGTTTCCAGCTTGGTGCTTCTAGTCTCATCTGCATCTACTGAATGGCCCGCGCAATCCCGCGCGGGCCTTTCTTTTGGCAATCGAACGAACGGTTTGAGGTTCGTGGCGCAGGTAATCGGGTTGAGGAAAAATGGGGGCATACAGCGGCTCTCAGAGCGCCTGCCGCATTCCCCCGCCATTATCACTGCGGTGCCCTCGCAGAAAGATCATCCTGTTTGGCGTTTCGTTGCAACAGCCCACTTGTCCACCGATCAAGTGAACTACTGGAATAAATACAGCGACACGCTTGTACGTTACAGTCGCTATATCTGTGTAAATCGCCGCGATAAATTCAGCCCGTACTCGGCTGTATACCAGCTACGGGTATGTAGATTCATATCGCGTTAATAAATCGGCTCAAGTGTGTGCAAAACGCGCAAGTAACCGCAAAAGGCGATTATCGCGTAGGTAGATTTTTGGCACCCTGTTGCTTAATCAAAATTAAGCAATTGCTTAAAACAAAAAAGGTCAGGCACTAGATGCCTGACCTGCAAACTTCTGGTCGGGACGACTGGATTCGAACCAGCGACCCCTTGACCCCCAGTCAAGTGCGCTACCAAGCTGCGCCACGTCCCGAAGCTTTTGTTTGTTGCTGTGCTCTCGCTCGCAACAGGGAGTATATTAACCCGAAACTTTGCCCTTGTGCAAGAACTTTTTTACAAATTTTGAAGCAAGTCCAAAATTGTATCTGCGAGCTGGGGTTTTGTTAGAACGGGAAGTTCTTGCGTGCCCGCTGTGCTCACGATCCAGGCCTTGTTAGTATCGGTTCCAAAGCCCGAATCGGCGCGCGAGACATCGTTGGCGATAATGGCATCGCAACCCTTGCGGGCGAGCTTTCGCTGCGCGTACTCCACGACGTTATCGGTCTCGGCCGCAAAGCCGATCACGCACCGCTCTCCCTTTTGGCGCGAAAGCTCGGCCAAGATATCGACCGTCTCGACCAGTTCGATGCGATCCAGGCGCTCGTTGGCCTTTTTGAGCTTATGGTCGGCAGGGGCTGCGGGCGTGTAGTCAGCGACGGCAGCCGCACAAATGGCCGCATCGGCCGTCTGAAAGGCGCTCAGCGCCGCCTGCAGCATCTCTGCGGCGGTCTGCACGCGCACGCACTCCACGCCGCGGGGGACATCGAGCGATGTCGGTCCCAGCACAAGCGTGACCGCAGCGCCGCGGCGAGCAGCCTCCCCCGCCAGGGCGATGCCCATCTTGCCCGACGACCGGTTGCCAATAAAGCGCACGGGGTCGATCGGCTCGTGCGTGGGGCCGGCGGTGATTACGATGCGCTTGCCCGCAAGGTCCTGGGGCGCGGGGTTGAGCACCTCGCAGACGGCCTTAACGATGTCCTCGGGCTCGCTCATGCGTCCCGTGTCCACGTCGCCGCAGGCAAGGTAGCCACTACCGGGTCCTACCACATGGACGCCACGGTCGCGCAGCGTGGCCATGTTGGCCTGCGTCGCCGGCGCCTTCCACATGCCGTTGTTCATGGCAGGGGCGATCACGATGGGGCGCGGCGTGGCAAGCAGCGTGGTGGAGATGAGGTCATCGGCGATACCGTTTGCCATCTTGGCGATGAGATTGGCCGTCGCGGGCGCCACGACCACCAGATCGGGCTCCTGCGCCAGCGAAATGTGGTGAATGGGGTCGGAGGGGTCGTCGAATAGACCAACGGCAACAGGCTCGTTGGTGAGCGCTCGGAAGGTGAGCGGGCCCACAAA
>DBEWTI010000091.1:0-31778 GCA_048205975.1 Collinsella sp.
CCGAAGGAGAGGATTGCGGGCCGCCGGAGCGGTATCCGCGGATATGAGACTGAGCCGAAGGCGTCGACGACATGCCGGGGGCGGACCGGGACGGGTTCAACGGCAGGCCCCGCCGACCGATTGCAAGCGGCCGGCGGGGCCCTTGTGGCCCTTGACAGCGGATTGGGTCATATGAGCGAGCGACGTCCAGAGCGAACAAGTTGGCATGAAAAGGGCAAGGCATAGACCTTCTGGTCATGCCTTGCCCTTTGAATGACAAATTGTCGCTCTGGGCGGCGCGCAGCGTCAACTGGTCCGCCGTTCGTCAGAACGGCGGAACCTAAGGGCGCAGCGTCGGCCCGTTACGCGGTTTAGTAAAACCGCGTAACTACAAATCCCCTCCGGCGCCCAGTAGCTTGCGCATGACTTGCTCGGGGTTAACCGAGCCATCGCGCGGGGCCAGGGCGGTGATCTTCTTCTGCATCTTGTACTCGTGCAGCTCATCCTCGAGCTGGCGCACGCGAGCGCGGAGCTTCTCGTTCTCGCGCTCGCGCTCCTCGGCACGCTCCTTCATATCGAGAATGCGCACCACACCGGCAAGGTTGATGCCCTCGTCGGTCAGCTGGTTGATGAGCTCCAGGCGCTCGATATCGGCACGCGAATACAGGCGCGTGTTACCGCCCGAACGCTGAGGATTCACCAGGCCCTTGGACTCGTAGACGCGCAGAGTCTGCGGATGCATGCCGGTCAGCTCGGCCGCCACGCTGATCATGTACAGCGGTTTGTTCCTATTGTCCTCGGCCATGCTACCTGACCCCTTTCCGTCTCGTTATCGTCCATCATAAGCCCGCGGGCGTGGGCGTGCGCCGCGACCGCCCTAGTACGTCGCCTTGTAGCGGTTGACCTTCTCGCGATAGTCGCGCGTGTCGGCCTCGCGCAGCTTGGTCATGGCATCGCGCTCGTCATCGGATAGGTTCGTGGGGACCTGCACCTTGATCTCGACGAGCAGCGCGCCCGTACGGCCACGGTGCTTTACGTCGGGCGCTCCCATCTCCTTAAAGCGGAACTTCTTGCCCGTCTGGGTACCCGCGGGCACTTTCAAACGGACCGTCGCACCGCCGGGCGTGGGCACGTCCACCGTGCAGCCGAGCGCCGCCTCGTAGACCGAGACCGGTACCTCCATGGTCACGTCGGCGCCTTTGCGCTTAAACAGCGGGTGCTCCTCCACATGCGTGGTCACGACCAGGTCGCCGCGCTCGCCACCCGCAACGCCATACTCGCCGCGACGCTTGTAGCGCAGCTTGCCGCCGTCGACCGCGCCCGCGGGCACCGAGACCGTAATGGTCTGCTGCTCGCCTGTCGAGGGAATGCGATAGGTGACCTTGTGCGTCACGCCGCGAAACGCGTCCTCAGCAGTTACGTCGACAGTCAGCGACAGGTCGCCGCCCTTGCGCGCGCGGTTGCGGCCCGCGCCCGCACCGGCAGCGCCCGCGGCCCCGGCAAAGCCCGAGCCCCAATCGCTGCCCCAGGCGCCGTTGCCGCTAAAGATGCTGTCGAAGATGTCGCCCCAGCCGCTGGCGCCCGCGCCGGCACCGTAGCCGCCGCCATACGCGCCGCCTGCGCCCGGCATGCCGCCAAACATGAGCATCTGGTCGTACTCTTTGCGCTTCTTCTCGTCCGAAAGCGTCTCGTAGGCCTCGCTGATCTCCTTAAACTTGGCCTCGTCACCGCCGGCATCGGGGTGATATTTTTGCGCGAGCTTGCGAAACGCGCTCTTGATCTCTTTGTCGGAGGCGCTCTTGGATACGCCCAGGATGTCATAGAAGGTTTTGCCTGCAGCCATCGTAGCTCCTCTCCTGTTTCATCCGCCGCCCCCTGCGGACGGCGGCTCATGCTTTCATATGGCACTAGGCCAGAAAGGGCCCCGGGTGTTGCCCCGGGGCCCTTCTCAATTACTCCTCGGTGCTCTCGGCCGTATCGGCCGCAGCATCCTCGGGCGCCGCTTCGGGCTCCGGTGCGGGGCGCTTCTCGCCACCGTAGGTCACCGTCACCATCGCGGAACGCAGGATGCGATCCGCCATGCGGTAGCCCTTCTGGTACACGTCGTTGACGGTCTCGTCGTACTGCGATGCGTCCTCGACGCGACCCACAGCCTGGTGCTCGAGCGGATCGAACGCCTCGCCCTTGGGGTCGATGGGCTCAACGCCCTCGTGCGCAAACACATCGAGCAGCTTGGCATGCACCGCATCGACGCCATCGACGAACTGCTTAAAGTCGTCGGAAAGCTCTTGGCTGCGGGCATGGTCGATCGCGCGCTCGATATCGTCGATCACCGGCAACAGCGCGGTGACAAGCTTCTCGGTCGCGCGGTCGCGCTCGGCGATGCGCTCGTTGGCGGTGCGGCGACGGAAGTTCTCCCAGTCGGCCTGCAGACGGGCGGTGCGCTCGGTGGCGTCCTTCGCCTTGTCCTCGGCAGCCTTCTGAGCCTCTGCCGCAGCTTCGAGCTCATGACGCACGTCGGCAAGCTCCTTTTGGGCCTGCTCGAACTTGAGCTTAAAGTCGTTATCGGCGGCTTCCTCACCGGCGCGGATAGCGGCTTCCACCATCTCGTCCTCGGTCATCGTCGCCTCCTTGTTGGAATCCTCTACCTGGTTCTCGGCAGCCTCGGCGGCCTCGGCCTCGTTGGCCTCGGTATCGTCGACGGCCTCTACGGGAATCTTCACGTCCTTCTCCTCAGAGTCAACGGGGGCGGCGCCAGCGGCAGCCGCCTCCGTGCGAGCTTTACGGGCGGACATGATTACTTGTCCTCGTCGTCCACAACCTCGTAGTCGGCGTCGACCACGTCATCGTCGGCAGGCTGGGCGCCGGCGGCACCGTCGGTCTGCTGCTGAGCGTCGGCGTAGACAACCTGGGCCAGCTCGTAGGCCACGGACTGCAGGGACTCGCCAGCGGCCTTGATGGCCTCGACGTCAGAGCCCTCGAGCGCCTTCTTGGCGTCGGCGATAGCGGTCTCGGCCTTGGACTTCACATCGGCGGAAACCTTGTCGCCCAGCTCGTTGAGGGTCTGCTCGGTGGAGTAGCACAGGCTATCGGTCTGGTTGCGGACCTCGACCTCCTCCTTCTGCTTCTTGTCCTCCTCGGCATGAGCCTCGGCGTCCTTGACCATGCGATCGACTTCGTCATCGGAAAGCGCGGTGGAGCCGGAGATGGTGATCTGCTGCTCCTTGCCGGTGCCCTTGTCCTTAGCGGAGACCTTGACGATGCCGTTGGCGTCGATGTCGAAGGTGACCTCGATCTGCGGCACGCCGCGGCGGGCAGCCGGGATACCGGTCAGCTGGAACTTACCGAGCGACTTGTTGTCGCGGGCAAGCTCGCGCTCGCCCTGGAGCACGTTGATCTCGACGCTGGTCTGGTTGTCGGCAGCGGTGGAGTAGACCTCGGTCTTGGAGGTCGGAATCGTGGTGTTGCGGTCGATCATCTTGGTCATGATGCCGCCCATGGTCTCGACGCCCAGCGACAGCGGGGTAACGTCGAGCAGCAGGATGCCCTCGACGTCGCCGGTGAGCACGCCGCCCTGGACGGCAGCGCCGTCGGCAACGACCTCATCGGGGTTCACGGACATGTTGGGCTGCTTGCCGGTCATGGTCTTGACCAGCTCCTGGACGGCAGGCATACGGGTGGAGCCGCCGACGAGGATGACCTCGGTCAGATCGGAGAGCTTGAGCTTAGCGTCGCGCAGGGCGTTGGTGACAGGCTGCTTGCAGCGCTCGAGCAGGTCGCGGGTGATCTTCTCGAACTCGGCACGGGTCAGCGTGTAGTTGAGGTGCAGCGGGCCGGACTGGTTCATGGTGATGAACGGCAGGTTGATGGTGGTCTGCTGGGCGGCGGAGAGCTCCTTCTTGGCGTTCTCGGCGGCCTCCTTCAGACGCTGCAGGGCCATGGGGTCCTGACGCAGGTCGACACCGTTCTCCTGCTGGAACTTATCGGCCATCCAGTCGATGACGCGCTGATCCCAGTCGTCGCCGCCCAGGTGGTTGTCGCCCGAGGTGGACAGAACCTCAAACACGCCGTCGGCGAGGTCGAGGATGGAGACGTCGAAGGTGCCGCCGCCCAGGTCGAAGACCAGGATGCGCTGGTCGGTGCCCTGCTTGTCCAGACCATAGGCAAGAGCAGCAGCGGTCGGCTCGTTGACGATACGCTTGACGTTGAGGCCGGCGATCTTACCGGCATCCTTGGTGGCCTGACGCTGGGCGTCGTTGAAGTAGGCCGGGACGGTGATGACGGCGTCGGTGACGGTCTCGCCCAGATACTTCTCGGCGTCAGCCTTCATCTTGGCGAGCGTCATGGCGCTCACCTGCTCGGCGGTGTAATCCTTGCCCTCGATATCGACGACGGCACGACCACCCTGGCCCTCCTTGACCTCATACGGCACGGTCTTGATCTCGGAGGTGCACTCGGAGTACTTGCGGCCCATAAAGCGCTTGATGGAGAACACGGTGTTCTTGGGGTTGGTGACAGCCTGGTTCTTAGCGGCCTTACCCACGACGCGGTCGCCGTCAGCACGGAAGCCAACAACGGACGGGGTGGTGCGGTCGCCCTCGGCGTTCACGATAATGGTCGGAGAACCGCCCTCGAGGACGGCCATAGCGGAGTTAGTAGTACCAAGGTCGATACCAAGAATCTTGCCCATTAGAAATTCCCTCTCTCTTGTGCGTTTGCACCGACCCGGCGGTCTGCCGCGCGGCGCTTCGGCTTGTCTTTCAGGATGTAGTGTATCCCCTTATGGGCCGGAATATACAAAATCTAAGTCAATTCATATAAGATTTCTTATCTCTAAGAGTTTAGGTTCTCAAATGCGCAGGTAGATGCACTGTTTGAATTCTCGGCAGATCTATTGAGATCTATGTAGAGATGGCTGAGGTTTGGGTCCGAAGGTGCCTGGGGCTGCCTTGCGGAAAGGGTATCCCGGTCTGAGCACCGATTCCGGGACGCAGTTTCCGCAAGCAAGTCTCTCGGGAAAATGCATCCCATTCTGAGTGTCGATTCCGGGACTCAGCTTCCGTCGGGCGGTCCAACCGGAAACTGCGACCCGTTTTTCGGCCAAATAACGGGATGCCCTTTCCGCAGGCGCGCTTAATAGCTCAATATTTCAAGTCACCTTTAACTAACATTTACGCAGCTCAACGGCCCCACCTGCGTGTTTTTTAGTAAACCTTGGCATACTCGGCGAACGGTATGAAGATGCCGGTCAGAGGGTATTGCAAACGGTCGCTCCCGTGGTATGTTTTTGCCCGAATCAAACCGACGCGCATCGCCTGTAGCGTCGGTCAACAGAGAGGAAACTACCATGGCTCATCCCGTAATTGATGCCGACGAGTGCATCGCTTGTGGCGTTTGCGTCGACTCCTGCCCCGCTGGCGTTCTGGAGCTCCAGGACGTCGCCACCGTCGCTGACGAGGACTCCTGCGTCGCCTGTGGCGCTTGCCAGGACGCTTGCCCCGCTGGCGCGATCACCGAGATCGTCGAGGAGTAACAACTCCCCCACCTGCACACTCAAAAGTACACCGTGCACAAAAAGGAGGCCTCCGCATCGCCGCGGAGGCCTCCTTTTTTGTTTGTGCGGATAACTAATTTGGCACCGCTGCAGATTGCCGCTTAGGGACGTTTGCAGCGTCGGCTACGACAGATCGTCCTCGTAGGGCATCAGGTCTGCCAAATAGCCTTTCTCCTTGAGTATGGCCTCGATCTCGTCGAGGGTCTGCTCGTCTTCCGCGGCGATGCGATGGAAGTGGTAGCCGCTGGTCACCGTCAGCAGCGGGAAGCTCTTGCCGCTCTCGATATCGTGCAGGTAGCGCTCAACATCGCGACGATTGCGGATGTCCAGGTCGGCCGTGATCTTACCGTACACGCGGTGATTGACGATCACGTTGAGCACGGCACCACCGGCGTCGACGATACTCGTGAGCTCATCGCCTGCCTGCTCCACGCCGTGGCGAACCTTGACCAAGCGCGTGGGCACAGCTGGGCTGCTGGGGGCCTCCTGCAGCACGTAGCCGCGATTGGTCGCCACGATATCGTGCCCATCGGCGCGCAGCAGGGCGATGTCTTGCACGACAATCTGGCGGCTCACACCCACCTCACGAGCAAGTGCGCTGCCGGAGACGGGGCCCTTGGCTCGCTCGAGCACGCCCATGATGGCACGGCGACGCTCACGGGCGTCCATTATTTACCGTCCAACAGACGCAGGTGCTTGAGCGAGAGGTCGAGAATCGGCGCAGAGTGCGTCAACGCCCCCGAGCTAATAAAGTCAACGCCTAGGTCGGCGAGCGCGCGGATATTGTTAGCGTCCACGTTGCCCGAGCACTCGGTCTTGGCGCGGCCGGCGATAAGCTCAATCGCGGCAGCCATGTCGTCGTGGGTCATGTTGTCGAACATGATAATGTCGGCACCGGCCTCCACGGCCTCGCGTACCATGTCCAGGTTCTCACACTCGATCTCGACCGTCGTGGTAAACGACGCGTGGGCGCGCGCCATTTCGATCGCACGCATCACACCACCGGCGGCGTCGATGTGGTTGTCCTTGAGCATGACGGCCGTCGACAGGTTGTAACGGTGGTTGCTGCCGCCGCCGATCTCAACCGCCGCCTTCTCGAAAACGCGCATGCCCGGCGTGGTCTTGCGCGTATCGACGAGCACGGTGTTGGTACCCTCAAGCGCCGCAGCCATCTGATGTGTATAGGTGGCGATACCGCTCATACGCTGCAGATAGTTGAGCGCCACGCGCTCGCCCGAAAGCAGCACGCGCGCGTCGCCGCGCACTTGGCCCACGTGGTCGCCGGCGTGCACCTCGTCACCGTCGGCAACATCAAAGAGCACCGAGCTCTGCGAATCCAGCAGCTCGAAGGTGCGAGCGAACACATCAAGTCCCGCGATGATGCCATCGGCCTTGGCGATAAGCTCCACCGTGGCGGGACGCGCCGTGGGGCACACGCTCGCCGTGCTCACGTCCTCAAAGGTAATGTCCTCGCGCAGAGCCTGCAGAATCAGATCATCGACGACGAGCTTCATGGTAATGGGATTCATGGTCTACTCCTCCACGGCCTGCGTGCCGGCGGCACGGGCCAAATCATCGATTGCCAGGGAGTCGGCGCTCAGGGCGCGATGACGCCCGTCGAGCGCGGGCTCGCCCGCCTGCTCCACGGCGAGCGACTCGCCGGTGCGCATGCACCAGGCGGCACGGCGGCCCCAAACCAGGGACTCGAGCAGGCTGTTGGAAGCCAGGCGATTCTTGCCGTGCACGCCGTTGCAGGCCGTCTCACCGGCTGCGTAGAGCTCGGGCATCGAGGTGCGGCCGTCCTTGTCGACCCACACGCCGCCCATAAAGTAGTGCTGCGTAGGCGTAACGGGGATGGGCTCATCCAAGATGTCGCGGCCGTCCTCCAGGCAGCGTGCGCGAATGTTGGCAAAGTGCCCGGTCACTACATCGCGCTCGACGGGGGCAAAGCTCAGCCACTCGTGCTCGGTACCGTCCTGCTTCATCTGCTCGCGAATAGCGGCAGCGACCACATCGCGCGGCTGAAGCTCGTCGGTAAAGCGCTCACCGGCGGCGTTGAGCAAAATCGCGCCCTCGCCGCGGCAGCTCTCGCTGATCAGGAAGGTGCGACCTGGCTGCGGCGAGAACAGTCCCGTGGGGTGGATCTGCACGTAGTCCAGGTGCTCCATCTTAATGCCATGCTCCTGAGCGATGTAGCAGGCATCGCCCGTGAGCTGTGGATAGTTGGTCGAGTGGTCGTATACGCCGCCGATGCCGCCCGTTGCCCACAGCGTGTGACGGGCATGGATCTTAAACGGCTCGCCGGCACGCGCGCCCTCGGCGGCATTTACCAGCTCGTCGGCGGGACGAACCGAGTTGTCCTCGTCCACGGGAACGGCGACGACACCGGCACACACCGTGGCGCCGTCACGCTCGCCCGTCAGGATGTCGGTCATGGCCACGTGCTCCAAAATCTGCACGTTATCCAGTTTGCGAACGGCTTGGAGCAGCTTGGTCGTGATCTCCTTGCCCGTAATGTCGGCATGGAAGGCAATGCGGGGGCGGCTGTGCGCACCCTCGCGGGTAAAGTCGAGGCTGCCGTCGGCCTTGCGCTCAAAGTCCACGCCCATCGCCAGCAGGTCGTTGATGACCGAGCGGCTCGAGCGGATCATGATGTCGACGCTCTCGCGGCGGTTCTCGTAGTGGCCGGCATGCATGGTGTCCTCAAAGAAGGCATCGTAGTCCGAGCCCTCGGGCAGCACGCAAATGCCGCCCTGCGCGAGCATCGAATCGCACTCGTCGACAGCGCCCTTGGAGAGCATGATCACGCGCATGCTCGTCGGCAGGTTGAGAGCCGCATACAGGCCCGCTACGCCGCAGCCGGCAATAACGACGTCGCACTCCATATCGGGGTATTGCTTGGTTTCCACAGGAATCCTCTCCCTTGAATGTGACATAAGGGACCATCCCTCATGCCGCATTGTTCTAGTGCGCTGCGTACTCGAGCATGCGGTCGAGCGTGAGCTTGGCCTGATCGGCGGCCTCGTCCGACACGCCAATCTGCACCTCGCCCTCGCCCGTCTCCAGGCAGCGCACGAGCTTTTCGAGCGTGATGAGATCCATGTTGACGCAGGTGGGCTGCACCGCGGGGAAGTAGAACTTCTTGCCGGTGCCCTGGCAGCGGCGCTCGAGCTCGTAGAGCACGCCACGGACCGTCACGATAATGAACTCGCTCGCGTCGGACTCCTCGGCGTACTTGATGATGCCGGCGGTGGAGCCGATGTAGTCGGCCTCGGCCAAGACGTCGGCCTTGCACTCAGGATGCGCCAGCACGAGCGCGTCGGGGTGGGCCTCCGTCGCGTCGACGATCTGCTCGACGGTAATGATGTGGTGACGCGGGCAGTAGCCCTTGTTGAGGATGACGTGCTTCTGCGGCACCTGCTCGGCCACGAAGCGGCCCAGGTTCTGGTCGGGAATGAACAGGATGTGCTGCTGCGGCAACTCGGAGACGATCTTGACGGCATTGGAGCTGGTAACGCACACATCACTCCAGCTTTTGATCTCGACCGTCGAGTTGACGTAGCACACCACGGCCAGATCGTCGCCGTACTCGGCGCGCGCCGCGTCGACCGTCTCGCGCTTGACCATGTGCGCCATGGGGCAGTCCGCGCCCGGCTCGGGCAGCAGCACGGTCTTGGTGGGGTTGAGCAGCTTGGCGCTCTCGCCCATAAACTCCACACCGCACAGCACGATGGTCTGCTGCGGCAGGCTCTTGGCGAGCTTTGCCAGGTAGAAGCTGTCGCCGACGTAATCGGCCACAGCCTGGACCTCGGGCGCCACGTAATAGTGCGCCAGGATCACCGCGTCGCGTTGGGTTTTAAGTTGCTGAATGGCCTCGACGAGCTCTGCGGGCACCAATGCCGCGCGCTCCGTTGCCGTCGTTGCCGATGCCAGGCCGGCCGCAATGTCGCGTGCAAGCTCCGATGCATCCATGTTCGCGCTCTGTGCCATCAAGGCCCCTCTCTTTTGGCGAATCTTGGGGCTTTAGTATGACACCTAGGTTTACAGCTGACAAGACAGTTGTAAACCTAGGTGTAAAGTTGAAATAAAGATTCAATCATGCGGCAGGTCCATTTTCGAACTGGCAAGCTGAGGATAGCCGAGCTCTCGATAGCGCAGGAGGCATCTTTCGCCACCGCAATACCGCTCGGCGCGAGTTGCGCACCATGAGGCACGAACGGGCGCTCCCCCGCGAGTGGTCCGCGCCCAATGTGGCAAAATCGAACTACTAAGGGGGCTCAGAATGCTCAAGATTATTGCCTGCGACGACGACGTCGCTTTTCTAGATAGACTGCACCGGATGATCGACCGTTGGTCGACCGAGACGGGCACGGCGGTCGATGTTGCGCTCGTTACGCGCGGCGAGGACCTGCTGGCGCGCCATGCCGCGTCGCGCGCCGACATCATCCTGCTCGACATGATCATGCCGCTCGTCAACGGCATGGACACCGCACGCGAATTGCGCCAGGCCGACACCGCCGTGCGCCTGGTGTTCCTTACCTCGTCGCCCGAGTTTGCACTGGAGTCCTACGAGGTCCGCGCCTTCGACTATCTGCTCAAGCCCGTGACTTACGAACGCCTGGCGCAGTTACTCGACGAACTTTCGAGCATGCGCCCGGCGGCAACCGACGAGCTCGTGATCAAAACGTCCTTTGGCTACCACGCCCTGCGCCTGTCCGACATCGAATATGCCGAGGCGCGCAACAAGCACGTGGTCTTCCACCTGCGCGACGGACGCGATATCGAGGCACTCGAGTCGTTCCGCAGCGTCGAGGACCGTTTGGCGCGAAATGCCACCTTCTTTAAATGCCACCGTAGCTACCAGGTCAACTTGCGCAACATCGACCACTTCGATCGCACGGACATCGTCATGCGCTCCGGCGTGTGCATTCCGCTGTCGCGCAGCAGCAAGCAGGGGTTCCAAGACGCCTACTTTGCGGTGCGCTTCGAGGGCGGGAGGCGCTGATGATCTCCTCGGTCGAAATGGTCCTTTGGGCAATCCACCACGCCACGACGCTGCTCTTTGGCGTCTTTGCTTCGGCGGCGCTGTGCGGTATCGAAATCAATCGACGCCATGCACTCGAGTTGGTGGGGGTCGGAGCCGCAACCGGCGCTGCCTTTTCGATCGCCAATGTCGTTGGCGGAGAGCTTTTTGCCCGTCAGGTCTATCCGCTCGTCGTGCACCTGCCGCTTACCGTCTACCTGTGTGCGCGCTACCGCCTGAGCCCGCTGCTCGCGGCATTGGGCGTCACCAGCGCCTATCTGAGCTGTCAGTTCAGCAACTGGATGGGCATCGCCGCCTTTGCCGCAACCGATTCTCAGATCGCGTACTATCTGGCACGCATCGCTACCACGCTCGCCGTCTTTGCCGTCCTGCTGCATTGGGCCGGCGACATTGGACCCCGCCTGGCGATTAAAAGCCCCACCGAGCTGGGCATCCTTTTAATCCTGCCGCTCGTCTATTACATCTTTGACTACGCCACCAACGTCTACACCACGCTGTTCCACTCGGGCTCGGTGGTGACAGTTGAGTTTTTGGCATTTGCGCTCTGTGCCTTCTATCTTATGTTTCTTGCCGTTTACCTGCGCGAATACGAAGAAAAGGAAACCGCCGAGCGAGAGCGTTGGATGCTCGAAACCCGCGACAGCGCCGCCATCAAAGAGCTCGAGGCTTGGCGTCAATCTGGGCGCGAGTTATCGATTCTTCGCCACGATATGCGCCACTTCCTACGCGGCCTGGC
Organism: Collinsella sp.; assembly: GCA_048205975.1. GTDB lineage: Bacteria > Actinomycetota > Coriobacteriia > Coriobacteriales > Coriobacteriaceae > Collinsella. Next base: position 11,314 of record DBEWTI010000091.1, read on the forward strand.
CACTTTAATTGAGGAGGACCACACCGACGAGGCGCTTAAACGCATCGATGAGCTCTGCGAAGCCGGCGACCGAACCGCCGTACGCCGCTTCTGTGCCAACGAGACCGTAAACATTGCGCTTTCGTCATTTAACTCGGATATCAATAGAAACGGCATTACCGCCAACCTGCGCGCCGCCGTACCCGAAACCATCCACGTAGGTGACGCCGACCTGTTTAGCGTGCTCTCAAATGCCTTGGAAAACGCTATCACCGCCGCAAGCTCCGCACCCCAAGGAAAGCGATTCGTCGACCTTGACCTGCGACTTGAGGACGGCCAGCTGTTGCTGTTAGCCTCCAACACGTTTGGCCGCGCGCCGCGCATGGTCGACGGCATGCCCGTGACCGAGCATGCGGGCCACGGCTTTGGCACCAAGAGTATCAAACTTGCCGTCGAACGCATGAACGGTAACTGCCAGTTCCGCATTAACGGCGATCGGTTTGAGCTGCGCGCTGTGATGTAAGGGCTGCCGCCAGCCTCGCTACAGCGGCGCGGCCGCCGGAGTCAGCTGCTTGATGTAGGCCCACATGCGCTGCTTGGCCGCCTTGTCGGTCAGCGCCGCCTCAAAGCCATCGAGCGCGAGCACGCGACGGCCCTGCACATGGGCGACCAGGCCGGGCTTGAGCATGGCGGTGTCGAAGTCATCGATCGCCACGAGCATATCGGCGTAGGTCTCGCGCATGGCGTCAGCCGCGTTGTTGTCGAGCAGTAGCACCGCCTCGGGGTCCAAGGCCTCAAGCGCCTCGCGGAACAGTTCGCACGGCAGAGTCTCGCCCACCGCGACCGCTCCGTCGCCTGCGCCGGCGACGCTTGCCAGCACGCAAAAATCCTCGGGCGCGTAGCCGATGGCCCCAAGCGCCTTGCGCAACGCCGCGCCATCCGGGCCGGCGGCGAGCTCGCCGCCCGAACGCTCGGCCTCGTCCAAATCGCCTTTGACCAGCACGATCGGCGAGCACGCGTTGCCCACGATGCGCACGCCACGGACCGCAAGCGATGCGAGCTCCTGCTCGGCCGCCTGGGCGATGGCTTCTTTTTTCTGGCTTTGTGACGTGGACATGCGCTCTCCAATCGTTTGCGTGCCCACCATTATATAAAAGAGCTGCCCGCGAGTGGTTGCTTTGCGGGCGGCTGGGTATAAGCACGGTCGTACTGAGTTTTACGCGGCTGAGCCGCGTCACATTATGGAGGTCACCATGGCTGACATTAAGCAGATTACCCCCGAGAACTTCGATTCCATCGTTAACGGCAGCCTGCCCGTGCTGGTCGATTTTTGGGCACCGTGGTGCGGGCCCTGCCGATCGCTCTCGCCCATCGTTGACGAGGTTGCCGATGAGCTGGCGGGCAAGCTTGCCGTTGCCAAATGCAACGTCGACGACAACCAGGACCTGGCCATGAAGTATGGCGTCATGAGCATCCCCACGCTGATTGTGTTTAAGAACGGCGAAGAGATTGACCGCTCGGTTGGCGCTCTGCCCAAGGCGAGGCTGCAGGCGCTGCTGGAGAAGCATCTGTAATACGCTTGTTACTTACCCGCCGTCCATGAGCGGTTTTGCACCGCTCGCCGGACTGCCGGGTGCAGCGCGTGCGACCACGGATAGTATGGTAGTTACAAACAGCCCCCAGTGAACGGGTGCGAGTCGCACAGACTCGCACCCGTTTTCTTATGCAGCTGCGCACAGAGTGGGCGTAGTAAAATCTGAACCACTGGATTACCGCCTACACTTGGAGATTTCCCATGCATGATGTTGGAATGAACATGAGCCAGCTTGCCATGAGCGTCAAGCAGGTCGACGACACCATCGAGCTCGCTCACGAGTGGAGCCATCAGCTGCTGCATGCGACCGAGAATTTTGACATGGAGCGCATCGGCGCCAAGCTCGAGGCAGCCATGGCCGCGCTGCACGAGGCCCACGACGCACTCGAGGGCTACGAAGAGGCCATCGAGGCCGACCACAACTCCGTCGGCTCCGTGAAGCTGGTGTAACGTGGCCGAACACGAGCACGGCTGCGGGTACGAGCACGAGCATCCGCACGGGGCGGACGGTGACGCGGGCTGCCACTGTAGTGGTTCCGGCTCCGAGCTGGTCCGCTTTTCGGTTACCGCACCGGACGACCTGCTGCGCCGTTTTGACGAACAGATCGCGCGCCGCGGCGACGTGGCCAACCGCTCCGAGGCCGTGCGCGACCTGATTCGCGCCTCGATCGCCAAGGAGCAGATGCGCACGCCCGATGAGCATGTTATCGGGTCGCTCACCATGATCTACGACCACCATACCGGCGACCTGACGCGCCGTCTGGACGAAGTGCAGCACGACTACACCGACGAAATCGTATCGACCATGCACGTGCATCTGGATCACCACAACTGCTTGGAGATTCTGGCGCTCAAGGGTCGCGGCGAGCGCGTCTACGAACTAGCCGACCGCCTGCTGGGCCTGCGCGGCGTTAAGCACGGCGAGCTCACGTGCGCCGCCACCAAGCAGAGCCTGGGGCTGTAGCGCACCTGTCCCTATTTGGTCGGTTTTGATGAGGGGTGTCGCATGCGGCATGTGCATATTCATGTAACGGGCATTGTGCAGGGCGTTGGCATGCGGCCGTTTGTGTATCGCGAGGCCATGGCGCATGGCATTTGCGGATGGGTGCTCAACGCGGGCGACGGCGTGCATATCGAAGCGCATGCTCTGGCCGGTGCGCTCGATGCTTTTGTTGCCGCGCTTTCTGAGCATGCGCCTGCGGCAGCCCGCGTAGAGCATGTCGAGGTTGTGGACCTGGCGGCCAACGGTTGGGATGCCGCCAATGAAGAGGGTTTTCGCATCGTAGCATCGCAGGACCAGACCGCGCACACGACTCTCGTCTCGCCCGATATCGCCACCTGCGACGATTGCCTGCGCGAGCTGTTCGATCCCGCCGACCGACGCTATCATTACCCCTTTATCAACTGCACTAACTGCGGCCCACGCTTTACCATCATCCGATCGCTGCCTTATGACCGAGCGGCTACCTCGATGGACCGTTTTCCCATGTGCCCTGAGTGTGCCGCGGAGTATGCCAATCCGCTCGACCGTCGCTTTCACGCGCAGCCCGATGCCTGCTTTGATTGCGGGCCGCATATCATGTGGCGCGAAGCGAGCGTGGGCGATGAGCCGGGCGAAGCCGCCGCGCCGCTGGCCGTCGGCACCACGCGCGAGGCCAGCGACGCCATTATCGACCGCTGCGTTGAGCTGCTGGCCGTTGGTGGCATCGTCGCCATCAAGGGCCTGGGCGGATTTCACTTGGCATGCGACGCCTCCAACGAGCAGGCGGTAGCCGAGCTTCGCCGCCGCAAACGCCGCAGCAACAAGCCGCTTGCCGTTATGGTGCGCGACCTTGCCGACGTTGAACGCCTGTGCCATGTCAGCGACGTTGAGCGCGGCTTGCTGGCCGGCAGCATTCGCCCCATTGTGCTGCTGCGCCGACTTGCTGTTTGCGAGAGCGGCGATTCCCCCGACGTCCTCGCGCTCGCACCGTCCGTCGCGCACGACCTTCCCGAGCTCGGTGTTATGCTCCCCTACACCCCGCTTCAGCATCTGTTGCTTGCCGCGGCAGAAGTCTGCGGTATGCACGCGCTCGTCATGACCAGCGGAAACCTGAGCGAAGAACCCATCGAGACCGACGACGACCTTGCCTGGGAACACCTCGTTGCCGCCGGTATCGCCGACGCGTTGCTCGGTAACGACCGCGCAATTCTGTCGCGCTACGACGACTCTGTGGTACGCGTGGTCGACGGCGCCGCTATGCCCGTGCGCCGCACTCGCGGATATGCACCCCAGCCGCTGCCGCTGCCGGCGCTCGACGGCACTCCGTCCTGCGTGCTCGCCTGTGGGCCACAACAAAAGGCCACGATTGCGCTCACACGTGAAGGGGCGAACGGCGAGGCAACCTGTTTTGTGTCGCAGCATATCGGCGATGTTGAAAACGGCGGGACCTTCGATGCCTGGAACGCCGCGCGCACGCGCTTGGAAGATCTCTTTGACTTGGCGCCCGCCGCCTTAGCCTGCGATGTACATCCCAGCTATCTATCGAGCCAGTGGGCGCGCGAGCAGGCACGGGAGCACAATCTGCCGCTCGTCGAGGTGCAGCACCATCATGCGCATATCGCGAGCGTAATGGCCGAGGCTATCGCTGCGGGCCAGCTTACAACCGACGCGCGCGTCCTTGGCATCGCCTTTGACGGCACCGGCGCCGGTACCGATGGGACCATTTGGGGCGGCGAGTTTCTTGTTGCCAGCCTTGGCGGCTTTGAGCGCGCCGCGCATTTGCGCACCTGGGCGCTCCCCGGCGGGGCGGCCTCCGTGCGCGACGCCCGCCGCAACGCCTTTGCCCTGCTCAGTGAGCTCGGCCTGCTCGAGCACCCAGGCGCCGCTCGGCTTTTGGACAGCCTCGACGAGCAAACGCGCAGCGTGACAGCCACCATGATCGAGCGCGGCATCAACAGCCCGCGCACCAGCAGTATGGGTCGCTTGTTTGATGCCTCAGCCGCGATCCTGGGCATTTGCGGCCAGGCAACCTACGAGGGCGAACCCGCCGTCGAGCTTGAAGCCGCCGCCTGGCGCGCGCTCGGCGGTAAGACCGTTCGTCTCGGCGGCAATCATACAGGCGTATTCACGTCTGCCGATGACTCCCCCATCTTGGACCCCCAACCACTCATCGAAGCTCTTCTGAATGGAATCGAGGCAGGCGCGCCGGCCGATAGGCTCGCCCTCGAGTTTCACATCGCCATCGCACGCTCTTCGGCACGAATCGCACGCGAAATCTGCGCGCGCGAAGGCCTCGATACCGTCGCGCTCTCGGGCGGTGTGTTCATGAACCGGCTTTTGCTTCAGCTTCTTACCCACGAACTCAAAGACGCCGGTCTTGCCGTCTTGGTCCCCCACGCCGTGCCCGTCAACGACGGCTGCATCGCCTACGGTCAGGCCGCCATCGCTCGCGCTCACCTCGTGCAGACAGCATCGCGATAGGCTGTTTTGCCAGCCTGCGCGCCGCCGTCTCACAGGTGTAACGCGTTTGCTCGTGACTCCCGCGAGCGCTACCATCAACTGATGGGTAATTAGGCGCCTATCCAGCGCAAAACGTATAAAAGGGGAACATTATGTGCCTTGCCGTTCCCGGTAAAGTGGTCAAACGCGACGACGACCTTAAGGCGACCGTCGACATGATGGGCATCGAGCGCCCCGTTTCGCTGCGCCTCGTGCCGACGGCACAGGTAGGCGACTATATTCTCGTGCACGCCGGCTTTGGCATTCAGATTGTCGACGAGCAGGAGGCGCAGGAAACGCTCGACCTGGTCAACACCATGACCGAACTGGTCGAAGAAGACCAGCTGGCCACCAACCCGGCGGAGGCTTACTAGTGGCGGCCGGACAGCCGGCTCGCTCCGGTATCGACTTTTCGGCATTTCGCGACCCCAAGCTGGCTCGCGAGCTCATCGATCGTATTCACGAGCTTGTCGGCGACCGCGCCATCAACCTTATGGAAGTCTGCGGCACGCACACCGTGAGCATCGGTCGCTATGGCTTTCGCTCCATTATGCCTGCCGGGCTCAAACTGCTGAGCGGTCCGGGTTGCCCCGTCTGTGTTACCGCCAACCGCGATATCGACCATGCAATCGCGCTCGCCAAGATGGACGGCGCCATCATCACCACCTTTGGCGACATGATGCGCGTGCCCGGGTCGTCTACCTCGCTCGCCGCGCAAAAGGCGGCAGGACGCGACATCTGCATCGTCTACTCCCCGCTCGATGCACTCGATATCGCCGAACACAACCCCGATCGCCCGCTCATCTTTATGGGCGTCGGCTTTGAGACCACGACGCCCACCATCGCCGCCGCCATTTTGGAGGCCGATGCACGCGGACTCCAGAACTTCTCGGTCTATTGCGCCCACAAGACCACGCCGCCGGCTCTGCGCGCGATCTCCAACGACCCCGAGACGACCATCGACGGCTTTATCCTGCCGGGCCACGTCGCCACCATCACGGGCTTAGCCCCCTTTGACTTTTTGGTCGATGAGTTCGAGACCCCAGGCGTAGTCACCGGATTTGAGCCGGTCGATATTCTGCAGGGCATCTGCATGCTGGTCCAGATGGTTGTCGAGAACAGGCCGGCGATCGACAACGCCTACCGCCGTGGCGTCAACGCAGACGGCAACCCCGTGGCGCGCCAGCTGGTCGAGCAGGTGTTTGAGCCATGCGACACCACGTGGCGCGGACTGGGGCCGATTGCCAACTCGGGCCTTTCCATCCGCCCCGAGTTCTCGCGCTTTGATGCCCGCACTCGCTTTGATGTGCCCGTTGAGACGACAGTCGAGCCGCGTGGGTGCCGCTGCGGCGACGTGCTGCGCGGGGCCATTACGCCGAGCGACTGCCCTCTGTTCGGCCAAGCTTGTACACCCGAGCATCCCGTCGGCCCCTGCATGGTGAGTTCCGAGGGCAGCTGTGCAGCATATTTCCGCTACCGAGGCTAATGGGTTCCGCCGCTCTAACGAACGGCGGGCCGGTCGACGCTGCACCTCACCCATATAATTCCGTCCTCGATTGGAGTTTTCGATATGTCCCGTACTGCCACCGATAGCACTGTCCTGTTGGGCCACGGCTCTGGCGGCCAGATGATGAAGCGCATTATCGACGAGGTCTTTTTAGATGCCTTTGGGTCGCCCGAGCTGCTCGAGGGCAACGATGCCGGCGTCGCCGCGCTGCCCGCGAGCGGGCGCATCGCCATGTCGACCGACAGCTTTGTAGTCTCGCCGCAGTTCTTCCCCGGTGGCAACATCGGCCGCCTCGCCGTGTGTGGAACCGTCAACGACGTCGCGACCTCGGGTGCCCACGTGCGCTACCTGTCGTGCGGCTTTATCCTCGAAGAGGGCTATCCCATGGATAAGCTCCGCCAAATTGTGCAGACGATGGCCGAGACGGCGCGCGAGGCGGGCGTGGCGATCATCACCGGCGACACCAAGGTGGTCGAGCGCGGCGGGGCCGACGGCGTCTACATCAATACCGCCGGCGTGGGCGAGGTACCCGCGGGCGTGGCGCTCAGCGGCGCAAACTGCAAGCCCGGAGACGTCATCCTGGTCTCGGGCACGCTGGGCGACCACGGCATCGCCATCATGAGCCAACGCGAGGGCTTGGCGTTTTCGAGCACCATCGAAAGCGATGCCGCACCGCTCAACCACCTGATTGCCGATGTGCTGGCCGCAGCACCCGGCACACGCTGCTTCCGCGACCCCACGCGCGGTGGCCTGGCGTCCACACTCAACGAGTTTGCCCAGGCCAGCGGCGTTGCCATGGAGGTCGACGAGGAAGCCGTGCCCGTGCGCCCCGACGTGCAGGCAGCCTGCGAGATGCTCGGCTACGATGTGTTGCAGGTGGCAAACGAGGGCAAGATGGTCGTCGTGGTGCCGGCCGAACAGGCAGATGCGGCACTGGCCGCCATGCGCGCCGCCCGCTACGGCGAGAATGCCGCTATTATCGGTCGCGTGCTGCCGCTTGCCGAGGACGCCCGCCCCGCCGTGCGCGTACGCACTGGCTGGGGCTCGACCCGCATCCTCGACATGCTCGTGGGAGAGCAGCTGCCGAGGATTTGCTAACGACAAAGGCTCAGGGCTATTAAAGATATTCAGATTCCAAACATGCCCGGCACGCATGCCCAGTATCATGGGGTGCGTTTTACAACTCAAGCGGCAGGAGCACCCATGGCGGCAGCGTTTTCCCATGTGATTTTTGGCCTCGACGGCACCATCCTCAACACGCTCGAGGACCTGGCGGCCGCCGGCAACCATACCTGCGAGATGCACGGCTGGCCCACGTTTGCCGTAGACGAGTACCGCTACAAGGTGGGAAACGGCATGCTCAAGCTGGTCGAGCGCTTTATGCCCGCCGAGTATGCGGGCGACGGCCGTATGTTTGAGCAGACGCTTGCCGAGTTTAGGGCTTACTACGGCGAGCACAAGGAGGACCACACCGCACCGTACGCCGGCACGATCGAGATGCTCGACCGCCTGCGCGCCGCGGGCGTGCAGCTTGCCGTACTCACCAACAAGGACCATGTCTCGGCCGCTCCGCTTATCGAGAAGTATTTTGGTTCCGAGCGCTTTGCGCTGGTGCAGGGCCGCGTCGATGCGTTTCCTCCCAAGCCCGAGGCGCCTGTTACGCTGCATGTGATGGAAGCGCTGGGCGCCGATCCGTCGACCACACTCTATGTGGGCGATTCCAATGTCGATATCCTGACCGGTCACAACGCCGGCCTCAAGAGCGCCGGCGTCGCCTGGGGCTTCCGTGGCCGCGCAGAGCTGGAAGCCGCCGGCGCCGACTACGTGGTGGACACCCAGGATGAGCTCGCGGCGCTGATTCTGGGCGAGTAGCGGGGCTGTCGCTCAACACGGCTGCGTAGATTCTGTCGCGCGGAAAGCGCATCCCGTTTTGGAGCTCCTGAATGGGATGCGCTTTCCGTTTGAGGCACGTCGGGGAAACGGCATCCCGTTTCGGAGCATTATTCCGGGTCGCGCTTTCCGCAACCCAACCCATCCGGAAACCGCGACCCGGAATTCGGCCAAAAACCGGGCCGCGGTTTCCCGACCACCCGATGCAACGCCAATGCACCAACCGCGCCCAAGGAGTGTCCCCAACTGCCGACAGAAAAGGAACGTCCCCAGCTGCCGCCTTCGGCAGCGATGGCAACGCCACAGGTACAAGCGCCACTTTAAGCCAGCCAAGGAAACGCCGTTGTTTTGGCAACGACAGCGAAAGCCCGCCAGAGCGAGCAAGGTGCCTTGAAACGAGGCGGCATTGACCTTCTGGTCATGCCGTCCTCTTTAAATGACAAGTTGTCGCTCTGGTGCCCGCGCAGCGTCGAGCAGTTGCGGCGGTTGGTAAAACGCCGCAACAAACTAGCTCAGCATTGCATCCATCATCTCGGAGTTGACGGAGTCGTCGGCAGACCACTCGCCGTCGTCGTTGCAGGTGTACTTGAAGATAACCGTGGTCTTCCTGGGCTCGGTGGCCTTGGTCACATCGACCATCACCTCGCCAGCCATCTTGTACAGCTCGTCATCGGAAGGCATCGCATCAAGCGCAGCGACCTTCTCCTGATACTGGGTGGAGAAGTCCTCGACGATCTTGTTCATGGACTTGCAGGTGATGGAGACCTCGGCGGTCGCAACGCCCTTGTCCTCGTCGACAGTCACATCGCCGATCTTGTAGTCAAAGCCCTCGAGATAGGTCTTGGCATACTCCTTGGGATCGATGCCCAGCTGCTCGAACTCGTCGCCCGAAGCCTCTTCCAGACCAGAGAGGAAATCGTCGCCACCGTTTTTGACCTCATCGAACTGAGTCGTAAGGTCCTCGGTGATGAGTTCTTCGATCGAGGGGCCTCCGCAACCGGAAAGCACGACCACGCATGCAACCAAGACGGCCATGAGGGGCGCAAGCAGCAGCTTCTTTTTCATGTTGTCCTCCCAATAAGCGGCACCGTGCTTCCCAACACGGCGCACGTTGTAATAAGTAAGCTCATACTATCCACTTATGAACACCCCCGACAGCACGAAAGCGCGGTCGGTTCGTTTTAGCGTCCGAACGGTCTGCGAGTCCGCTCAGCGTGTAATAAAGTGCATCGGTACCGTGCAATAAAAAAGGGTGGCCGGACAATCCGACCACCCCAAAACATCCTGTGAATGCCGCGATTTACTTGCGGACAACCTTGACGATAGCATCGCCGGCGGCGACAGCGGAGTCGGCCTCGACGGCGAGCTCGACATCGGCGAACTCGGCGGTGTTGGACACGGCCACGACGACGCAGTCCTTGTAGCCGGCAGCGGCGATCTTGGCGCGGTCGATCTTGAGCATGGGCTGGCCGGCCTTCACGACATCGTCAGCCTTGACGAAGCCCTCGAAGCCGTCGCCGTTCATGTTGACGGTATCGACGCCAACGTGCACCAGGACCTCGATGCCGCTATCGGACTGCAGGCCCACAGCGTGACCCATGGTGACGGTAACCTTGCCGTCGCAGGGGGCATAGACCAGATCGTCCTCGGGCCACACGGCGCAGCCCTTGCCCAGAACCTCGCCACCAAAGACGGGATCAGGCACATCGGCCATCTTGATGACCTTGCCTTTGACGGGCGAGCACAGCACGTCGGCGCCGGCAGAAGCAGAGATGGAGGCCGGAGCAGCGGCAGCCGCAGGCTCAGCCTTCTTCTTGAACATGTCAAACAGACCCATACGTTTTCTCCTCTTGATTAAGCGCAACGTAGTGCGCATGCCTATGGTGATTATAGTGCCAAATGGACCAAAAACTAAGGTGGGGAGTCGAATCGAGGACCTCGCCGACGTCTTTGTCCCATCGATACCCATTTTGTTGATTAACCCTCGATGAGCCCCAGATGCACGAAGGCGTTCCAGATGCCATCGTCGTCGACATCGGTGGTCACATAGTCGGCCGCCGCCTTGCACTCATCGCCGCCCGACCCCATGGCCACGCCCGTGGCGCACGCCTCGAACATGGGAATGTCGATCTTGGCGTCGCCGAAGGCCACGGTGTCGGCACGGTCGGCACCCAGGTGCTCGAGCAGTGTGTTGACGGCGTGCGCCTTGGTAATGCCGCGCACGCCCATGTCGCCAAAGAGCGCCGTCTCGCCGGCGCCGCCCCAGGTATGACACTCAAGGTCGGGGAACTCCTCGATGCTATCCAGGTGATCCTGATAGCTCGACAGGATAAAGCTCACCTTGTTGAGGTCATCACGGTAGAGCGGCGCGCCGTAGACCATGCCGTGCATGACGTCGTCGGTCTCGAGCGTATCGGCGCCCTCCACGCCCTTGCGACCCATATAGGTCTGCAACACCGGGCGCGCAGCCTCGCGAAAGCGCTCGCTCGCGAACAGGCCGTTGTTGCTCTCAAGGTAGAACTCGAGGCCGCGGCCGTGCAGCCAGTCGACGATGTGACGGCACTGGTCGGCGGTGATGAGCTGGTGCATGACCACCTCGCCCGCCGACTCGACATAAGAGCCATTGCCGCCGATCATGCCGTCAAAGCCGATAGCCTCGAGCTCGGGCGGCACCTCGGCCTTACTGCGACCGGTGCACATATAGGCCAGATGGCCGTTGGCGCGGGCGGCCTGAATGGCCGCCACGCAGGACGCCGGAATGTTGCCCTCATAGTCAGCGATCGTGCCATCGACATCAAGGAACAGTATTTTGCGGGAGGACATAGAGCGGCCCTTTCTGGATTGGGAGGCGAAGCGCGACAGCAGTGATAAGCCCGCAGGTTGAGCAGGCGTCAGCGAGCCGGCTCCAAGTGCCCCAGGTCGCCGCGAAAGAGGAGCGACGCGTACTTCTGTACGCGAGCGACGGTTTGAGTGGCGAGATGGGGTGCTTGGGGCCGGCGCAGCGTCGACCGGTCCGGCGTTCGGTAGAACGCCGGAACCTAAAGGCCGTTGGACTTGATGATCTTCTGGTAGGCGTAGAAGCTGTCCTTGCGGCGTCGCTCGTAGGTACCGGTGCCGTCGTCGTACTTATCGACGTGAATGAAGCCGTAGCGCTTGCGCATCTCGCCCGTGCCGGCGGAAACCAGGTCGATGGGGCCCCACCAGGTGTAGGCGATCAGGTCGACGCCGTCGGCGATAGCCTCGCCCATGGCCTTGATGTGGCTCTGCAGGTAGGCGATGCGGTAGGGATCGTGGATGGAGCCATCCTCCTCGACCTCGTCGTAGGCGCCCATGCCGTTCTCGACCACCATCAGGGGAATCTCGTAGCGGGCGTAGATCTCGTTGAGGGCGATGCGCAGGCCCAGCGGGTCGATCTGCCAGCCCCAGTCGGTGGACTCCAGATAGGGGTTCTTGCCGCCGAAGGTCATGTTGCCCTCGGTCATCTCGTGGTCCTTGTGGGTACCCACGGTACCCGACATGTAGTAGCTAAAGGAGTAGAAGTCAACCTTGCCGTCGGCGATATCCTGCAGGTCGCCGTCCTCCATCGTAAGCTCGACGCCGTTCTCGGCCCAGAAGCGCTTGGCGTAGAACGGGTACTTGCCGCGCACCTGCACGTCGGAGCAGTACCAGTTCATGGAGTTCATCTGCTGCTGCGTGGCGAACACGTCGACCGGATCGCACGTGGCGGCGTAGGAGAGGATGAAGCAATCCATGTTGCCCATCTTGAACTGCGGGAAGTGCTCGTGAGCGTAGCGCACGACGCGGCCGCTGGCCACGAACTGATGGTGCAGGGCCTGATAGCGCTGCTGAGCGGTGGTCTTGATGGCGCTCGCCGGGCCCTCGAAGCCCTGAATCAGGCCGGTCTCCATCATGGCGCCCATGTCCATGGTGCCGCAGTTGATCTCGTTAAAGGTGAGCCAGAACTTGACCTTGTCCTGATAGCGGTCGAAGACGGTCTGGCAGTACTTCTCAAAGAAGCCGATGAGCTCGCGGCTCTCCCAGCCGTTGTACTTCTCGACCAGGTGATAGGGCATCTCGTAGTGCGAAAGCGTCACGAGCGGCTCGATGTTGTGGGCGCGCAGGCAGTCGAAGACGCGGTCGTAGAAGGCGAGGCCGGCCTCGTTGGGCTCAGCGTCATCGCCGTTGGGGAAGATGCGGCTCCAGGAGATGGACATGCGGAACATGGTAAAGCCCATCTCGGCGAACAGCGCGATGTCCTCCTCGTAGTGATGGTAGAAGTCGATGCCGTCGTGGTTGGGGTAGAAGCGGTCGGGATCGATGTCGATCGTGATCTGACGCGGCTCCTTGTAGCTGCCGCCCAAGAAGTGATCGTCGACCGAAGGGCCGCGGCCGTCCACGTTCCAAGCGCCCTCAAACTGGTTGGCGGCGGTGGCGCCACCCCAATAGAAACCCTCGGGGAACTTGATGTTTGCCATGAGCATCTCCTTTGCATCGTGGGTCGATAAGCCGAGTATCGCCCACGCGCAGGGCGGGCGGAGCCGGGCGCGACAAACCCGACACTTCTTTTCGCAGCGGCGCGCCGCCTCCATCCCACCCCTGACACTTCCTGATACCTACCAAAAAGGGACAGGTTTATTTTGGTCGGTTTTATCTGGGCAAACGCTGACGATATGCGGCCGGCGTGCAGCCATAGCGCTCGGCAAACTTTTTGTAGAAGAAACTCATGTTGGCATAGCCGACTTCGCGCGCCGCGGCTTCTGCGGTAGCGCCGGCTTCGAGCAGTGTCGCCGCGCGCGCCAGGCGGCTCTCCTGCACCAGCTGCATAAACGTGCGACCCGTCTGCCGCTTGAGCAGCGCGCTTGCGTAGTTGGGACTCAGGTGCAGATGACGGGCCACGTCGTCGAGCGTGCAGTCGCGGGCGTGGCGCTCGATGTAGCCCATCGCCGCTGCGACCTGCGCCGATGGCAGCGCGGGCGCATCCGTTTGCAGCAGGCCGGCTTCGTAGCTTTGCATGAGCTCGGCCAGCAGCAGCTCGAACAGCCTCGACACAATCTGGGGGCTCGCCGGCGTGGGCTCCAGACGCTCGCACAGCATCTCCTGCATGTAGCGGCGCACGCGGCGGCTGTTGCCTGTACGGAAATGCACGTGCCCGCGATGGTCCGTTTCGTCATTGAGGGCGTTGAGCAGGAAACTCGAGACGGTATTCGACGGCGACAGGCTTTGCTCCAGGCTGCGGCGAAGCATCGGCCGCGAGATGACGATGCTCAGTATGATGTCATCTTCGCCGAGCTCGCCCACGGCGTGCGGACAGGCGGCATCGAGCAGCAGCACTTCGTTCTGGGCGAGCTCGAGCGGCTCGCCGTTGACCAGCTGAGGCGCGTGGCCGCGATACACATAGCCGATTTCGACATAGTCGTGCACGTGCTCCGGCACGGGGTTGAATCGCGAGTTACGCACAACCGAAAGGCCTTCTGGCATACCCTCTTGCTGCAGGACACGCTTCGCATCGCCGATTTTTCGGACTATTCTGCCGTCAATATCTGCACTGCAGCCATGTTTGAGAATATCGGGCCAGTCATATCGCTCGCCTGCCCGGTAAGCGCGCTCGCTATCGGTCAGCCTCATCAGATGATTGTCCAAATGCGAGATATCCATTACATCACCATCGTTGATTCGGTCATAGTCTGCCGTGTTTTTGATATTAGCAGGAATGAGCGCACGACCTATCCTCGTCTTAATGAGTTTGGAAGGCTGGTTTTGTCCCGCGGTATGTGTCCGATAGTGCAGCGCACAAAGCGTAACGCGGCGTTTGCCCAGATAAAACCTGCCAAAACAAACCTGTCCCTTTTTGGTAGGTTTTAGAGGAGTGGATATGACGGCATGCGACAACCATGTGCTTCCGTTCTTGTGGCTCAAGGGCGAGACGCGCGAGACGATTACCGAATACTTGGAGCAGATTGCCGGTGCGGACATCCGCGAGGTCTGCCTCGAATCACGCACGCACCCCGAGTTTTGTCGCGACGGCTGGTGGGCTGACCTGCGTTTTATCATCGGCGAGTGCAAGCGCTTGGGGTTGAAGATCTGGCTGCTCGACGACGCCCATTTCCCCACGGGCTACGCCAACGGCGCGCTTGCGGGCGAGAACGTCGACCCCGCGCTTAGGAAGACCGTGCTCAAACATCGCACGGTTACGGTCGTTGGTCCCCAGCCGTCCACGGTCATTAAGCTCGGCAATCTTATGGATCCCACGGAGCGCTTTGTGGGCGCGGCGACTTTCGACGCCGCCGGCGCACCGCTCAATCTTGAGCTCTCCGTTGAGCAGGCCGACGGCACCCCCGCCCGCCTGCGTTTTGACGCGCCCGACGGCATCGCCACCGTCGAGCTCTACGTCACCAGCCAAAAAACCGGCTTTCGCGATGAGTACATCAACATGGTCGACGCCGATTCGTGCCGTGTGCTGATCGACGCCGTCTACGAGCTCACGTTTGAGCATCTGGGCGACGAATTCGGCCGCACCATCCTGGGCTTCTTTACCGATGAGCCCGGCTTTATGAACGAAAAGGGAACCACCCTCGATGACGCCTCTACCAGCAGCTTTATCGGAAGAGGCGACCTGGCGCTGCCGTGGTCGGACGAGCTTGCCCGCCGTTTGCACGAGGCGTTGGGCGCGAGCTGGCTCACCAAGCTACACGGCCTTTGGACACGCGAGGCAGATGGCGCCCGAGTCCGTCACACCTACATGGACATTGCCACGCAACTCTACCGTGCATGCTTTGACGAGCAGATTGGCGACTGGTGTCGCGAGCACGGCGTCATGCATATCGGACATGTGATTGAGGACAAGAGTTGCCACACGCGCCTGGGCCAGGGCGCCGGACACTACTTCCGCGCGGTCGCCGGGCAGGATATGGCGGGCATCGACGTTGTCATCAACCAGCTCGCCCCCGGCATCGACCACGGGCGCTACAGCTACTTCCGCGGCGCGTGGAACATGGAGTTCTTTACCTACGCGCTTGCCAAGCTGGGCTCTTCGGCCGCGCGCCTCGACCCAAAAAAGCAGGGGCGCTGCATGGCCGAGGTCTTCGGCGCCTTCGGTTGGCACGAGGGCCTGCGCGAGATGAAATGGATCGCCGACCACATGCTCGTCCGCGGTATTAACTGGTTTACGCCGCACGCGTTTAGCATGGCGCCCTTCCCCGATTGGGACTGCCCACCGCACTTTTACGCACACGGCAACAATCCGCAATGGCCACACTTTGGCCAGCTCATGAGCTATATGAACCGCACGGCCACGCCGCTTTCGGGAGGCAGCGCCACGCGTCCCGTCGCTATCCTGTACCATGCCGACGCCGAGTGGGCGGGCGATGCCATGCCCATCGAGCGCATGGCTGCCGAGCTCACGCGTGCGCAGATCGACTTTGATTTTGTGCCTGCCGAGGCTTTTGAGGATGAGGGCCGTTACGAGGTTTCGATTGCTGATGGAATGCTTACCGTAAACGATTGTCGTTACCAGACGTTTGTTATGCCAGGAGCTTCGTTTATTGGCTCGGCGACGGCGCAGGCCGTAAGGCGCATGATGGATGCGGGAGTTATGGTCCTCGCCGTCGACGAGGTGCCAAGTGCGCTTTACGACGCCGATGGCGTGGTTGAACTGGGTGAACTTGCAGCGACTCCGCTTGCCGATATGGCGGGCGTGCTGGTGGGCGTTGGGCTGCAGACGGTTGTCACCGACACGCCCCAGCCCTGGTTGCGCGCGCTTCGTTACGATCGCGCCGGCGAGACCTACGTCATGCTGGTCAACGAGCACCCACACGAGCGCATCGGCTGCACAGTTAAACTCGCGCAAGGCGAGCGACTTTGCGGCACGCGCCTCGACCTGTTGAATGGCACCGATCCCGTTGCGTTTGACGGAACGCTTGAGCTCGCACCCTTCGAGAGCTGCTTCGTTGCCTTGGAGACGGACGGCGAGCTTGAGTCCGGGGACGGCGCGGACATGGGCTCGAGCGATGCGCTCGCCCTCGACATCAACGGCCCTTGGACCGTCGCCCTCTCCCCTGCCGGCGGCGGAACCTTTGGCGCCCCGCAGGAACTCGAGCACTTGTGCGATCTCACGGCCGAGCGATTCCCCAATGCATGCGGGACGTTCCGCTATCGCACGTTGTTCGAGCTGGCGAACGACCTTGCCGATGCCACAATCGACCTGGGAGATGTCTACGAAGTCGCGACACTTACGCTCGACGGACACCCACTCGGCACACGCATCTGTCCGCCCTATTGCTTTGCCATCGATCCTCTTGCCGCCGGCACGCACGAACTCACCGTCGACGTCATCAACACGCTCGATCATGCGATTCCCGACATCTTCGCCCTCACCGAACCCGTCGCCCCGAGCGGCATCCTCGGTCCCGTTACCCTTTGCGGGCAAAACCTGCCAAAATAAACCTGTCCCTTTTTGGCAGGTTTGTTGAGTGTGGGAGTTCGCATGGATATCAAACGCAAGATTTCCGAGGCACAGGGCCTTACCCCTACCGAGCAACAGCTCGGCATCTCGGCCCTTGCCATGGGCGAAGACGTCCGCGGACTCTCCATCAAGGAATTTGCCGCCCGCACCAATGTTTCGGTCGCGAGCGTGCACCGCTTTTGCAAAAAGCTCGGCCTCGAGGGATTCAAAGACCTCAAGGTCGAGCTCATCCGTCAGGCGACCGAGGCGGGCAACCGGCGCGACGTGGACATCAACTTTCCCTTCGATGCCACCTCCACCCCTGCGCAGGTGATGGAACGCATGGAGGGGCTCTACCAGACCACCTTGGCCGAAACGCAGGAGCTGCTCGACCCTGCACAGCTCGACCACGCCGCCAAGCTCATCATGCGCGCCGGCACCGTGGACATCTACACGGGCTCGCATAACCTGTATCCAGCGGGAATGTTCCGCGATCGCCTGCTTTCCGCCGGCAAAAGCGCGACGTGCCACGACAGCGTCGAGGCGCAGGTGCGCACGGCGCTCGCCTCGGGTCCCGACCATGTGGCAATCGTCATCTCCTACAGCGGCCTTGCCCCCAACCTCAGGGAGATCTTGCCGATCCTTAGCAGTCGACATGTCCCGGTCATCGTCATCGGCACACCGTACTGCGCCCGCATTCACCCCGGCTTTGCCGCCTATCTCACGGTAAGCGACCACGAGAGCATGACCCACCGCATCACGCAGTTCGCCAGCCATATCGCCGTGCAATACGTACTCGATTCGCTCTATAGCAGCTACTTTGCCAAAGATTACGCCCGCTGCTCCGAGTTCTTAGAGCGCTCGTTCCCCTACACCCGCCTCCCCGGGCTCAAGTAGCGACGAGCGTGGATTTTTGGACACTCAGATAACGAGCGTGGATAATCTCCCACTTTGAGCCCGCACACAGGCCAAAACCGGGAGATTATCCGCGCTCGTGTTGAATGATCCGTTTTCCTCTGTGCCCGAGGGACCACTCGACCACCTTGCACCAAAGTAATAACGACTTCTCGTCATTAGATTATTCAAATCAACTCTAATAACTATTTTCGCCATAAACTCGTTATTAGAATTGATATGATTAGCCTAATGACGAGTTTCCGGCATTAAAGATATGGAGGGCGCGATGCAAATCGAGGAGAACGGCCAGGGAACGCTCCGCAATAATCTATCGGGGAAATTGGCTTACTATTCGTTTTTGCCAACGCCCTTGCAATCATTGAGGCAGCTAAACCTCACCGAGGAAACCTATCGCACACTTTCCGCATGCTCACGAAAGCTTGGAGAGCTTGAAGGCATGCTCTACTTTGTTCCCAACGCCGACATGTATCTGACAATGTACGTGCGCAAAGAAGCACTCCTTTCTTCGCAAATTGAGGGGACCCAGTGCACGTTTGACGACCTACTTAGTCCATCGCAAACACAACTCCATCATAAAGATCTCGCAGACGTCGTGAATTACGTCCGTGCTGTCGACCGCGGCGTAGAACTGCTCAAAAAGATGCCCCTGTGCACAAGACTTCTCAGGCAGGTTCATGCGGTCCTGCTGGACGGAGTGCGTGGAACGGAGAAGAATCCAGGCGAGCTGCGCTCCTCACAAAACTGGATTGGCCCCTCAGGCTGCACCATTGCAACCGCATCGTTTGTCCCTCCAAACATTGAAGATTTGAGTAACACGCTCCAGGACCTCGAAAGCTTTATCAATGAGCCTCAAATCGAAATGGATCCGATTGTGCGGGCGGCGCTCGTCCATTACCAATTTGAAACTGCCCATCCATTCCTAGACGGAAACGGTCGCCTGGGCAGGCTTCTCATTACACTTATGCTCATCAATGATGGCGTTCTTCATTCTTGCTTGTTCTATCCATCGTTCCAGTTCAAGAAAAATCGAAGCGAGTACTACCGGCAACTCACATCCGTAAGGGAGCGAGGCACTTACGAGGAATGGATAGAGTTTTTCTGCACCAGTCTTCTCGAGAGTGCGAAGGACTCGGTAGGGTCTTTAAAAAACCTTGTTGACCTCCATAACCGTTCCACAGCAACCATTACAGAAAATCTCGGAAGGACTGCTGCAAACGGGCAAAGGCTGTTGGGCATTCTTGAAGAGCATCCCATCATCGACACCGCATTTATCGCTGCCCAACTCGATATCGGCAGGAGTACCGCGAGCTCGCTCGTCAAATCATTTGAAGAATTGGGTATCCTCCGTCCGCTCGACGAGTCAAGACAGAGATACCGGCAGTACGGGTATGAGGAGTATCTTTCGATTCTCAGGGAAGACGCCGAGCCGATTAGATAGGCATCGCAGCCCAGCCAAATATAACGAGCGTGGATTTTTGGACACTCAGATAACGAGCGTGGATAATCTCCCACTTTGAGCCCGCACACAGGCCAAACCCGGGAGATTATCCACGCTCATTTTGGGTCCCCTGGGAACGCATGAGGAGGGCGGATAGACAGCCGTTATTTGCGAGGCGTCAGCGACGTAAAGAGTCCGTGTTGGTTGCAGTAAAGATATATCCTGCCGCGCCCGGTAATATGGAAGCGCGGCTGCACCGATTGCTCTGGATAGAGCTTCTTAAAGCAGATGCCGTCCATAGTCGCATATGCCACAAAGCTAATGTAGTGATCCTTGGTCATGGGATGATCGAGCGTGACGTACCAATCGTCCTCGATGCGCTCGATGGAAAAGGCGTGGTCCGCGTCCGGCTCTTCGGCCTCCTGGGGAAACATCGTGGAGCCACAGCAGCTAAAGCTGCCTTCTCCGAGCGCGTGCACAACGTTTCCGCAGATAGGGCAAACGTAAAAGACGCCTTTGAGCATATTGCCTGCACGGTTGGCGTTGGCCCGAATGTCACCAGCCAAAAGCTCAGCCACGCTTATGCCGAGTCTCTGGGCCAAAGGCTCAACGAGGGAAATGTCGGGAAGGCCGCGGCCGGATTCCCACTTGCTGACGGCTTTATCGGTCACGCCAAGGCTTTCCGCCAGGGCGCGCTGGGTGAGGCCGCGCTCTTCGCGCAGCTGCTTGATGGCATGCG
Source organism: Collinsella sp. (assembly GCA_048205975.1). GTDB lineage: Bacteria > Actinomycetota > Coriobacteriia > Coriobacteriales > Coriobacteriaceae > Collinsella. The sequence goes on from DBEWTI010000091.1 coordinate 31,300, forward strand.
CTGCCAAAAAAGTATGGGAAGCATTGGTTTGCCGTGTCTGGTTCATGGGCTGTCCAATCAAATTGAAGAAATGGAGTGAACCGGTTCGACAGTCAGTATCCATTTGAAGGCCAGGCTCGACAACCTACGCTGCGTAGACATGCGCCAATCGAACGAGCGTGGATTTTTGGATGCTCATCCTGAGTAGTCATTTAAGAACGTCCCCAATGACCGCATCAGGAGTGTCCCAAACTGCCGGCAGAAAAGGAACGTCCCCAAGTGTCAAGTGCAGCAAGAGTGTCCCCTTTGACTAGTCGTTTAAGAACGTCCCCAATGACTACTCTCCAATGTTTTGGCAACGACAGACACTATGACCCAATCCAGGGGCACGGAAACGACAGGAGCCCCCGCTCGTGACCGCGGGTCGGGGCTGCGACAATGTTGTTGAAGTGCCAGAGGCGCAGCCGCGCCGCAACGAGGTTGGGAGGCTCCCGTGCCTA
>DBEWTI010000095.1:0-29103 GCA_048205975.1 Collinsella sp.
ACGCGCCCCACGAGCACGTGTACATGGCCACGCTGCCCGGCATGTTTGAGCGCACCATCAGCTGCAGCTCGCTGTCCAAGACCTACTCCATCACCGGCTGGCGCCTGGGCTACACCATCGCTCCCGCCGAAATCACCGAGCGCATCAAAAAGGTCCACGACTTCCTCACCGTAGGCGCCGCCGCTCCCCTGCAAGAGGCCGTCGTCACCGCCCTCAACTTCGACGACAGCTATTACCAGGAGGTCCTCGACCTCTACACCGCCAAGCGCGACCTGTTCTGCCAGGGGCTCGATAGCATCGGTCTTGAGCATAACGTGCCGCAGGGCGCCTACTACGTGATGATGGATATCTCGGAGTTTGGCTACGACAGCGACCTCGACTTCTGCGAGGACCTCGCGTCCAAGGTGGGCGTGGGCGCCGTGCCCGGCTCAAGCTTCTTCCGCGAGCCCGTCAACCACCTCATCCGCTTCCACTTTGCCAAGCGAGACGAAACGCTTAACGCTGCACTCGAAAACCTCAAGTCCCTGCGTGATAAAATCGAGCCGCGCGGGTAAGGACGGTCAGTAACTAAAGGCAATAAAGAAACCTCGTGAACCCGTTGGGCCACGAGGCTTCTTTTTATAGCGCTTTCTTAAATGGTTTAGAGCGCTATACTTTAGAGAAGAAGTACCTCGTCCCAGAGAGGAATACTATGGCAGAGCAGCAGCTTATCGGAGCGCTCGAGGCCGGCGGCACCAAGATGGTCTGCGCCACGGGCTATGCAGACGGCACGGTCCTGGAACGCGAGCAGATTGCGACCACGACCCCGCAGGAGACCGTTGAGGCCGTCAACGCATGGTTTGCCGACAAGGGCATCGCCGCGCTGGGCATCGGCGCCTTTGGCCCCACCGCAGTCAACCCTGCCTCGCCCCAATACGGCAAGATCCTGGAGACGCCCAAAACGGCATGGCGCTACTTTGACCTGCTGGGCACCATCCAAAACGAGCTCAATATTCCCTGCGGCTACGACACCGACGTCAACGTCGCCTGCCTGGGCGAGGTCACCTTTGGTTGCGCCCAGGGCCTCACTGACGTGGTGTATCTGACCATCGGTACCGGCGTGGGCGCCGGCGTGCTCTCGGGCGGTAAGCTCGTGCACGGCATGATGCATCCCGAGGCCGGCCACATCCTGGTCACGCGCGACCCGCGCGACACCATTGGCGAGCACAGCGGCTGCCCCTTCCACGACAACTGCCTCGAGGGCCTTATCGCCGGTCCCGGCGTCAAAAAGCGCTGGGGTGGCAAGAGCGCCGGAGAGATGGCCGATGACCCGGAGGCCATGGACCTGCTCGCCGGCTATCTGGCGCAGGCGCTCATGACCTACATCCTATGCTACGCACCGCAGAAGATCGTCATCGGTGGCGGCGTGGCCGACCACACCCCCATCGTGCCGCTCGCGCGCAAAAAGTGCGCCGAGATGCTCAACGGCTACATCGTCACGCCCGAGATGGCCGACATCGATAGCTACATCGTCAACAACAGCCTCGAGGGCAAACAGGGCATTATGGGCTGCTTGGCCCTGGGCGCTCAGGCGCTTCAGTAGCAGACGCACCCGCAGGGCGTGGCGCGCCCGGCAAATCCGACCTAAGGAACGACGCCACCACGCCTCATATAAGCCCTCAAATAAAAAAGGCCGCCTAGGACCAAACAATACGTCCTAGGCGGCTTTTCTGGCGCACATCAGCGACCGTAAGAGATATCGGAGCACAACACCCGTTGCCGCTCCACAGCAGTCGATCATCACATCGGTGATCATGCCGGCGCGTCCCGGCACAAAGAGCTGAATCGTCTCGTCGATCGAAGGAATCAGCAGCAGGAACACCGCCGTGGGCAGCAGCACGTCAAAGGTGCGCCGCCCCTCATAATCAAAGGCATGCGTTGCCAGGATGCCGAGCACCATATACTCGGTAAAATGCGCGCACTTGCGAACAACAAAGTTGGTCACCCATGCATATGGAAGTCCCACGCCACGCAGGAAACCGCGGATAGCTTCCATGACCGTTAGGCTCAGCGAGCCCGACCCCGAGCCGGGAACCAGCGAATTGCCCCAGATCAAGAGCGCCATCAGGCAGGTCACAACCGCCCATTTTCGATTGATCTTAACCATGCAGAAGTTATGCCTCCGCGCGGAGCGGCGCGAAGCTGGCGGTACCGCCCTCGATAACGCTCAGATAGGCACGGCCCGTACGCTTGGCGGTAGAGGACTGCAGGCGCTCGATCTCTTCCTCGAGGATCTGATTGACGCGCTCGTGACGACGATTTTCCATAATGCCGGCGGCAATAGCCTCGGCTCGCTCGATGCTCTCGCGCGAGATGCGGGCAGTATCCTCGGGGAACACAGCGCTGTGACGGCCGACATAGGCGGGGGCAGCAGGCTGAGGGGCAGTGACGGGAGCGGGGGCTGCAACAGGAGCAGGCTCGTCAATCTCATCCAGAATCGCGGTGGCGGCGGCCCACATGTCCTCGTGGCCCGAGTAATCGGCCATGGGGACATCAACCTCGAGCGAAGCGTCCGGAAGGTCGCCGGTGTCGATGCGATCTTGGGCATCAATCGATGCGGTGATGGCTGCAGGCTCATCGAGGTCATCGAGATCGATGTCCGCGGCACCGGAGATGATAGGCATGCTGGCGAGGTTTGCGTTGTACGGCGCAGCCTCAGCCGCCTGCTGCTGGGCAGGAGCGCCCCAAAGCGAGCTTTCGGCGGCACGGCGGGCGGCAACGGCCTCCTCGTCCGCGGTCATGGCTTCATCAACGTACGAATTATCGGCAGAAGCGTTCGCGTCCGCCGAGGTGGCGCTGTAGGCGTTATTGGCTGCCGCGTTGGCAACGAGTGCCACGAAAGCCGCCGTGCTGCCCGCAGGGGCGGCCTGGGAGCCCGACACGGCGCGTGCCGCGGCGGCGATGTCATCGCGATTGAAGGAGCCGGTCTGCCCGCCGTTGGTGAGCTCGTCGATGGCGACTTGATAGACGTCGCGCGAGCGCGCAGGGTCGCAGCTAACCGGCGAATCGTCGTCGAGTATGCTGTCGATCATGGACCAAGCCTCGGCCTCGTCCATAGCATCTACGGCTCGAGCGATGGTAGGGACACCATCATCGGCATGACGGCGCTGGAACGCACCAGTCAGGCCGGAAAGGAATGCCGAGGTAGACTGCTCCGACTGAGCCTGAGAAGCAGAAGCCGCAGCGTATGGAATCGCATCCTGCTGCTGAGCTGGAATCGAGGCGGTCTTGAACTCGCTTTGATGCTGATTGAGATTGGCGGCACCGCCCATGGCATCGGGCTGGAACAGACGCTCTTCACGCTGCGCACGATACTCGGAGATACCCAGCGAGGCGGCATAGATACCCACGCCCGCCACCGCGCCCACGGCGAAGGGAACCGCACCCGCCACGACCGTCTCGTTCACCGACGAAAACGGCAGCGTCGCGGCATACATAACCACGGGAGCGGCAAGGCCGATCCCGCACGAAAGTCCGGCAAGAACTGCTCGTTGTGTTGCATCAGAAGAAGCCATGAGCTCTCCCCATCTTCCAGCACCCAAATCGCATCATTCAGTTGGCTGCGCGAGAGAAGATGAAGCGGGGCTATGCCCCAAAGCAACGGTATATGGTTCGTTTCATCTGCGTTTTCCGTCGCGAAGCTTAAAAGCTATTATGCGAAACCGCCCTGCCGATTGCAAGCGACGATGTCGGATTGAAACGGGAAACCTGCTGCTTGTCAGTCTTATGGTCAAAAAAGCGCGGAGCGGCGATATAGAAAAGGGCCGAGGCTCAAAGCCCCGACCCTTTATCGCATTGATGACTATCGCTGCGTGTGGATGACAACCTAGAACGTCTGCTCGTAGTCGCTGTGTTTTTTAGCCGAACGCACCAGGAACTCCTGGTTGGTGTTGGTGCCCTTAAGACCCTTGATAAACGACGCGGCTGCGCGCTCGGTGTTGTTCATGCCGGCAAGAATGCGACGCAGACCAAAGACAAACGGACGCATCTGCTCGTCGACCAACAGGTCCTCATTACGCGTACCGGAGGCAACGGGGTCGATAGCCGGGAAGATGCGACGGTCGGCCAGGTCGCGGTCGAGCTTAAGCTCCATGTTGCCGGTGCCCTTGAACTCCTCAAAGATGACCTCGTCCATCTTGGAACCGGTGTCGATGAGGGCAGAAGCCAGGATGGTGAGCGAGCCACCGTTCTCGATATTACGGGCTGCGCCCAGGAAGCGCTTGGGAGGATACAGGGCCGCCGAATCGACGCCGCCCGAAAGGATGCGGCCCGAGGCGGGCGCCGCCAAGTTGTAGGCGCGGGCAAGACGCGTGATGGAGTCGAGCACCACCACGACGTCGCCACCCAGCTCCACGATGCGCTTGGCGCGCTCGATGACGAGCTCTGCCACACGAGTGTGGTTGTCGGCGGGCATATCGAAGGTCGACGCCACAACCTCGCCCTTGATGGAACGCTGCATATCGGTGACCTCTTCGGGGCGCTCGTCGACGAGCAGGCAGATGAGGTGCACCTCGGGATTGTTAATCGAGATAGACTGGCAGATCTTCTTGAGGATCGTGGTCTTGCCGGCCTTAGGCGGGGACACGATCAGGCCACGCTGACCCTTGCCGATCGGCGACACGATGTCGATGGCGCGACCGGTAATGGAGTCCTTGCCGTGCTCCATGCGCAGCGGCTCGTTGGGATAGACCGGGGTGAGGTCACCAAACTTGGGGCGATTGCGAATCTGCTCGGGGTCCAGACCGTTGACGGTCGTGATTTTGGCGAGGCCGGCGCGCTTGTCGCCGCCGCGCGAAGGACGCAGCGAGCCCTCGATGACGTCGCCCGTGCGCAGGCGCGCGGAGCGGATGAGGTAAGCGGGCACGAAGGCGTCGTCGTTGGACTTCATGTAGCCATGGGCGTGGATGATGCCGGAGCTGTCCGGGCGAATCTGCAGAATGCCCTTGATATCGCGGAAGCCCTCAGCCTTCGCAGCGGTGACGTAGATTTCCTCGACGAGCTCGGCCTTCTTCTTGCCGGTCGTCTCGATCTCGAACTCCTTGGCCTTCTCGCGAAGTTCGGCGACCTTCATGGCCGCGAGCTCCTCGCGCGAAAGCGTGGGCTCGGTGGGAGCGGCATTACGCTCCTTGTTGCGTTGCTTGCGATCGCGCTGGCGGTTGCGACGGTCGTTGTTGCGCTCGTCCTTGCGCTCGTTGCGCTCCTCGTTGCGCTTGTGCTGGCGACGGTTGGGGCGAGCGCCGTCTTCGCCCTCGGCGGGGGCGGCACCATCGGTTGCGGTGGTGTCAACATTGGCCGTAGCGGCGTCATTGGCCTCGGCGCCAGAATCAACCTGCGCTTCGACATCAGCATGCTGCTCGGCGGCCTTGGCCTTAACGGACTTCTTGCGACCGCGCTTGGGCTTCTCGGACGCAGGCTGTTCGACGTCCTGGGCCTCGGCGACATCAGTCGACGCATCGGCGGTCGTCTCGGCAGAATCCTCGGACGCACCCTTCTTGGCAGCCTTGGCCTTGGACGTGCGCTTAGCAGCAGTACGACGGCTGCGACCGGGACGGACGTCGGCGGGCTCGGCATCGGCGGGAGCGGCCTCGGAAGTCGTAGCATCCTGGACGGGTGCATCGGCAGCGGTTGCAGACTCGGCGGTCGCCGCAGCATCCCGAGCGGCTGCAGCTGCGGCTGCGGCCTTCTCTGCCTCGACGAAGGCCTTGAGCTTGCGACCGCGACGGTGCGGGCGCAAAGCCGGATCGACAACGGGAACTTCGCTGGCCTCGACAGGCGCAGCAGGCTCAACAGGCGATGTGCCCTCCCCTGCCGCGGAACGGACCGAAGCCTCAGTGAGCTCGGGGGTTACCTGTTCAGCAACCTGCTCGGCCTTAGCAGCCGTGCGACGGCGTGCGCGCGGTACCGGCTTCTCGGTCGGCTGGTCGGCGACAGGAGTCTCGGTGGCGGCAGGCGTCTCGGGCACAGACGGAGCTGCAAGCTCGGTCAGAGCCGCGGCCTCGCGCTCGGCAGCACGACGGCGGGCGCGCACCACCTGAGCCTCGCTAATCTGCGCCAACGCACGTGCCTGCGCGACCTCATCGGAAATCGGCGCCGAGGAGTCAGCTGCAACGGTGAGCTTGGCGCGCGTCGTGCGCGTGGTACGGCGCTTTGGCTTGGTGACCTCCTCGCCGTCAGCGGCAGGCTTGGCCGTGCGGCGCGTGCGCTTGGGCTTTGCCGGAGCAGCCTCCTCACCAGTTGCAGGCACGGCCTTCTCAGCCGTTGCAGCCTTAGGCGTCTCAGGAGTCGAGGTTTGCGCGGGCGCCGCGACCTGGTCCGACACAACCGGTGCAGCGGGAGCGGCTTGCGTCGTCGTTATTTCGTTTTCTTGCTGTTGATCAGACACAGTGTTTGCTCAACTTTCTTTTCAAGCCCTGTGATCACATGCTCCCTGCATAAACCTTCAGGGCGGCTAAACAGTCTAGTTCCGTTCAAAACGACGGACATCATTGATCTGTATCGAGATGATTGCGTCAACTACGCAGCGTTAGTTTAACACAACCGCCGTCACCTGCAACTTAGTCATCGGGGACGTTCATAAACGACTAGTCAAAAGGGACACTCTTTGGTTTACCACTCACAAATCTGACTGCCTCCGCCAAAACTATGGCGGTTTACTACGATGAATCGCTCAACCGCGACCACTCCGAAACTTGTTGAACTAAAACCGCAGGTAGATGCCCTGCACTTTTTAGCGAAAAGCCGGCGTGGTTGGAATTCCTCAATTCATCGTAGTAAACCGGCATAGTTTCGTATTTCCAGCAGTTCAAAATTTGTCAATACGTCGGCATATGCGAAAAAAGCCCGACCTCCGTGGGAGATCGGGCTTATAGGGCTCAGTTAAACCAAGTCTGTACGGTCAAATGACCCGCAGATTACATCTGCTCGGGCGCGGAAACGCCAACGAGGGTGAGCACCAGGGCGAGCGTCACGCGGACAGCGTCGCAAGCGGCCAGACGGGCACGCGAAAGCTCGGGGTCGACGGGACGACCCTCACTCGGCAGCACCTGGCAGGCAGCGTAGAAGCTGTGGAAGTCACCGGCGAGTTCCTCGGCAAAGTGGGTGAGACGGAACGGAGCGCGATCGCGAGCGCAGCTGGCGATCAGGTCGGTGAGCTCGTTGAGCTTGCGCGAAAGGGCGAGCTCGGTCGGGTCGGTCAGCAGCGAGTAATCGACGTTCTCACCGATGGCCTTGGCGGCAACGGCCTTCATGCCCATCTCGTCGGCCTGCTCAGGCGTTACGTCGGCGGCACGGCGCAGGATGGAGCACACGCGGGCGTGAGCATACTGCACGTAATAGACCGGGTTGGAGTTGTCGCGCTTCTTAACGGCCTCGATGTCGAAGTCGACCATCTGGTTGGAGCTCTTGGAGATGAGCGTGTAGCGGGCGGCGTCAGAGCCGACCTCGTCGACGAGCTCCTGCAGGGTCACCATGGTGCCCTTGCGCTTGGACATACGAACGGGCTTGCCATTACGCAGCAGGTTGACGAGCTGGCCCAGCAGAACCTCAAACTTGCCGGGATAGCCGAGAGCGTCGCAGACGCAGCGGACGCGCTCGATGTAGCCGTGGTGGTCGGCACCCCAAATGTCGATGACGTGGTCGACGCGCTGGAACTTGTCCCAATGATAGGCAACGTCGGAGGCGAAGTAGGTGTACTCGCCATCGGACTTGATCAGGACGCGGTCCTTGTCGTCGCCTAGGTCGGTGGAGCGGAACCACAGGGCGCCGTCCTTGGTGTAGAGGTAGCCCATCTTGTCGAGCTTCTCAAAAGCGCGGTCGACGGCGGAGGTGCCGGCGGTCTCGCCCTCGGTGTCCTTCACGTACAGCGAACGCTCGGAGTACCAACGATCGAAGTCGCAATTGACGGCGTGGCAGAGGTCGCGCATGTTGTCGACCATCTTCACATAGCCGCGCTCGCGGAAGCTCTCCATGCGCTCCTGCGGATCGGCGTCGACCCACTTGTCGCCGTCGGTGCGCCAGAACTCGGCGGCCTCGTCGATGATGTAGTCGCCGCCGTAGGAGTCCTTGCCCAGGGTCTCGGCAAAGTTGTCCTGATACGGATGGGTCTCGGGATGCTCGTCGTTCTCGTCGGCAACGAAGGCGTCACGGTCGGCGATCAGCAGCTTGTGAGCCTCGTCGATATCAACGCCCTGCTTGGCGATGATGTCGGCAAGCTGCATATAGCGCGTGCTGATGGAGTTGCCGAAGGTGTTCATCTGAGAGCCGTGGTCGTTGATGTAGAACTCACGCTGGATGTCGTAACCGGCGTGGTCCATAACGCGGCAGAGCGAATCGCCCAGCGCGGCCCAGCGGCCGTGGCCGATGTGCATGGGGCCGACGGGGTTGGCGGAAACGAACTCAACCTGGGTCTTCAGGCCACCACCGACGTTGGACTTAGCGAAGTCCATGCCCTTCTCGCGAGCCTCGCCAAAGATGGCATTCTTGACGGCAACGGAGAGGTAGAAGTTGATGAAACCGGGGCCTGCGATCTCAACCTTCTCGATCGCGGGATCCTCGGGCATATGGGCAACGATGGCCTCGGCGATCTTGCGCGGGGCGCAGTGGGCCAGCTTGGCGGACTTCAGGGCCATGGTAGAGGTCCACTCGCCATGAGAAGTGTCAGCCGGTCGCTCGATAGCGCAATCGTCAAGTTCAAATGCGGAAAGGTCGCCGGCCTCCTGGGCCGCAGCAAGCGCAGCGCGTACCAGCTCTTCAATCTTCTCGGGCATAGATCCTCCTTGTGTTAAAGCCCCCGAGCTCTTGGTCACTCGTAGGGCAAAAGCCAGAGTTTGTAGCACTCTATCACAAGCGACGGGCACTATCGCAGGGTAAAGCCAATCGAAATTGCATATGCACAAAATTGACTACAGCTTGTATGGAGTCTCTCAAAGATGCCGGTCTGCCTGCAGATTATGCACGCGTTGAAAATGCATAAAGGTGTGAATGAGCTGTGTCTTTTATCGAATACTCTTACCTATCGGAGTTGTGTGCTTTTCCTGCATAAAGTAAGGGTTTCCGCACGTCAGCGTGGTATTCTAGACATACGCAAATTCGTATAAGTTGGAGGTAGCATGTTCTCAATCGGTCAACACGTCATTCATCCGGGTCAGGGAGTCTGCACCGTCGTCGGTTTTAGGGACGACACGCCGCAGCCCATGCTGTTGCTCGAGACCAAGCAGGGACATGCGCAGACGATCCTCATGTACCCCGTGGCGCAGGCCGATCGTTTGCATGCCGCCATCTCCCAGCAAGATGCCGAGCACCTGCTGAGCCACTATGACGAGCTGGAGTGCGACACCTTTACCGAGCGTAACAGCTCGCTTGAGGAGACGCACTTTAAGCAGCAGCTCAAGCTGGGCGCGCCCGAGACGGTCCGCGTGGCAAAGACCATGATGTACCGCATTCGCCAGGCCGAGGAAGCTGATAAAAAGCCCAGCTCCTACTACATGCGCGTACTTAAGGAGGCCAAGCGCCGCTCCATAGAGGAGTTCGCCGTGGCCCTGGGCGTCACCGAAGAGGACGCCGAAGCCCGCCTAGCCCAAGCCGCCCTTAACTAACCTGCCAAAAAGGGACAGGTTTATTTTGGCAGGTTTTATCTGGCCAAACGTCGATGAACAATTAGTAAATGGCCGGGCGCTCCGTTTTATTTTGAGCGCCCGGCCATTTTTCTATCTACGTAGAAATGCGTGAAGCCCATTTGCGACGTCTTCACACAAGAACAATCCAGCTCGACGCTGGCAACGTCCACATCCGCATCGAGGGCTCTCACCCCGCTCAATTACCATTAAAAAGCATCAATTTGAAAACGCAATAACATTTCGGCAGGTAGCAGCTATAGTCGGTGAACTGAATCTCGACAACCAATACCTCCCAATAAGGTATCTTCAGCCCATCCGAGCTAAAAGGAGGGGCCATGCCGAGAAAACCTCGTTCAAAGTCACCGACTGGTTTTTTCCACGTCACATTGCGCGGGAACGGAGGGCAATTGCTGTTTGACGGTGACGAGGACCGAATCGCCTTGCTTCAAATCCTCGATGCGATCCTCCCCAAACACAATATTGAGCTTATCGCTTGGTGCCTTATGGGAAATCACATTCATCTGCTCGTCGACGATCCGGACGACCGCAAGAGCGACGCGATGCACGCGATAGCCGTATCGTATGCGGGCAGGTACAATGCACGCGCGGGTCATATCGGCCACGTATTTCAGGAGCGCTTCTGGGATTCGCCGATTAAATCGGAGGAGTATCTGCTCGAAGCAATTCGATATATTCATTTGAATCCTCAAAAAGCAGGACTGGCGACATATGACGACTATCCATGGAGCAGCCATCGTGAGTACCTAATGGGAGCAAGGTCTCGGCCGCATGTCACCGGGGACGTTGTCGACGCACTTTTTCCGACGCCGCGCTCATATCTCAAGTTCATGAAAAGTGTACCCACGCTGCCCTATCGTCCGAGCGCAACGGCAAAAGTGCGAGAGGAAGATCTAAGTGAATTTGGTGCGGCAGTCGTGCAAAACGTCGCGGGATGTGCGCCCACAGAACTCAAATCCATCTCCAAGGCACTTCGCAACGAAGCGATACTGGCCCTTCGAAAAGAAGGGCTGACGATCAAACAGGTTCAGTTATTAACCGGGTTGGGAACGTGGATTATAAAGAATGCCGCATAGTCACCTGCCGGCAACGACAGAATAGTCCCGAGGCGTCACAAGAAAACGGAAACGCCTCCGCAGCTAAGAACTACAACGGAGGCGTTTCCGCAGATAAAACATGCCAAAAATAAACCTGTCCCTTTTTGGCAGGTTAGGCCTGGAAGGTGTCGCGGTCGGGCGCGAAGGACTGCATGGCCGCGATGGTGCGGTCAAAGAGCTCGGGGAGCTCCCAGCCCAGCATCTCGGCGCCCTGCGAAATCACGTCGCGCGAGCAGCCGGCGGCAAAGCGTTTGTCCTTGAACTTCTTCTTGAGCGACTTGGTCGTAAAGTCCATGACACTCTTGCTTGGGCGCATGATGACGGCGGCACCGATCAAGCCGGTGAGCTCGTCGCAGGCAAACAGAATCTTCTCCATCTGCAGTTCGGGCTTAGGCAGTGAAGCATTGAAATCGGACGTGTGCGTCTGGATAGCGCGGATGAGCTCGGGCGATGCGCCCTCGCCTTCAAGGATCTCGGCCGCATAGATGGTGTGGTTCATGGGGTCGTCCTCATGCTCCTCCCAATCCAAGTCGTGCAGCAGGCCGACGATGCCCCAGAACTCCTCGTTCTCGGGGTCGAACTCGCGCGCAAAATAGCGCATGGTGCCCTCGACGGTCTCACCGTGGGTGATGTGGAACGGGTCCTTGTTGTGCTCGTTGAGCAGTTCGAACGCGCGGTCGCGGGTGATTCCGGCGGAAAGCGTCTGGGACATGGCAATACCTCCTGGTGATTCGGTGCTAGGACACGGTGTCACTATCGTATATCGCCGCGGCTCAAGCCGAAAGGCAGAAAAGGTTTGAGGAGAAAAAAGCCGGGCGAACGTGTGCCCGGCAAAACCGCAGATAAAACCTGCCCAAATAAACCTGTCCCTTTTTGGTAGGTTTAGGGACGGACCTGGCCGGTGCCGCGGAGCTTGTATTTGTAGGTGGTGAGGGCCTCGGCGGCAAAGGGTCCGCGGGCGTGGAGCTTTTGAGTCGAGATGCCAATCTCGGCGCCCAGGCCAAACTCGCCACCGTCGGTGAAGCGCGTGCTGGCGTTGGCGTACACGGCCGAAGCATCGACCGCATCCAGGAAGCGCTCGTAGGCGGCCTCGTCCTCGGCAACGATGGCCTCGGAATGCATGGTGCCGTAGCGGTTGATGTGCGCGATGGCCTCGTCCTCGTCAGCCACGACCTTCACGCTCATCTCGAGCGCCAGATACTCGCGGCCCCAGTCCTCCTCGGTCGCGGCAACGTAGTCGTCGCCCTCGGCAAGGCCCGCGGCGACACACGCGGCGCAGGTGGCCTCGTCGCCATGGATCAGCACGCCGTGATCGTGCAGCACGGCCACGACCGCAGGCAAAAACGCATCGGCCACGGCGCGGTCAACGAGCAGCGACTCGGCGGCATTGCACACGCCCACGCGCTGGGTCTTGGCATTGACGATAATGATGAGCGCCTTATCGAAATCAGCCGATTCGTGCACGTAGATATGGCAGTTGCCCGTACCCGTCTCGATCACCGGCACAAGCGACTCGCGCACGCAGCGCTGGATCAGGCCGGCGCCACCGCGCGGAATGAGCACGTCGACGATACCGCGGAGCTTCATGAGCTCGCCGGTGGCCTCGCGATCGGTGGACTCAATCATCGAGACGGCCTCGCGCGGGAAGCCCTTGGCCTCGAGCGCATCGGCCAGCAGCTCAGAAATCATGGCACACGAGTGATAGGCCAGCGAGCCGCCGCGCAGAATGCAGGCGTTGCCGGTGCGGATGCAGATGCCCGCGGCGTCGGCCGTCACGTTGGGGCGCGCCTCGTAGACCATGGCGACCAGGCCCAGCGGCACGCTCACGCGGGTGAGGTCCACGCCGCTCGCAAGCACGCGGTGGTCGAGCACACGACCGACAGGATCGGGCAGCTCGGCGAGTTTCTCCAGGCCGGCGGCCATGCCCTCGACGCGCTCGGGCGTCAGCAGCAGACGGTCGAGCAGGCCGGCAGAGGTGCCTGCATCGCGCGCGGCGGACATATCGAGCTCGTTGGCGGCAACAATGGAGTCGACGCCGTCGCGCAGCGCTGCGGCCATAGCGCGCACGGCCTCCTGGCGCTGCTCGTCGCTCGCCGTGGCAAGCGAGGCCGACGCTGCCTTGGCGGCAACGGCAAGATCGTGGACATACGTGGCTATATCGACCGACATGGGCGGCCCTTTCTCCTAGAAGTTTACCCACCATGGTAGCCGATTTGCGCATGCCCTCGCGCGCGGCGGTAGAATTGGTCAACACGAAACACCGCAACGAACGGAAGTACCGCATGGCCCTCATCACTTCGTACCATGTCCCTAGCCTTTATGTCGAGGATCACAGCATCGACGTCCCCCTCGATTGGCGCGGCCTGGAGCCGATGCTGCTGGCCGTCGGCAGCACCATGCGCCGCGGCGCCATGCCGGCGCCCATCGCCGGCGCGCCCGAGAGCATCAAGCTCTTCTACCGCGTGGTCTGCGCGCCCGACCGCATCAACGACGACCTGCCGCTGCTCCTGTTTTTGCAGGGCGGCCCCGGCGGCGAGAGCCCGCGTCCGCTGTCGCCCACAAGCGACGGTTGGATCGAAGAAGCCGTCAAGCATTTCCGCGTCGTCCTGCCCGACCAGCGCGGCACGGGGCGCAGCAGCTGCGTGGACGGGCGCACGATCGCGGCTCTGGGCGGGCGCGCGACGGCCGCCGGCTCCGATGCGGCACGCTCGCAGGCAGACTTCCTCAAGCGCCACCTCGCCAGCTCCATCGTGCGCGATTTTGAGTATCTGCGCCTGGTGGGCTTTGGCGGCAAGCCGTGGGTCACGCTCGGCCAGAGCTACGGCGGCTTTTTGACGCTGAGTTACCTGTCGCTCTTCCCCGAGGGCGTGGCGGCGAGCTTTACCTGCGGCGGCATTCCCCACGTCCCGGCGAGCGCCAGCGAGGTCTACGCGCACACCTTCCCGCGCATGGCCGCCAAGACGCAGCAGTATTACGACCGCTACCCCGCCGACGTCGAGCGCGTGGCGACTCTTGCCGATGCGCTCGAAGAACAGAAGCCCGTGCTGCCCGACGGCTCGCCGATGACGGTAGAGCGCCTGCAGCTTATGGGCAGCGACTTTGGCATGAAGCCGAGCTTCGAGCGCATGCACTGGATTATCGATCACGCTTTTGCTGACGGCGACGGCACGCTGGGCTGCGGTGTCTCGGTGTCCGACAGCTTTTTGGTGCGCGCCTTCGAGCGTACCAACACGCGCACGAATCCGCTGTACTGGACGCTTCAGGAGTTCATCTACGACGACGGCGATACCATGCCGATTCGCTGGGCCGCGGCCGAGGAGAAGGCCCATCGCGCCGAGTTCGACACCCTCGCGCGCCCGCTCATGTTTACCGGCGAGGCCATGTTCCCGTGGATGTTTGAGCAGATGCCCGAACTTAAGCCCTTCAAGCCGGCGATGGACCTGCTGATGGAGGACACCAGCTGGGACAAGATCTACGACCCGCAGCGCCTGGCCTGCAACGAGGTGCCGCTCCAGGCTGCGGTGTACTTCGACGACATGTACGTGGACTCGGGCATGCAGCTCGACACGCTCAGCCGCGTGGGCAACTCGCACGCCTGGGTAACCAACGAGTTTGAGCACGACGGCCTGCACGGCAGCGTGGTGTTCAAGCACCTCTTCGACGAAGCCCTCAACCGCGGAGACCTACGTCGCGTCTTCTAGCGAAGGAGTGCCCCAAAGTGCCGGCACATAAGGAACGTCCCCAAGTGCCAGGTTTATGACGTCATCGCAGGTAGAGGACGGAAAGCGAAAACGCCCCTAAGCGAGCAAGGTGACGTGAAAGAGGAGGGCATTGACCTTTTGGTCATGCCCGACGATTGAACGTCAGATTGCCGCTTAGGGGCGTTTGCAGCGTCAATTGGTTATGCGAAGACGATCAAGTTATCTCGATGGATCGCGGGCTTCTCTGCCAGGTCCGCGAGCAGGCGGTTGCTGGCAATCTGGTCCTGGCGGCGGCCGGCCGCAAGCTCCAGCACATCTGAATCGGCCTCGGCGATACCGCGGGCGACGACCATGCCGCTCGGGTCGCACACGTCGAGCACATCGCCCTCGGCAAACTCGCCATCGACCTGACGAATACCCACCGCGAGCAGCGACGAGCCACGGCTGACCAGCGCCTTCGCGGCACCCTCGTCAACCGTTACCGAACCGTGGGCCTTGTCGCCCAGCGCAATCCACAGCTTGCGGGGTGCGATGTCCAGGCGCTCCGCCGGCGGATCGAACAGGGTGCCCACGCTCTCGCCACGGGCAAGGCGCACCAGTGCATCGGGCTCCTCACCCGAGCAAATCACGCTCTGAATGCCCGCCGTCATCAAAATGCGGCTCGCGCGGATCTTGGTGATCATGCCGCCCGTACCCACCGACGTCGACGAATCGCCCGCCGAGGCAATGATCGCCGCATCGATCTTATGCACGACCGGCACAAACTCTGCCGTCGGGTCCTCGTGCGGATTGGCGGTGTAGAGGCCGTCGATGTCCGAAAGTGTCACGCACAGGTCCGCAGAGACCAGGCAGCTCACAAGGGCCGCGAGCGTATCGTTGTCGCCGAACTTAATCTCGTCGACGGTGACGGTGTCGTTCTCGTTGACGACCGGCACCACGCCCAGCTCCACCAGGCGCAGCAAGGCATCGCGCGCGTGCAGGTAGGACGTGCGACGCGCCGTATCGTGGCGCGTAAGCAGCACGAGCGAGGTGAGCAGGTCGCGCGCATGGAACTCCTCGTCGTAGGCAGACGAGATGATGCACTGGCCGGCAGAAGCGCAGGCCTGCAGGCTCGGCAGGTCGCCCACCGGCTTGCGGTCGAAGCCCAGCACAGGATATCCGCACGCGATGGCGCCCGAGCTCACCACGACCAGGCGCCAGCCAATCTTGCGCAGAGCAGCCGCCTGATCGGCCAGGCCGCCGATAAAAGCACGATTGACCTTGCCGTCGGCGCCCACCACCGTGGACGAGCCGATCTTTACCACCATCGTTTTATAAGAAGTCGTCATACGTCAAACCAATCGAATGTCGAGCGTTCGGGCGAGCAGGGCAGCTGGTGCGGGACGGACGAAAATGATCCGCAATCCTTCCGTCGCATGCGGATCATTTTGCCCAGGGGAAGGCGGACGCCGCGGCCATGTTCTTACGCACGAGCTCGTCGCGCACCTGGGCGAGGCCCTGCTCCATACCCACCACGTAGGTCTGCGGATACAGGAAACGCTTGTAGGCAGCATCCAGATGGCCGAGCGCCCAGGCACAGCGGTCGCGCGCGTCCTCGATGCTCTCGCGCGGCGCCACGGCACTGCCGTCGCGCACGATCGGTACCAGCAGCTCACGATACTCAAGCTCGGAGACATTAGTCACCAGAGCGGCGTCGTTCACGGCCACAAGCGTGTTCCCGCGCGCGGCGCCCTCTCCCGCCAGATGATCCTCGTCATAAATCATGTCGCAGACCGGGCCGCCAAAGCCGTCGTAATAGCGACGCACGCGCTGCACGCCCGGAATCGTGCGCTTGTAGGGCTGCTCGGAAAGCTTCACCACCGGCGTCCACGGGTCCTCCTCGCTCGCACGGCGGGCCGAAAGCTTGTACACGCCGCCCAGCGCCGGCTGATCGTAGCAGGTCGCGAGTTTGGTGCCCACGCCAAAGCTGTCGATGGGCGCACCCTGGTCGAGCAGCGACTGAATCGTGTACTCGTCTAGATCGTTAGAGACCGAGATTCCCACATAGGGCAGGCCCTCGGCGTCAAAGCGGCCGCGAACATACTTGGAGAGCTTCGCCAAGTCGCCCGAGTCGATGCGAATAGCCGACAGGCGCTCGCCCGCCGCCTCCATCTCCTTGGCGACCGTAATGGCATGCTCGCAACCCTCGCGCACGTCGTACGTGTCGATAAGCAGCGTGCAGTTCTTGGGGCTCGACTTGGCAAAGGCGCGGAAGGCCTCGAGCTCGGAATCGAAGCTCATCACCCAGCTGTGCGCGTGCGTGCCAAAGACGGGAATGCCGTAGCGGCGCCCGGCCAGCACGTTGGACGTGGACGAGCAGCCGGCCACGTAGCTCGCGCGGGCAACGGCCAAGCCGCCGTCGGGACCCTGGGCGCGGCGCAGGCCGAACTCGGCGACGGGACGACCGTCGGCCGCCAACACCACGCGCGCCGTCTTGGTGGCAACGAGCGTCTGGAAGCCGACGATGTTGAGCAGCGCGGTCTCGAGCAGCTGGCACTCCAGCGCGGGGCCGGTGACGCGCAACATGGGCTCGCGCGGAAAAACAAGCTCGCCCTCGGGCACGGCGTCGATGTTCACGTGCGCGCAGAAGTTGCGCAGGTAGTCGAGGAACTCTGGCTTGAACATCGCGCCACCGGCCGGGGCCTCAAGCGACGCGAGGTAGTCGATGTCCTCGGGCGTAAAGCGCAGGTTCTCGACCAGCTCGGGCAGCTCGGCGGTACCGCACATGACGGCGTAGGCGCTGCCAAAGGGATGGTCGCGGTAAAACGCCGTAAAACAACCCTGCTCATTGGCCTTGCCGCTCTCCCACAGGCCCTGGGCCATAGTGAGCTCGTACAGATCGGTGAGCATTGCGATGTCGGTGGGATGCGAGATATCGGTCAAAGCCATGGGGCGACCTTTCGGATGCGTTGTGCAGAGGCTGAAGGTTGGGCGAAGCGGGCGTGCGGGCGTGGCGCCCGGCGTAAATCGGCTAGCGCAGGCCCATGCTGGTCAGGATCGTGTAGCCCATAAAGACGACAAAGGCAATAAGGGCAAGGACGATGATGATCTTTTGAGCCGGAGCCATGCCCGGGATCTCGTTCTCGCCCGTAGGCTCCTTGGAGGTGACCATGCGCTGGGCAAAGGTCATCTCGTCGCGGCTCAGCTTGGGCTCGGCAGGCTTGGGGCGAGCGGCTTTTTTGGGCTGAGGCTTGGGCGCAGCGGGCGCGGGCTTGGGCGCAGGTGCGGGCGCGGGCTTCGCAGCGGCCTCCTCGGCCTTCGTGCGCTCGGCACGCAGGGCAGCCAGCTCCTCACGCTCGCGACGGGCCTCTTCTTGGGCCTCGCGGCGGGCCTTCTCGGCGCGGAGCTCTTCCAACTCGACGCGCTCCTCGGCAGACAGTGGTTGGGACTCAAGCTCGGCCATGGTACAGCCCTTTCTTTTTAAAAAAAGCCGCCGACACAATGTCAGCGGCTTATCAAATCCAATGGTGGAGACGAAGGGAGTCGAACCCTCGGCCTCTGCCATGCGACGGCAGCGCTCTCCCAACTGAGCTACGTCCCCAGGACAAGTTGATATTTTACCTACGGCTCGCCAACTGTCAACGCCCAATAACCAGTCTTTTTGGGACGGGGCTAAATTAGCCGCATTGGGCGCTGGTGAGGACGCCGGTGGTGTCGAATGCTGGGGTGAAGCTTTCGTCCACGGCGCCGCCTTCTTGCCAGAACATCGTCGTAAAGCCCAAGTCGTCGGCATGGTCGAGCACCCGCTCGTATTCCTCGCGCGTCACGGCGCGCGCCAGGTCGCCGCCCTGCTCGCGCATGAGCGCGTTGGGCGTGTACTGGTTCATGACCGAGATCGGCACGTCACCAACCGTCTGCCACACCAGGTCCAGCACGCGACACGAATCGTCCGCATGCCCCGGCAGCACCAGGTGGCGCACGATGATACCGCGCTTCATGAGCCCGTCGTCGTCCACCAGCTCTCCCCCGCGACGCTCGATCTCGCGCGCCATCTGGGCCAGGCCCGATGCGGCCACGCGAGGGTAATCCTTAATATGAGAGAGCGACTGCGCAAGCCCTGCATCGGCATATTTAAAGTCGGTGAGCCACACATCCACCAGGTCGCCCAAGGCCGCCACGGCACTCGCCCGCTCATAGCCGCTCGTGTTGTAGACGATCGGGATGACCAGCCCGCGCTCCCGTGCCGCAGCGATCGCCGCAGGAAGCAGATGTGCATAGTGGGTCGCCGTCACCAGGTTGATGTTGTTGGCGCCCTGTTCCTGCAGCTCCAGCATAATCTCTACCAAACGCTCGGGCGAAATCTCAAGACCGAAATTGCCCGTCGAGATCTCGTGGTTCTGGCAGTAAACGCACTTGAGCGAACAGCCGCTAAAGAAGATCGTGCCCGAGCCGGCCTCGCCCGAGATGGGCGGCTCCTCCCACATATGGAGCGCCGCGCGGGCGACCTTGAGCGTGTCGTCGGCGCCGCACACGCCACGCGTGCCCTCATCGCGTGCCGCACCGCAACGGCGCGGACACAAATGACAGGCGGGCGAAAAAAGTTCGGTCAACGACGTCGACATGAAACCATGCTCCAAAACAACGATTCAACAGCTCAAACGTAAAGGCCCGGACCGCGCAGGCGGCTCCAAGCCCAAGGCGCCGTAATCGTCCGACACGATTTTTGTAATGTCAAGACTGGAATCGACAAAGTGCCGCTTTATGATGTAGGTATTCCGCCCCCCGCGGAGCAACTGGGTGAACCGTCGCGTTTATTTAGGGAGCCCACACAGTCGTACTTAGTACAGGTATCCTTCGTTGTTAAGGACGCTGGAACGGTCGATGAGGGCACCCACCTGTTTTAGGTGGGTTCATTTTCGTAACGTGGGGGGTGGTTTTCTTTTGCCGAAAATCACCATTACAGTCCATATGGATCCCCACCGGCATCCCGACAAGCCATCGACAACATCCCAATATCTGGTAAGCGCGTGATTATCGCTGCGTGCAATTCCATGCACCCCCCTTGGTCGAGTATTATGGTTTGGCTATGCCCTTTGCGCATGGCGTTCTTCTGACCTTTTCCTTCGACGCTTGGCGGTTTTTAGATTCATGGCTTCATCCCCGAGCTACATACCGTACCTATGCGTGGCAGCGGCGGCCTTTATCACGACCTTCCTCACGGTGCCCCTGGTCAAGCGCCTGGCAATTAAGCTCGACGCCGTCGACTATCCTTCTAAGCGCCGCATCAACACCAAGCCCATCCCGCGTTTGGGCGGAACGGCGGTGTTTTTGGGCCTGGTCGTTGCCTGCATTGTGCAAATCCTAGGCACCTGGCACCTAGGCTGGCCGCCCGTCCTGGTGCCGCACCCGCGCCTTCACATTAGCTATCCCATGCTGGCCCTCTCCTTTACCGTCATCTTTGCGACCGGCGCTATCGACGACGTCTTCCAACTCAAGCCCAAGCAAAAGCTGGCCGGTCAGGTCCTCGCCGCGCTCATCGCCTGTATCGGCGGCCTGCGGATCGGCGTCATCGTCAACCCGTTTGCCCCCGGCGAAATCATGCTCGGATGGCTCGCCTACCCCATCACCGTGATCTATCTGGTGGCATTCACCAACATCATTAACCTCATCGACGGCCTCGACGGCTTGGCCACGGGCATCTGCGGCATCGCGTCGTTCACCATGTTTTCGATGGCCGTTCTCTCGGGCCGCATCGATGCCGCCGCGCTCTCCATTGCGCTCTTTGGCGCCTGCCTGGCCTTTTTGCGCTACAACTTCAACCCCGCAAGCATCTTCTTGGGCGACTCGGGATCGCTGCTTCTGGGCTTTGCGCTGGGCTCCATCTCGTTGCTCAACGTGAGCCGCACCGCCGCGCTCACCTCGCTTATCATCCCGCTCATCGTTGCCGGCGTGCCCATCATCGACACGTTTAGCGCCATCGTGCGCCGCAAGCGCGCCCACATTAGCATCGGGCAGGCCGACAAGGGCCACATCCACCACCGCCTGATCCAAGAAGGCTACAACCAAAAGCAGGCAGTGCTCCTCATCTATGCCTGGTGCATCATGCTTTCGGCCGGCGCCGCCGCGATTAACCAGGTCGAGGTCCCCATGCGCGTGCTCATCTTTACCGTGCTCGCCATTGGCTCGGCGGCCTTTGCCAAGCATCTACATCTGTTTGAGCCCGTGCTGCGCCACCATTACAACAAGCGCACGCACGAAGACGAGCTCGTCACCCCCGACGATCCCGCCTTTAAGCAAGAGGAGCAGGCGGCAGAAGAACGCAAGGAGGAGCGCCACCACAGGCGCTAGGGTAAGCTGCCGAGGATGCGCCCAGGCGCCGCCGGCCAAACGCGCAGCCACGCCGCGCCCATCGCACATGCCGCCGCTCTCCCGCCCCTCGCCTACTTACGACCCGCCCCTCCAATAAACGCGTTATCATCTTGACCCATGAACATACGTTAGGAGCAATCATGCCAAACGAGAACAGCTACGAAGTCGCGCTGCAAAAGAGCAACGCCATTCGCGAGGGCCTGGCCAAGACGCCCGAGAAGTTCACCATGCTCACCGGCGACCGCCCCACCGGCCGTCTGCATCTGGGTCACTACTTCGGCACCCTTAAGGGCCGTGTTGAGCTGCAGAACATGGGCGCCAAGACCAACGTGCTCATCGCCGACTACCAGGTCATCACTGACCGCGACACGACCGAGCACATCCAGGACAACGTGTACAACATGGTTATGGACTACCTTGCCTGCGGCATCGACCCCGACAAGACCATGATCTACGCGCACTCCGCCGTGCCCGCCGCCAACCAGCTCATGCTGCCGTTCCTGTCGCTGGTCTCCGAGGCCGAGCTGGCGCGCAACCCCACGGTCAAGGCCGAGATGGAGGCCTCGGGCCACGAGCTCACCGGCCTTCTGCTCACCTATCCGGTGCATCAGGCCTGCGACATCCTGTTCTGCAAGGGCAATGTGGTGCCCGTCGGTCGCGACCAGCTGCCGCACATCGAGCTCACCCGCACCATCGCCCGCCGCTTTAACAACCGCTACGGCAAGATGTTCCCCGAGGTCGACGCACTGCTGTCCGAGACCCCGCTGCTGCCCGGCCTGGACGGTCGCAAGATGAGCAAGAGCTACGGCAACGCCATCAACATCTCGATGACCGCCGAGGAGACGGCCAAGCGCATCAAGAAGAGCCAGACCGACTCCGAGCGCATGATCACGTTCGATCCCGAGAACCGCCCCGGCGTATCCGGTCTGCTTTCGACGGCCGCCATCTGCACCGGCCGTTCCGAAGTCGAGATTGCCGAGGAGATTGGCATGGGCGGCTCCGGCCAGCTCAAGAAGTACGTGACCGAGGCCGTCAACGAGTACTTCGCGCCGATCCGTGAGCGTCGCCAGCGCTACGAGAACGACCTGGATTACGTAAAGGACGTCCTGCACGAGGGCAACCGTCGTGCCAACGAGATCGCCGAGCAGACCCTGGGCGAGGTTCAGGACGCCATGGGCATGGTGTACTAGATCGATCTGCTGGCTAGAACTTTCGATTGCTATAGGGCGGGCGCTACGGCGTCCGCCTTTTTTGGTGCCCGACCGGTTCGGCTCTGCCCATTGCACTCCCCCGACAAACAGGAACAGGCTCGCTGGCAGCTAGTTGCCAGCGAGCCTGTTCCCGAAGTACACCGTTGAATCGCACAGAGGGGAGGAATGCGAATCAAACTCAACAGGGCAGGCTTTTTCATCGCCTATGGCCTGCTCCGTTGCTGAATACAATATAGTTCACCATGGTTTACTTTCTGACGGCAAAGTACGCCATCACACCTTCTCCATAAGTTAGCCCTGGTAAACTAAAACCACCACAAAGGGGACAGGCACCTTTGTGGTGGTTTTGGCCACGGCAGAGCCGTTAAAGCCCGACCGGCCAACGACAGGCGCCCAGGTCGACGTGCATGGGATCGGTAAACGTCACGCCCTCCCCCATTAAGAGCTCACGTTGAGCATCGGGGCCGCCAAAAGCAAAACCCTCGCAAATGCGGCCATCGGCAAACACCACGCGATGACAGGGAATCTGACCAGGGCGCGGATTGTCGTGAAGCGCGTAGCCCACGTACCGCGCACTCCGCGGACGACCGGCGAGCAGCGCCACCTGACCGTAGGTGGCGACCATCCCCTCGGGAATCTGCTCGACCACCTCGTACACCCGTTCAAAAAAGCCCTCAGACGCCATTGCTCGCTCCCTTCCATCCGGAATAGCATAAACCACCACAAAGGTGCCCGTCCCCTTTGTGGTGGTTTTGGCAGGTGAGCTAGTTGACGGGCTGGAAGAAGGCTACGGCTACGGCGCCGGGGCCTACATGGGTGCCGATGGTGGCGCCGATGGTGTGAACGGGCAGTTCGCCCTCGGTGTGGCCAGCCCACAGTGCCGCGCTGTCCTCGATATACTTCTTGAGCACCGCATCCGAAAGGCCCGTATAGCCGAGCGCCAGCGGCATGGAAAAGTCGATGCCGCCTGCCTTTTCGACCTTCTGGTTGAGCAGGTTACGTCCGTTCTTGGAACCGCGCGCCTTGCCCAGCTGCACGATCAGACCGTCCTCGGCAGCCACAACGGGCTTTACGTTGAGCAGCGTGCCCACGGCGCCGGCAGCAGCAGACAGGCGACCGCCGCGCACCAGGTACTCCAGCGTCTCGAGCAGACCAATAACCACCACGCGGTCACGGACGGCCTCGACAGCCGCCGCAATCTGGGCCGCGCCCTGGCCCTCGTCCACTAAGCGCAGGGCATACTCGACCAGCACGCGCTCACCCAGGGTAACGTTATTGCTATCAACCACATACACGTCGCCGCCCGGCGCCTCGGCAAGTGCGGTACGGGCGCTCTGATTGGTCCCCGAAAGTTTGGCACCCACGGTAATAATCACCGCCTCGTCGCCGGCCTCACGCGCCTCGGCAATCGCCTGCGAAAACGCGTACGGGTTGACCTGGCCGGTCTTGGGCAGCTCATCGCGCTCCACAAGCATCTCGTAAAAGCGCTGGTGATCGATGTCGATGCCATCCATATACACATCGGTGCCAAAGGTAACGGACAGCGGCAAAACACGCAGAGCGGGGTGCTCCGCCGGCGACATATCGCTTGCGGAATCGGTAATAATGCGGACGGACATAGCGAATCCTTTCTTGCACAGGTCCCGCGTAGGGAATTTTGACAGCAATGCCCCGGCACGGCATACGCGCTCAAACGGGACGATGCAGTTCTTGGCTGAAAGCTAGCGCCAGCGCGGCTCTAGATCTCGCGCAGGGTGTTGAGAATCGTGCGCAGCGACGCATACATCTGCTCGCGCTGCTCCACACCCATAGCCTTACCGGTGGTATCGAGCACCTCGCGAATGATGCGGTCCGCCTCGCTCATGCTCTCGCCGCCTAGAGCGGTCAGGCGCACCGGAGCACGATACTTAACGGCGGCATCGCCCGAATCATCGACCTCGACGTAGCCGCCCTCCTCCAGATGCGCGAGCGTGCGCGAGACGGCGGCACGGGTCACGCCTGCCATGCGAGCCAGGTCAGCACCAGTCAGGCCGTCCTTGCTGCGCTCAAGATAGTACAGGCACATAACGTCGGAGCCCTTGAGGCCCAGCCTTGCGCCCTCGGATGTCTTAATGCGCTGGATCTCCTTGTAGAGCCCGCTGATCAGTCCGACAAAGTCCTCGAAACGTGTCTCGTCGTTCTGCTGCATGGGAGACGACCGCCTTTCGCTTGCATGATGCTAACGGGTAAACATCTTAGCCGCACAAGGCAACACCCATACCCAAATATCCCATTTGTTAACCCATCAACATAAAAACCACCACAAAGGGGACAGACGCCTTTGTGGTGGTTTGGGGCATCAATAGGTTCTAGGCGTCGCTACAGCTCCACGCAAGGATTGTCGCGGGTCACAAGCGTCTTAACGACAACCGTCGCTCCCAGATAGCGCTCGAGCAACTCAGGCAAGCGATCGATCGCGGCCTGGCAATCCCCCATCCGCTCGGGCTCCACGCACTCAATCGCCAGGAACGCATCGGCCGAATCGTCGGACAGCGCCGTGCGAACGCCGTCGCGCCAGTTCCAGCAGCGGCACACGGCGCCCGCATCATCGATGTAGGCGAGCTCGCCGGGAAGCGTCGGGTCATCTGTCTCCTCGCCAAGCGGCAGAAATGAATCGCCACCGTCGGTCACCTTCAGGCAAAGGTCTCCCTCAATCGCGTGCAAATCCTCGCCGCCTACGGGCAGCGCGTAGGACAGCGACACCGTGTTGTAGATGTCCACCGCGGGCGTAATGTGGCCCACCGGCTTGCCTTTGAGCACGCGCTTGAGCAGGTTCTCAATTGAGCAACGCGCGCCCTTCTTGGTCTTAAATAGGCGATATGCCTCGCGCCATGCCTTAACCGGCGCATTCTCGCTGATGGTATCACTCGTCAGGTGACGCTCCGCATCGATATTGGCGCGGTCGAGCAACGCGGCAATCGCATCAACGTCCTCTTGAGGAATCTGAGCCGCGGGCTTCATGCCCTTTACGACCACAACACCGACAGCCGCCTGCGGAAATAGCTCCCAAAACGAATCCTCGGCAACGAAACTCTTCATGTGCTCTCCCTTCATTGTGCGCGCCCGAGCGAGGGCACCCAAACAAAAAGCGCCCTCACAGCGGCCACCTTCAAAGTCCTACGGTGCCGCCACAAGAGCGCTTACGCTGCCCCCATCCGGAGAAGGGGACGATATATCAGGCGTATTGTAACCTGGGTCATCCGCCCAAGCAAAACCACCGCAAAGGTGCCTATCCCCTTTATGGTGGTTTTGGACCTGAGGCAACGCTAGTGGCGGAGTCCCAGCAGGCCGCGGCCGCGATGACGGGCCTCGGCGTGCACCTGAGCGTGCGGACCGGCGGCCTTGACGGACTCGGGCAGGTGCGAGTACTTCTTCTCGAAGTTCTCCTCGAACATCACCGCCAAGTTGTGCGCGGCCTCGTCATAGCGCGCGGTGCTCTGCCAGTACTGGCGCGGCACCAGGATGCCGTCGGGCACACCGTGGCACGTCGTGGGAATGTCGACATTGAAGATATCGTCGTGCACGAACTCGCTGTCCTCGATGGTACCGTCAAGGGCGCGGGCCACCAGGGCGCGCGTGTAGGCAAGCTCAATGCGATGGCCCACGCCATAACCGCCGCCAATCCAGCCGGTGTTGACCAGATAGACGCGGGTGCGCCCGTCGGCGATACGCTCACCGAGCATCTTGGCGTAGACCAGAGGGTCAAGCGGCATAAACGGCTCTCCGAACAGCGAAGAGAACGTAGGCGTGGGCTCGGTGACGCCGACCTCGGTGCCGGGGATCTTGGCCGTAAAGCCTGTCACAAAGTGATACATGGCGGCGTCAGCCGTCAGGCGCGAGATGGGAGGTAACACGCCAAAGGCATCGCAGGTCAAAAACAGTACGACGCTCGGAGTGGTACCCATGCCCTTGGTCCACGCGTTGGGAATATGCTCGACGGGATAGGCCACGCGTGTGTTGTGCGTGATCGAAATATCATCGTAATTGGGCTTGCGGTTCTCATCGAGCACCACGTTTTCGCAGATGGCACCAAAACGAACGGCATTGAAGATCTCGGGCTCGTGGAACGCATCCAAGCCCTCGCACTTGGCGTAGCAGCCGCCCTCGATGTTGAAGATGCCCATGTCGGACCAGCCGTGCTCGTCATCGCCGATCAGCAGGCGCGTGGGGTTGGCCGAAAGCGTGGTCTTGCCGGTGCCCGACAGGCCAAAGAACACCGCGGTCTCGTGCGTGACGGGATCCATGCTGGCCGAGCAATGCATGGGCAGCACGTCGTCCTCGACGGGCAGCAGGTAATTCATGACGCTGAAGATGGACTTTTTGATCTCGCCGGAGTAGCCGGTGCCCGCGACCAAAATCACGCGCTCCTGGAAGTTAATGACCACGGCGGCGCTGGAGTTGAGGCCCTTGATGGCGGGATCGCACTGGTAGCCCGGCGCGGCAAGCACGCAGAAGTCCGGCTCGCCGGTGCGCGCGATTTCGCGGGCAAGCGGGCGGGCGAGCATCTGCTTAATGAAGAGTGCCTGGCTGGCGCGCTCGCAGGCGACGAGCAGTCGGCGCGTGTGGTTGCGGTCGGCGCCGGCCATGCCGCGGGTGACGAACACATCGCGCTCGTTGAGGTAGTCGACGATACCGGCCTTGATGGTCTCGTAGCTCTCGACAGACAGCGGGCGGTTGACGGCGCCCCAGGCGATCTTGTCGTGCACGTCGGGCGTGTCGGCGATAAAGCGGTCGTTGGGCGAACGTCCGGTACGCTCCCCCGTCTCGATCACCAGCGCGCCGTTGGAGGCCATGCGGCCTTCGTTGCGGCGGATGGCATGCTCGACGAGCTCGGCTGCCGGCAGGTCAACCAGCAGGCGGGGCTGATTCTCGGCGGGGTCTTCGACCAGCGTAATGCCAAAGTTGGACAGAACTTCTGCAGGGGTAACACCAGGCATGGGGCCTCCTTTAAAAACGCGGCACGTGGACGCGGCGCGCACTTTACTCACGTAAAGCCCGTTGTACCCGATATGCAAAAACGTTTTTGCGGCAAGGGCGAAGCGCCCGCCCAACGGTCAAAAATCGCACGCAAGCGGCCTACTCATTGGGTAGTCATTGGGGACGTTCTTAAATGACCAGTCGTTGGGGACACTCATGAAAAGGCGACAGCCAAGGAGTGTCCCCAAATGCCGGCTACTGAATGGCGCTGCCGAAATCATTGAACAACCTGTTCAAAAACACGGCCGGACACCACCGCGACTATACTAGAGCGCAGTAAGAGAAAGGACCCGCCTTGAGTATCACGCCCCTCGATAGCATCCGTCGTGCCATCGCCCGCCGCAATGGCGTCGCCGACCCCGCCGTAGCGGGCAGCGGCACCGCAAAAGCCCAGGGCGGACGCATCGAGAACGGCCTGTTCCCTGCCTCCCACACGGCCGAAGAGCTCGCGCGTATCCAGGAGCTGAGCCAGCGCAACGCCGGCGGCCCCGACTGCGGCCAGGCCACGCGCCGTCGCCGCGAGCGCGATCGCGAGCCCGGCCCCATCCGCCGCATGGTCAATGCCTGGTGGAACCGCCTGCTCGGAGCCGTCTACGGCGGCGGCTTCTCCACACAAGAAGCCGAGTACGAAGATCACGCCACCCGTCGCGACTACCTTTGGAATACCCTTGGCACCGCCGTGTGGGGCATGGCATTTCCGCTGCTCACCATTGTGTCGACGCAGCTCGTAGGCGCCGAGGAGGCCGGCAAGTTCTCCATCGCCTTTGTCACCGGCACGCTCATCATGATCGCGTGCAACTACGGCGTGCGAAACTTTCAGGTCTCGGACATCGACGAAAAAACCTCCTTTGCCTCCTACCAGCTCAACCGCTGGCTCTGCGGAGCGCTCGCGCTGACATGTGGCCTGGTATACAGCAGCGCCCGCGCCTACGATGCGCAGATGGCCACAATCGGCCTAGGCGTCTACCTCTATAAGGTGATCGACGGCATCGCAGACGTGTACGAGGGCCGCCTGCAGCAGGCCGATAAACTCTACCTGGCCGGCATGAGCCAAACGCTACGCTCCGTCGGCGTCATCGCGGTCTTTAGCGTAGCACTGTTCCTCACGCGCAGCATGCCCATCGCCGCCATGGCCATGGGCGTCGCCGTCATCGCCTCGCTCGTGCTGGTCACCGCGCCGCTCGCCCTGCTCGAAACCGAAAAATCGCGCCGCGTAAGTCTGCGCGAGGTCGGCCGCCTGTTTATCCAGTGCGCCCCACTTTTTGGCGCGCTGTTCCTGTTCAACCTTATAGAGAGCATGCCCAAGTTCGTGATGGAAGGCACGCTGGCCTACAAGTATCAGCTGTACTTTAATGCCCTGTTCTTTCCGGCGCAGGCTATTTTGTTGAACATTGGATTTATCTATAAACCGCAGCTCCTGCGTCTGTCGAGCATTTGGGCGAATCCGCGCAAGCGTCGCCGTTTTGACTTGATTATTGTTGCCGTTATGGCGCTGATCGTGGTCATTACCGGCGTGTGCGCCGCATTTATGGCAGGCCCCGGCATCCCCCTCATGAGCTTCATGTACGGCCTCAATTTTGAGCGCTACCGCACGCTGGCACTGCTGATGGTCGTCGCCGGCGGCGTCACCGCGGCAATCGACTTTATCTACGCCATCATCACGGTGCTGCGCCATGCCGGCGACGTCACCAAGATCTACCTGATCTGCTTCGCCGTAAGCGTAGTGCTGCCGGTGATCTTGATCAATCTGCTGGGCCTGATGGGTGCCGTGGTGAGCTACCTGGCGGTCATGGCCCTACTGCTGGTGTTGCTGATAATCGAGTACGCCCACATCCGCCAACGCATCGAACGCGACCGCAACCCCTACGGCGCCTAATTCGAATCAATTTGAAGAAAAGAAACGTCGATGTTTAGGCACCGACAGACACTATGACCCAATCCAGGGGCACGGAAACGACAGGAGCCCCCGCTCGTGACCGCGGGTCGGGGCTGCGACAATGTTGTTGAAGTGCCAGAGGCGCAGCCGCGCCGCAACGAGGTTGGGAGGCTCCCGTGCCTA
>DBEWTI010000014.1:0-48327 GCA_048205975.1 Collinsella sp.
GACCTGGACGCGTACGTCGCCCATTGGAACACGAGGCGGAGGCAGGTTAAACTGAAGGGACTGACCCCGGAGGAGTTCCGGAGCCAGTCCCTTGCGGCGTAGTTCTTATTTAAGCCGTCCAAGTTTTGGGGCGCAGTTCACACCCGCGACAGGGCTTTTTCCGTCCTCCTCCAGGTTGCGGTGAAATAAGGACTGAATAGGGGCCGGCGGGCGCAAAACAATCCCTATTCCACCACAACTCATCCGGAGATAGTCATTGGGGACGTTCTTAAACGACTGGGCATTGGGGACAGTCTTAGTGCGCTCCGTTCGTCTTGCCGTTCGGTTTTTCGATGGGTGGGTATACTTTCCACCGCAATACAGGCCGGAATGAGGAGGTATCCAAATGCCGGATAACGGGTCAATACAAAAAAGAGACGCGCACGAGATGGCTCATGGGCGTCCTGTCCAGATAACCGAGCATACGACGGTAACCGAGCTGCAGCCCAGCCTGTCCGATGTCGTGTGCGCAAACAAAAAGCTACAGATCGGCTTGATCATCGCGCTCGTGGTGCTGGCGCTCCTTTCGGGCTTTGTCGCTCGTCCGCATTATGCCGACACCAAGACCTGGGACTCCACCATCGAGGTCATCGATCAAAAGAAAGGTAACGTACTGGCGCTCACGACCTCGTGCGTCGCCCTATCTGCGGGTATCACTGCGCTGCCGGGCGATACGGGAACGCCGGTTGCCGAGCAGCTCGCACAGCTTTCGGGTAACCTGGGCATCGTGCTTGCCGTGCTATACCTAGAGAAATACTTGCTCACGATTTTGTGGTCGGTTGGCTTGGGCATCTTAATCCCGTTTGCGTTGGTGCTCTTTGCGGTGTCGCTTGGCATTCATGGGCGCTGGAGCACGAGCGCCGTCCTGCGCCGCGTGGCGACTCGCGTGCTGGTGGTTGCCGTGATCGGCATGGCGCTTGTACCCGCGAGTGTGTGGGTATCGCAAAAGGTCGACGAAACGTATCGAGTGAGCATCGAAGCGGCGGAGCAAAAGGCGGCTGACGCTGCGGGTACGGCAGATAGCGACAGCTCCAAAGCAAGCAAGAAAAAGGCCGAGTCCACAGAGTCCAAGAACGTGCTTGAGCAGCTTGCCGACGGTGCCTCGGGTCTCGTCACGTCGGTGACCAGTGGTGCCAAGCAGATGACCGACGAGATCGTGCAGCAGGTGACCGACCTCATCGAAGGCGTCATCGTGATGATCGTGACCTCTTGCGTCATCCCGTTACTGGTGCTCGCAGCGTTTCTGTGGCTGGGGCACACGTTGCTGGGAATCGATATTTCCGGTCCAGCGAGCTATTTGACGGGCCGTTTTCTGAGTACTCCGTCCAAGCACACCAAAAAGGGTGGGCAGTCCGAGTAACTAAAACAGCCGCATTTGTTGGGGCATACCGCCGAAGGGCGGCCGAGACACGCTCTCGGCCGCCCTTTTGTTTGTTGAACACATGGTCGCTACGTCTGCGCCGGGCTCAAACGGTCGGCAATCAACCGTAAACGGTATTTGTTCAAAAAAGAACAAAGTTAAACAAATAATGGTTGCAACCTATGTTCGAATGTGTTCAAATAAACATGAACAGTGAAGAACCGCACATTCAGATGCCCGGACCTGAGCGCGATTCAACACTTCCAAACAGAAACTACGCACCTGCGTATCTCTCAAGGAGGATGTCATGAGGGTTGTAATCGCTTCCGATGCCGACGGTATGTCGATGAAGGAGTCCATCAAGGAGATGCTCATCGCCGACGGTCACGAGGTCGTCGACTATTCCGAGACCCCTGCTGCGGACTTTGTCGATTCCGCGACCGCCGTTGCCAAGGACCTGCTGGAGCACAAGGATTCCCAGGGCTTCGCATTCGATAAGTACGGCGTCGGATCCTATATGGCCGCCGTCAAGATCAAGGGCATGGTCGTCGCCAACATTTCCGACGAGCGTTCCGCTTACATGACCCGCGAACACAACGGCTCGCGCATGGTCACCATGGGCCCGGGCGTTGTGGGCACCGAGGTCGCCAAGAAGATCGCCCGCGAGTTCCTGCGCGCCCAGTACGCCGGCGGCCGTCACCAGATCCGTGTCGACATGCTCAACAAGATGGCCTAACGAGAGCCACCGAGAACTCGAACTTCTATCTCAACTTGTGAATTCAGACGAAAGGACGTTCTGATGAAGAAGACCATCGCAATCGGTTGCGACCATATCGTTACGGACGAGAAGATCTATCTGGCCGACCGCCTGGAGCAGGCTGGCTACAAGGTGCTCGACTGCGGCACCTACAGCCACACCCGTACGCACTATCCCATCTACGGTAAGGCCGTGGGCGAGGCCGTTGCCAGCGGCAAGGCCGACTTTGGCGTGGCCCTGTGCGGCACCGGCATCGGCATCACCAACGCCGTCAACAAGGTTCCCGGCGCCCGCTGCGCGCTGGTCCGCGACATGACCTCTGCCCTGTATGCCCGTCGCGAGCTCAACGCCAACATCGTGGGCTTTGGCGGCAAGATCACCGGCGAATTCCTGATGGCCGACATCATGCTTGCCTTCCTGGAGGAGCCCTACGAGAAGACCCCCGAGCACGATGCCCTGATCGCCAAGATCGACGCCTGCAACAAGGCCGACGCCGAGGCTCAGGCCGACCCGCACTTCTTTGACGAGTTCCTCGAGAAGTGGGATCGTGGCGAATACCATGACTAGCGGGTATCCGGCGTAATTTACTAGTCCGTTGACGGCTCGCGTTTCTGTGATGGGGCGCGGGCCGGTTTTCTATCAGCCCCACTGACTCGGCGGGCTGGCGTACGAAAGGGAAGGCTCCTATGGAGTTTGTTCTTGATAACGGTTCTATTCGTGTGGCACTGAGCACGGCTGGAGGATCGTTCACTTCGATTAAAGCCAATGGTCGCGAGTACCTGTGGCAGGGCGATCCTTCGGTCTGGTCGGGCCAGGCACCCATTTGCTTTCCGATTTGCGGTGGCCTTCGTGACGGCCGCGCGATGACTATGGGCGGCCGCGAGGTCAAGCTTGCCCGCCACGGCTTTGCCCGCAAGCAGGAGTGGAAGCTCGAGGAGCAGGGCGATAACATGGTTGCGCTGAGCCTGAGCTCTGCCGACCATGCCGAGTTGCTCGAGCAGTACCCGTATCCGTTTAAGATCGTTGCTCGTTACGCGATCGATTCGGAAAAGGTAGCCGTGTCGTACGAGGTGACCAATGAGGGTACCGAGGACATGCCATTCTTTGTGGGTGGTCACCCCGGCTTTAAGTGCCCGCTCGACGAGGGCGAGTCCTATGACGACTATGAGCTTCGTTTTGATCAGCGTGAGGCCGCCGAGCTCTGTACTGCCGTTCCCTCGACGGGCCTGATTGATGTTGAACATCGCAGCAAGAACCCCATGATCGGCCAGAACCTGCCGCTTACCCACGAACTCTTCGACTTCGCGGAGACCATCTTTGACGTGCTCGACAGCCGCGTGGTTACGCTGACCAAGAAAACCGAGGACAAGGGCGTGCGCCTGACGTTCCCCGATATGCCATACCTGATTGTGTGGAGCAAGCCCGAGGGCGACTTTGTGGCCGTGGAACCGTGGGGCGGCCTGTCCACCTGCTCCGACGAGGACGATATCCTGGAGCACAAGCGTGGCTGCCTGGTGGCCAAGCCGGGGGAGACCGTCACCCGTGGCTTTGAGATCGAGATTCTTTAACGAGCTATCGTATGTTTGGGGACGCACACGTCGTGCCCCGGAAACAGGAGATCAACATGATTCTGACCGTTACCATGAACCCGTCGATTGATACGCGCTATCAGCTCGACAAGCTGATCATCGACGATGTTAACCGTGTGACGCCCGAAAAGACCGCTGGCGGCAAGGGCCTCAACGTGAGCCGCGTGCTGCTGCAGCTGGGCGACGATGTGCTCGCGACCGGCCTGCTCGGCGGCCACATGGGCGCCTATATGGCCGAGCTTATGGATGCCGACGGCGTCAAGAACGACTTTGTGCCCATCGCCGGTGAGACGCGCATTTGCCTGAATATTCTGCACGAGGGTAATCAGACCGAGCTGCTGGAGAGCGGCCCGCAGATCGCCCCGGCCGAGCTCGAGGCCTTTACGGCCAAGTTCGCCGAGCTTGCAGCGAAGGCGGACGTTGTGACGCTTTCGGGCTCGCTGCCGCGCGGCGTCGATGCCGGCTACTATGCCGAGCTCGTCAAGATCGCCGAGGAGGCGGGCGCCAAGGTGCTGCTCGACACCTCGGGTGCATCGCTGGAGGCCGCGCTGGAGTCCGACGCTAAGCCTGAGCTCGTAAAGCCCAACCTGACCGAGATTAACGGCCTGCTGGGTACGTCCTTTACGACTGATGATGTCGATGCCCTGCGCGAGGCGCTTGCCGCCGATGACCGCTTTGCCGGTATCCCCTGGGTTGTCGTTTCGATGGGCGCTGCCGGTTCGGTGGGCTTCCATGAGGGCCGCGCGTTCCGCGCCAAGACGCCCGCGATTGCGGCTGTGAACGCGACGGGTTCCGGCGACTCGACCATCGCCGGCTTTGCGCATGCCATTGCTGCTGGTGCCGACGATGTCACGGTGCTCAAGACCGCCAATACCTGTGGCAAGCTCAACGCTATGGATCCCAAGACCGGCCACCTGGTCATGGACCGCTGGGACGAGATCTACAACAACGTTGAGGTCGTAGAGTTGTAGCGGTTGTGACTCCTAATAGAATGAGCGTGGATAATCTCCCGTTTTTGGTGCCCATACGAGCTTAAAGAGGGAGATTTTCCACGCTCGAGTCATTAGTCATTGGGGATGCTCTTTAATGACTGGTCGTTTAAGAGCGTCCCCAAAGACTACACTCAAAAATGGGCGCCCGTCGGCGATGTTGCCGGCGGGCGCCGTCGTCGTGTGGGCGGTTATGTCGTGGCCGCTGATGAGGCTCGAACTCGTATGCTACAGCGAGTTGATGAAGCGCTGCTGGGCGGCGCGGCCGGCTTCGTCCCATTTAAAGACGCCGGCGTTGTCGAGCACGTGGCCAAACACCACGCCGACCTCCTCGTGCAGGATATCGACGGCGTTGTCGGCCGTAAGCTCGTCGGCGCGGCGGGCAAAAACATCCTCGGCCCACGCGGCATGGCTGCGGCAAAGATCATCGCCCTCGAGCGCGCTGGCAAGGTCGTAGCTGGCGTCGACCTTGGCTGCCAGCAGATGCTCGCGGACAGCGCCGAGCTCGGGAACCAGGCGCGGCGGAAGAATGGCCAGGCCCATGACCTCGATCAGGCCGATGTTCTCCTTCTTAATGTGGTGATACTCGGCATGCGGGTGGAACACGCCCAGCGGATGCTCGTCGGTCGTGATGTTGCAGCGAAGCGCCAGGTAGGCCTCGTAGATTTCGCCGCCGGCATTGCCGCGGGAGTCGACGCGGCGGATGACGGGCGTCACGGTGTTGTGGGCCACGCCATCGGCTGTGTGCGCGATGACGCCCACCGATTCATCGGTCCACTCGCGCCAGGCGAGGATAATCTTCTCGGCGGCATCGAGCAGCTGAGCGCGGTCATGCGAGCGCAGGCGCAGCACCGAGAGCGGCCACTGCAGCACGGTACCGCTGACCTGGTCAAAACCGGGCACGCTAAACTGCGAGACCTCGGCGGCGTGCATCATGGGGAACTCGTGCGCGCCGCCCTGGAAGTGGTCGTGCGACAGAATCGAGCCGCCCACGATGGGCAGGTCGGCGTTAGAGCCGATGAAGTAGTGCGGGAACAGGTCCACAAAATCGAGCAGGCAGGTCAGGCCCTTGCGGTCCACGTGCATCGGTCGATGCTCGGAGCTCATGGCAATGCAGTGCTCGTTAAAGTACGCGTACGGGCTGTACTGGAAGCCCCAGCGCTCGCCGTCGAGCTGGATGGGGATAACGCGCAGATTCTGGCGGGCGGGGTGAGCGCCGCCGTCGGCTGCGGCGGAGCGTCCGGGGTAGCCCTCGTTTTCGATGCAGAGTTGGCAGGCGGGATACTTCTCGCCCGTGTTTTTGGCGGCACCGGCTGCGGCAATATCG
The DNA here is from genome assembly GCA_048205975.1 of Collinsella sp. GTDB lineage: Bacteria > Actinomycetota > Coriobacteriia > Coriobacteriales > Coriobacteriaceae > Collinsella. The sequence goes on from DBEWTI010000014.1 coordinate 6,062, forward strand.
CGCGGGTCCTTCTCAGGCTTGGACAGGTTGATGGTGATCTCAAGATCGCCCCAGTTGGTGGGGGTGCTCCATTTGATGTTGCGCGCGATGGCGGCACGGCGCACGTAGCCGGCGTCGCAGCACAGGCCGTAGAACCAGTCGGTCGCGGCGCGGGGCTCGTTGACGCCCATGCGTCCGTTGAACTCCTCGTTTACAACCGAAGGCCTCGGCATGAGCGCGCCCATGATGCGCATGGCGATGCGGTCGCGGCCCGACACCGTGTCCTCGGCGGCGCCGTTGGCAACGGCGGCTTCCGAAAGGACGGCAAGTGTGCCCTCCAAGTCAAAGTCGGGGAGGGTATCGGGGTGCAGGAGCGAGAGCTTCTCGGTCTGCAGCGCCCAGATCATGTCGAGCGCGGGGCCCGTGGCGCCGATACACTCCAGAATGGTGTTGTATGCCCAGATGCGATCGTCCTGACCGATCATGGATCGGTGGATGGCGTACTCGATCAGGTTCTGTGCGGCGTCGCGCACGTCGGTCATTACAGCCATGCCGCGTAAGCCCCCTTGTCAGAGATGGCGTAGTGACGGGCAGAGCCCTCGCCCAGCCAGCCATTCATCTTGGCAATGAAGGTGTTGACCAGGTCGAGCGGCACGAAGGCCTGGATGGTGCCACCAAAGCCGCCACCGTGGATACGGACGGCGCCGCGGCCGTCGAGCACGTGCTCGGCCAGCGCCAGGGCATACATGGAAGGCTGCTCGGAACCCAGCTTGGCAACAACATTCTGCAGGTACATGGCAGAGCTGGCGCCGGACTCGCGCGTCAGGACCAGGAACTGGTCGATGTCGCCGGCGTTCAGAGCTGCCCAGCGCTTGTCGACCAGGCCGTTCTCGTACCAGTAGTGAACGGCGCGCAGGCAGGCACGGTCGCCCAGCTTGGCGCGCAGCTCGGGGAGCTTGGCGTCAAAGTCGGCAACGTCGACCTCGCACAGGCGTGCCTTGCCAAACTCGGCGGCAACGTCCTGCATCTCGCGCGGAACGGCGGCGTAGTCGTCGGTAGCTGCCACATGGTCGGCGCCAACCTTAACGAGCACGAGCGCATAACCGTGATCCTCAAAGTTGAGCTCGAGCTTCTGGGTCTTAGGCTGAGCCTGGTCCTCAAAGTCCATGTAGGCGAGGCCACCCAGGCACACGGCGGCCTGGTCCATCAGACCGCAGGGCTTGCCGTAGTAGTTGTTCTCGGTGCGCTGGCTCATCTGCGCGAGCGCGACGGGCTCGATGACGGGCGCGCCCCAGAGCGTCTCCATGGCGCGGCCGTACGCGGCCTCGACGGCAGCGGAGCTGGAAAGGCCACCGCCCGAGGGGACGGAGCAGGTGAAGGCGAAATCGAAGCCGTGGGGCTCAACGCCAAGGGCTGCGACCTCATGGGCCATACCGCGCACGAGACTTGCGGACGTGCCCTTCTCGGACTCCTGAACATCCAGCGTGTCGAGCGTGATCTCAAACGTAGGATAGCCCTCGTCGGCGACGCGAATCTTGTTGGAGTCGGTTGCCACGGCGATGCCGTCGACGGCGACATCGAGCGAGCCGGCGATAACGTGGCCACCCTCGTGGTCGGTGTGGTTGCCGCTGATCTCGGAACGGCCGGGCGCGTGCACGTAGAGCACCTGGCGGTCGCCGATGGGGCCAAACTCCTCCTCAAACAGCTTGGTGAGCGTGGCGAATGTCTTTTCGTCGGGGGTGGTCATGGGAGTCCTTTCCTTGGCGCGCACGGGTGAGTTTTGCGTCGTTATGAGTACGTTAACAACTTGAAGCGGCATGAACCAAGTGTTTGCGATACCGCACGTTACGGGCTATGTTAACGTACTCATAACACATCGCTTGTCACTTTTTGAGAATCTGGTAATCGGTAGATTTTCAGCCGCGAACGGTAGTGCCGTATGGACTTATAGAGCAGAAAAGCTGCAGCTAGAAAAAGTAGAGTACGTTAACATGCATCCGACGATAGCGGTCCTCCGCGCGGGCTCATTTCTGCACGGGGCCGGCATACGCGCTATTCCGATCTTACAAGGGTGAAGGTGATCTTGTGGCAAGGCGCCCCTCCAACGATACAGGCTCGCGTCCGGTTTCCATGGCCGACGTCGCCCGCGCTGCTGGCGTTTCGCAGCAGACGGTCTCGCGCGTCGCCAACGGCCTGCCCAATGTGAACGAGCAGACGCGCCAGCGCGTGCAGGCCGCTATGCAAGAGCTCGGCTTTCGCCCGAGCTATGCCGGCCGCTCCCTGCGCGACGGTCGCTACCATTCGGTCGGTCTATGCGTCAACGACGTCACCAAGTTTGGGAATCTGACGATGATTGACGGTATCGCCAGTGCCGCTCGCGAGCATGGCTGCGCCATCACGCTGGTCGAGATGTCCAAGACCGAGGAGTTTTCGCTTGCCGAGGCCACCCGCCGCATGGCGGCGCTGCCGGTCGATGGCATCATCATCGGCATGAGCCGCATGGCGCCCGACTTCGAGTCTTTTGATCCGCTGCCAGGAATCGGCACGGTTATCGTCACCATGTATGCGCATCCGCGCGTGACCACGGTCGATTCCGACCATTACGGCTGCTCGCTGTTACTTATGGACCATCTGTTTGAGCTTGGCCACGAGCAGATTCGATATATCGGCGGCCCGTCCTTCTCGGTGGACGAGCAGTTCCGCCGCGCCGGTTGGCAAGACGCGCTCGAGCGCAGGCATATCGAGTCGGCAGAGCCGCTCGAGGGCGACTGGTCTGCCAACAGTGGCTACGAGGCCGGCAGGTATCTGGCCGAGCACGACCGCACCATGACGGCGATCTATGCGGCAAACGACCAGATGGCAAACGGGGCCATCGCCGCGCTGCGCGATAGCGGCCTGCGCGTGCCCGAGGACGTGAGCGTGGTGGGTGTCGACGATTCGCTCGATGATTTTGTCGCGCACAACGAGCTCACGACCGTGCGGTTCGATCTGCATCAGCGCGGACGCGAGGTGTTTGAACATGCGGTTCCCAAGGAGGGAACGCCGGGCAAGACCGTCGCGATCCGTATCCCCGGCCAGCTCATCGTTCGACATACCACAGCGGCTCCGCGCGCGTAGTTTGCACAGGTCAACGGCGCGTTGCTGCGTTTGGATAACAAACGGTAAGGATGCCGGCAGATAGCTGTTGGGATGCGGCCGAGTGCTATGATAGACAGGTTCTTTTGTCTATCTAGGAGGCTTTGCCTGATGGAGATCACCAAGGATATCCGCTACGTTGGCGTCGACGATCACGACATTGACCTGTTCGAGGGCCAGTACGATGTGTCCGAGAACGGTATGGCATACAACAGCTACGTTATCTTGGGCGAGAAGATCGCTGTCGCCGATTCGGTTGACGGTGGTTTTGTTGATGAGTGGCTCGGCAACATCGAGGCCGTGCTCGACGGTCGTACGCCCGATTACCTGGTCGTTCACCACATGGAGCCCGATCACTCCGCTGGCATCGCCGCCTTTATGGAGCGCTATCCCCAGGCCCAGATCGTGGCCAGCATGGGCGCCTTCCGCATGATGGTCAACTACTTTGGCACCGATTACCCCGAGCGCAAGATGGTCGTCAAAGAGGGTGACGTGCTCGATCTGGGCGGCCACAGCTTGACCTTCGTCGGCGCTCCCAACGTGCACTGGCCCGAGGTACTCTTCTCCTACGAGGCCACCGACAAGGTGCTCTTTAGTGCCGATGGCTTTGGCAAGTTCGGCGCCAACGACATCGAGGACCCGGAAGGCTGGGCCTGCGAGGCGCGTCGTTACTACTTTGGTATCGTCGGCAAGTTCGGCAAGTTTGTGCAGGCCGTGCTCAAGAAGGCCGCCGATCTGGATATTCAGATCATCTGCCCGCTCCACGGCCCCGTGCTGACCGAGAACCTGGGCTACTACCTCGACACCTACAACACTTGGTCGAGCTACCAGCCCGAGGACGAGGGCATCACGATTGCCTACGCGAGCGTCTACGGCCATCTGAAGGCAGCCGTCGAGGAGCTCGCTTCTGCGCTCGAGGCTCGCGGCCAGAAGGTCTCCGTCTTTGACCTGGCTCGCGATGATATGGCCGAGGCCGTTGAGGATGCGTTCCGTTACGACCGTCTGGTGCTTGCCTCTATCACGTATCAGGGCGAGATTTTCCCGTTCGTGAGCACCTTCATCCATACGCTCGCCGAGCATGCCTACCAGAATCGTACCGTGGCGCTCGTCGAGGCCGGCTCTTGGGCACCCGCGGCCGCCAAGGTTATGACCAAGGAGCTCGAGGGCATGAAGGACATCACCCTGGCGCAGAACAAGGTGACCGTCCTGGGTTCGCTCAACGACGCCTCGCGCGCCCAGATCGAAGCCCTCGCCGACGAGCTGTCCAAGTAACGACACGCTCGCTTCTGATATCAAAACCACCACAAAGGTGCCTGTCCCCTGTGTGGTGGTTTTTCCATTTCGGGACCCGATTGTATCGACCTGTAACATCTGGAGGGCAAAATTGCTTCCATCTGTTACAGATTTAGACAAAGCGTTGGTGTTGAGCCGAACTATCTAAATCTGTAACACTAAGAGCTCAAATTGCCTGCTAGATGTTGCAGATCAAGACAAACCGGCGAAAGTGCAGCGGCGCCGGCCAGAACCACCACAAAGGTGCCTGTCCCCTTTGTGGTGGTTTTTTCTTTTTAGGCGTTGGCGATGATGAGGGCCGGACGAGTGTCGTCGGTGGTATCGGCGATTGAGGTGGCGACGGCGTTGTTGGGATCACGGTCCATCACGATGGTGTCGACATCGGTGAGTTCGGCGAAGCGGTACATGCCGCGTCCGTTGACCTTGCTCGCGTCCATGAGCGCCACGCTCTTACGCGCGGCGACGATCATGGCCGTTTTGGTTTCGGCCATCTGCGGAAAGTCGGTGGTAAAGCCGCAGCCGGGGACAAAGGCGCCGGGGCACATGATGGCGAGGTCGGCGTGGACCATCTGCAGCGCCTGCATGGTGAGCGGACCGTACAGATAGCGGTGGCCCTTGCGCAGCGCGCCGCCCAGCATGACGACGTCGACCGAGGGCATACTCTCGTCGATGTAATCGGCAATGGTAATGTCGGCCGTGATGACGGTGATGCCGTCGCGTTGGTCGAGCAGGCGGACAAATTCGAGCGCCGTGGTGCCCGAGTCGACGAGCAGCGTGTCTCCGTCGCCGACGAGCGCAATGGCACTTTGGGCGATCGCCTGCTTTGCGGCAACGTTGACGTTGATGCGGCGGTCCTGCGTGGAGACGGTCAGACGCTTGTGGAGTGACACGGCGCCGCCATGCGTGCGGCGCAGTTTGCCAGCCTCGGCGAGGGCGTCCAAGTCGGCGCGGGCCGTGACGGAGGACACGCCAAAGGTCTGGGCGATTTCTGCTACCTGAACCGAGGCATTGTGCTCGAGCATTTCCATGATGGCAGCTCGGCGCTCGTCGGCGAAAGCACGGGTTGTTGCGCGGGCCATGGCAACTCCATTCTCGGCAAAATTTGCAGGAATTGTGTTGAGTCCATTTTCGTTCATTTTCTTTTTGAGTAACAAAACGCCTTTCGAATACTTATCTTTTCTATAAAAGAAAGCCACTCGACGCTCAAAACTCAATATCGAACACGTGTGCTCGGCACAAAACCCTTCCGTTTGCTTTTCAAAATTGAGAGTCTTGCCCTGCGGAGTGACAACATCCCGCACATTCATACCCGCTGAATTTCATACAATGAGCGCAGCAAAACGCAAGGTAAAACGCCTTGCGAACACGTACGCCCGATGTCCAGATGCGGGCGAGGGAGAGGAGCAAACGCTCATGGCACTTGTTACCACCGAAAAGATGCTCAAGGACGCTCAGGCCGGCCACTACGCCGTTGGCGCGTTCAACGTCGAGAACCTCGAGTTTGTTATGGCCGTTCTGGCCGCTGCCGAGGAGACCAAGTCCCCCGTCATCATGCAGACCACCCCGGGCACCATCAAGACCGCTGGCCTGGATTACTTCTACGGCATGGTCAAGGCTGCTGCCGAGCGCGCTTCCGTGCCCGTCGCTCTGCACCTCGATCACGGCGATGGCTATGACCGCTGCATGCAGGCCTTCCGCACGGGCTACACCTCCGTCATGATCGACGGCTCGCACGAGTCCTTCGAGGACAACATCGCCCTGACCAAGTCCGTCGCCGACGCTGGCCGCGCCATGGGCGTGCCCGTCGAGGCCGAGCTTGGCAAGGTTGGCGGCAAGGAGGACGACGGTCCCGCGGTTGAGGGCGAGAGCCCCTACACCGACCCCGCCGAGGCTAAGGAGTTCGTCGAGCGCACTGGCTGCACCTCCCTCGCTATTGGCGTTGGCACCAGCCACGGCGTGTATACGAGCGATCCGCACATCGAGCAGTCCGTGGTCAAGGCCATCCGCGACGCCGTCGACGTGCCGCTGGTCCTGCACGGCACCTCCGGTGTGCCCGATGAGCAGGTTGCCGAGGCTGTGAAGAACGGCATCTGCAAGGTCAACTACGCCACCGAGCTGCGTCAGGCTTACACCAAGGGCTTCATGGCCTACATGGCCGAGAACCCCGCCTGCTTCGATCCCAAGAAGCCGGCCAAGGAGGGCATGCGTGAGATCACCGAGCTGGTTAAGATCCGCATGACCAACCTCAACTCTGTGGGCAAAGCAGAGTAACAGCAAGGGTACTCTGATCCCACCGGGCCGTCCGGAAACGGAAAAGGGCCTATCTCTCAGAACGTCCTCGGACATGTCGGAAGCCTCGCCGCGCGCTACGCGCTGCGGGGCTTCCTCCGTCCTGCGGAATGTTCTGAGAGATAGGCCCTTTTCCGTTTCCGGACGGCCCTGCTCAATCGCCCTTGTGGCGTTGGGGCTGAAAGGGTGGGGCGCGTGGGTTACTTGGTTGTTAGGGTTAGTAGGTCATTGGGGGTTTTGAGGTTGTAGGTGGCGTTTGGGATGTCTTGGTGTGATCCCCATGCTGCTCGGGCAAAACTGACCCCTGCTGAAGTTGCACATTGTTCGTCGTAGACGGTATCGCCAACGTAGATGACGCTGTTGGGATTCGCACCCGTACGTCGGAGATATTCGAGCATGGGTGCGGGTGCGGGTTTGTGTTCGGTTGTGTCTTCGACAAGAATGATGTGCTCAAAATACGTATCGAAACCGAGGGGTGCTATTTCTTCTGCGTATTCGTCGCGCGCACGTGAGGAGACAATGCCAAGATTGCAGCCATTGTTGGCGAGTATGGCGATGACTTCAAGCAAACCCGGAAACACGCTGATGGTGTTTTTAAAGCTAGCGGCAACGTGGCACCAGCGATCCAACGTTGCTTGCGAGTAGATTCCAAGTTTCTCAAGAGCATCCTTGCCGGGTATGCCGAGGGCAAATTCAAGCTCGTTTCGGGAGAGCGTTTTGCCGGTTTCTTCTTGGACAATCTGGGCAAGCGATGACAGAACGCTTTCTTCTGTATCTGCCAATGTTCCATCAACGTCAAACACGACATGGTCGAATTGTTTCATGGCATTCCTTTCTCTCATCTGTCTGATAGTGTGGGACAGGTGAGGTGGAAGCGCTAGCGTTATTTCTGCCCGGTGGTATCGAAATTCTGCCTCATGGCTCGATACTCAGAAGGGGTGCAGCCAATTTGTTCCTTGAATACCTGCCCAAGGTGGCTCGCCGTTGCAAAGCCGCATTGGTGAGCGATTGTCTGTATCGTTCGCGTGGTGTGCGTCAAGAGCGTGCAGGCGCGGGTGATGCGGTATGCGCGTAGATACGCGGCCGGGGTTGTTCCCGCGCAAGCTTTGATGGTGCGATAACAATCTCTTTCGCTGATGCCGGCCGCGGATGCAATTTGGGGAACATCTATGCTGTCTGCATAGTGTGTGCGGATGTAGTCCAGAATTTCCCTGAACCGAATATCGCGGCTGGTCATCAAAGAACTATTGTCCAAAGCGAATTGTGGTTCAGCCTTGGCATAGATCTGAATCCAGAGTTCTGACAGGCTATTTCGAAGCATCATCTCGTTCTGCGGCTGTTGAAGATCGCGGCTGAAGGAGCTCTTCAGCAAATCGATAAAGGGCATATCGTCGGGGTTGGTGGGCGACCATTTGAGTACATCGACGCCTCGACATTGCAGTAATGGATTGATGTAGCGCTTTTGAAGGCGTCCCGCGGGATCGCCGAGCATTGACGGCTGAAAGATATGCAGCATTTGAATGGCTGGCGCCGAATTGGGCGATTGTAGGGTGCTGTGCAAAACGCCGCCGTTGATAAAGCCGGCGGACCCTTCCTCAAAGCGCATGTACTCATGAGCCGCACGCGTGCGATAGTCAATTGCTCCCTGCTCCATGTAGAAAAGCTCGACTTCGGAATGCCAGTGCCAGGGGACGGAGTTGCCCGGATAGCGAGCGAATTCTGCGCGTTCGGCAATATAGGGCCAGTCTTCGGCGGTCTCGGGAAACGCTTCCTCGCGTCCTCCGCGGTGCAATTCTATGTGATCCATATTTCGCATGGCATCAGTATAAAGCGCAATGGGCTTAGATTGCCCTTGCCTGTTCGGGGAACGCCTTGTCTAGGGATGCTTGGAGCTTTTCGAACGATGCTCGCAAGTTGAGGCTCTGATTAGTTGAGCGTTTGGCTTTTGTGGTGGGGGAGTCGAGGAGGCCGTCTCTCTGTGTCGGGGGGAAGGAGAAAAGGTTTGCATGTTTTAGGGATGGCTGCTGTGCTGCGTCATTGGAAGAATGCATGCGTGCGGCCTCCTCGATGTCCACCAAAAGGTTGCGCACGGGGTGTGCTGCTAGGTCCCGTGCGTTGGCAGTATTATGCCGCGGCTGTTGCAAAGAAGCGCTAAAGAAAGGCTTAATGAGGTTTGATGGTACGATGAAACAGCAGGTCAGAGGTGCTGAGTAACACTCTTGAAAGGTTTTGAGCTTAAGGGCTTTCTAAGGTTTGTGGCGCGGATGTGGCGTGGGCGTGCGGGACCTGTGAATGGCTCGTTTTAGCGTTGCGGGGTCGCGGCGCGAACCTGCTCGATGACCTTTTCCATGGTGGCGTTGATGCGGTCCTTTTTGAGTTCGCATTCCCAGATGGTTATGGGCGTCCAGCCCATTTGAGTGAGTGCTGCCACGGCAGCGCGGTCGCGCTCGACGTTGCGACGGAACTTTGCCTCCCAAAACTCAACATTGCGCTTGGGCTGGCTGGGGTTGCACTTGGGGCAGCGGTGCCAAAAGCAGCCGTTGACGAAGATGGCGATCTTGCGCCCAGGAAAGGCGATGTCGGGCTTGCCGGGAACCTTCCATTCCAGGCGATAGCCGGTGAGGCCCGCTGCGCGCAGGCGCTGGCGAACGAGGAGCTCGGGCTTGGTATTGGCGCGCTTGTTGCCTTTCATGGACTTTTTAATGGCGGCACGACGGCGGACTAGCTCGCGTTCGTCGGCGGAAAGGTCCGAGGTATCGATGCCGTCGAGCAGACCGGGTCTGGGGCGCTTTTTGGAGCGGCGCTTGGTTTTGCGCTTGGGCTTGGTGGTGGGCTCGTCGGCCGAGGCAGGGTCGCCGTCGTCGCTGGCGCTGGCCTCAAGTCGGTCTTCCTTCAGCTCAATCAGCGCATCGATAAGCCCCTTGTCGGCGGGCATCCACTCTACCGTGGCGAGTGAGGTGCGTGGAATCCAACGGATATCGAGCTGGCGGTCGTGCTTCCGAGGCTCATCGGATTCATCGGCCAGCGAGCAGTAATAACACTCCATGGAGAGATGAAAATCGGGGTAGTCGTATTCAACGGTATAGAAATCGCGCAGGTTGGTGACCTTTACCTGCAGCTCTTCCATAAGCTCGCGGCGCACGGCGTCCTCGGGTGTTTCGCCGCGCATGAGCTTGCCGCCGGGAAACTCCCAAAGCCCCTGCATGTCGCCGTAGCCGCGTTGCACGGCAAGCAGCTCGTCAGATCCTTCCTTGCGAATGATCCCAGCGGCAACATGAACAGTCTTCAACAGGAGTCCTCTCTCAACATCAACAAGTGACAGGCTAGCTAATTTGGGACGGGGCTATTTTAGCTACCCCCATACGGCAGCTGATATTTGTCCCAACCCCAAATAGGTCGTCGGTAGACAAAGGGTAGCTAAAATAGCCCCGTCCCAAATTAGCTACCCAGCGCTACCTTACACAACGGTAAGGCAAGCGTAAGCCATATCGATGGTAGCCGACTCGTCTTCTTGCGACTATAGATGCCGTAGACTAATCGCAAGAAAGGACTCGGTATGCAAACCATGCAAGCGGCGACCCCGGTACTGGAGGTCGCGCATCTCGAAAAGGTATACGGCGCGCTGGGCAACGTGACCCGCGCGCTCAACGACGTCAGTTTTACCGTCAACCGCGGCGAATTCGTCGGCATCATGGGTGCTTCGGGCTCGGGCAAGTCGACGTTGCTCAATTGCGTCTCGACCATCGATGGCGCCACGAGCGGCACCATCCGCATCAACGGCCAGGACGTGACGCGCATGAAGCAGGCCAAGCTTTCGCAGTTCCGCCGCGAGGAGCTGGGCTTCATCTTCCAGGACTCCAACCTGCTTGACACGCTCACGGCGCGCGAGAACATTGCCCTGCCGCTCACCATCGCCCGCGTGAATTCGGCCGAAATCTCGACCCGTGTGCAGGACGTGGCCGCACGCCTGTCCATTAGCCAGGTGCTCGACAAGTACCCCTACCAGATGTCCGGTGGCCAGCAGCAGCGCGTTGCCGCAGCTCGCGCGCTCGTCACCGACCCCACCATGATCATGGCCGACGAGCCCACCGGCGCCCTCGATTCCAAGAGCGCTCGCCTGCTGCTCGAGAGCCTGGAAGCCCTCAACCGCCGCCTGCGCGCTACCGTGCTCATGGTCACGCACGACAGCTTTGCCGCCAGCTACACGAGCCGTGTGCTGTTTATCCGCGACGGCAAGATCTTCACCGAGCTACGTCGCGGCGACACCGACCGCCGCGAGTTCTTCGACCGCATTATGGAGGTCGTTGCCATGATGGGCGGTGAGGGCTCCGATGCTCTGTAAACTCGCTTGGGGCAACGTCCGCCGTGCCGGCCGCGACTACCTCGTCTACCTGCTGACGCTTACCCTGGGCGTCACCGTTTTCTATGCCTTTAACACCGTCTCGATGCAGGTTGACATCGCCGGAATCGATGAAGAGGGCTTGGCACAGGTTATGGGCAGCATGCTCGGCTACCTGACGTACTTTTTGGCCGGCGTCATGGCCTTTTTGATGGTGTATGCCAACAACTTCATCATGAAACGCCGCAAAAAGGAGTTTGGCCTGTACCAGGTGCTCGGCATGGGGCGCGGGCGCGTCGCCACGATCATGGCACTCGAGACCGTGATAGTATCGGTCGTGGCCTTTGCCGCCGGCATTGTGCTGGGTGTGGGACTCTCCCAGCTCATGACGTTCTTTACGGCCTCGCTCTTTAAGACGCAGATCGCCGACTTCCACTTTTTCTTCTCGGTGCATGCCTTTAACCTGACGCTCGCCTGCATGCTTGTGATGTTTGTGCTCACGCTGCTGCTGAACCTGCGCGCCGTGCGTCGCACCAGGCTCATCGAGCTTATGGGTGCCGAGCGTCGCAACGAGAGCATTAAAACGCGCAACCCGTGGATTGCGATTGCCATCTTTGTCGTGGGCGTGGCGCTCGTGGGCGTGGCCTATTACCGTCTGCTACGTGATGGGTTCCCGCTAACCGCGACGGACAGCAAGCTGCAAGAGGCCATGAGCCAGTTTGGCATTACGACCGCTATGGTTACCGTGGGCACCTTTGCGCTGTTCTGGGGACTTTCGGGCATGCTTATCAAGCTGCTGCAGAGCCTGCGCAGCGTGTATTGGCGCGGTCTGAACATGTTTACTGTGCGCCAGCTTTCGGCCAAGGTCAACACGGTGTGCTTTTCGATGGGCGTCATCGCGATGATTCTGTTCCTCGCCATTACCTCGGTGACCTGCGGTATGTCGATTGCCAACGTGATGAACGAGAATCTGGAGCGCTATAACCCTGTTGACGTGTCTCAGACGTATGTCTATTACACGCCCGAAACGCTCGACTACTACAAGCAGTATGTCAATCCGTCTGAGGCCGATCGCATGGTGCTGGCCGATGCAACGGTCGATTTGTACGCTGCATGGCATGGCGAGCGCAAGTCGGCGGACAACAACGACGAGACCGGCAAAAAGGTCGATATCGCCGATGTTGCCGGTGAGCATGTGCAGATCGATTCGTATCTGAGTTACCCGCTTGGCGGCTCGGGCCCCTCGGTGGTGGCAGGCGAGATGTGCAAGGCCATGGGAGAAAAGCTTCCCAAGGCGCTCGAGGGAAGCAACGCCGATGCGATGGGTCTGTTTGTGACGCCGGCGAGCCAGTACAACAAACTGCGCCAGATGATGGGCGAGGAGCCGGTGAGCATTGGCCGGGACCAGTACTTGCTCACGTGCGATATGGGCGGTGAGCTGGGCGACCTGTACACCAAATATATGGCCGGCGGCCATACCCTCACCTTGGGCGGGCATGAGCTCAAGCTCGCAACCGATAAGTCGGACGAGGACACGGCGGCCATCGCCAACTCGGCGATGGGCAGCAATCCCGGTACCGTGGTCGTAGCCGATGAGCTGCTGTCCCAGCTTAATCTGCAGCCGTATTCCAGTAATCTGCTCGTTAACTACAAACAGGGGATGGATGTGACCAAGGCAGACGAGAGCATTAAATACACCATGCTCGACATTCTGCTCGTTGATGGCAAGGAGCCGGGGGGATGGGGAGTCTTCATCACGCGTTCCGAGATGTACACGCAAGCAGCGCAGATGAACGGCATGATTAGCTATCTGGCCATCTACATTGGCTTTGTACTGGTCGTTGCGTGCGCGGCAATCCTATCGATCCAGCAGCTCTCCAATGTGGCCGACGGCAGCCGAAGCTATCGCGTGCTGGCGCAGATCGGCTGTGACGATCGCCAGATCCGCCATTCGGTGATGGCACAGCAGGCGGTGTTCTTCCTGTTCCCGCTGGCAGTGGGCCTGGCGCACTCCTTTGTGGCGCTCAAGGTGATTATCGAGCTGGTGAGTACGTTTGGCTACATGAGCATCGGCGGTACGGTGGGCCTCACCTGTGCAATCTTCCTAGCAGCCTACGGCGGCTACTTCCTAGTGACCTACCTCATGAGCACCGGCATAGTAAGATCCGCCATCGCCACCCGTTACAGCGAGTAACAAGCCGGTAAAACCGTCGCAAAATCAGAGGCGTATGACCGCCGCGAAGGGACCAGGGGCCCTTTCGCGGCGGTATTTTGCCTATCTGGTGCGTCTCGGATGCAAGTGAGTAGACTTTTTTGAACTTGCCGAGCACATCACGACAAATGATCGATAAAACCGCAGGTCAGGGCTGTGGCGTTTTAGGGCGTGCTTGGCCTCCTGCAAAAAGCCTACTCACTTAGTTTTTCTACTAGAAGACCGCCACGAGGGAAAACCGCTCTCTCGCGGCGGCTGTCGTTTCCCCAGATAAAACCTGCCAAAATAAACCTGTCCCTTTTTGGCAGGTTATCGCTTCCAAAAGTGGAGGATGAGCGTCGTGCGGTTTTGCTGTTCGGTTTTGACCAGGATGTTGTGGATGTGGGTCTTGACGGTGCCCACGGCAAGGAATAGCTCGTCAGCGATCTCTTGGTTCGATTTGCCCAGTACGACCAGACGCATAACTTCGGTCTCACGGTTGGAGAGCTTGTAGGCGTTGCGATAGAAGGGCATCTGCTATTCGATGTGTCGATCAAGATCGCTGACGTTCTTTTCCTCGGGCGCCTCCTGCATGCGGATTGAAAGCACGTGGTAGGAGTAGATGATCAGCAGAATCGCAAAGTAGCAGGCAAAGATGTTTTCGCTAAAGTTGCGCTCGGACAGATATAGTTGCAGCCAAGAGGGCGCCAGACTCATGGGGACAATCAGAATGTTGTAGAAATCCTCGGCAACGATGCAACCGACCAGAATAGCGCCGATAATCAGGTGCTTTCGTTGGTTGTTAACGCGTGCCTTCAGCTCGACTTGCGTGCTCTTGCGTGCCGTCCAAAAGATATATAGCCCCACGAAAACAAGGAATACCTGACGCATCGTGTAGTAGAGCCATTGATGAATGGGGCCGTAGGGGACAGCGACGATAATCAGCAGCTCGCTCAGCAAGAACGTTGCGACGGGAATGACAAACTGCTTTTTTGAATGCTTGTCGAGCAAATCCATGGCAATGAGCCAAATAAAAGCCTGCGAAGCGGTCGCCACAAAGGTCCGCAACACAGGCATGGTAATTGAGTAATAGTCGCTGGCTGGAAAACTCTGGTTTTGCAGCGTGTATTCAAAAAAGAAAATCTCGGTCATCTCGATGGCATAGCAGATAAATACGCCGCTGCCATAGATAAAGAAGCGTCGACGAGATGAGGCATAGGCGGCAAGCGAGAGCACCGCCGTCACAATACAGATCACGAGTATTGCTAGGGTATAGAAGAACATCAGAGTGTTCATCTGTCACCGTCCCATCTCATTTAATCTATGGCCGAATCCTGTATATCCTGTGGGGTATAGACGTCTCGACCCTTCGTTCCATTGCAGATTAGGCGCCGAGATACAGGATAGCTGTATACCGTTCGCGGTTCTAGATAGTAAACCCCCTGCAAGCCAGCTACCTGCGGGTTTATATTGGTTTAGAGGGGATGTAACTCCGTGAACGGTCTTTAATCCCGAATAAACTAGGTAAAAATTGCATACGGGTGAATGATGGTCTTGTCAACACGAGGCGTGATGTTCGAGCGCCTCATAGTAATAGTCGGCAAGACCGACGGAAAGGAAATCGACATGGCACTGCCTAAGGATTTCATCGACACCAACGAGTTCACCAAAGAGCAGATCCTGGCTATCGAGGATCTTGGCCTGGCAATGAAGAAGGCCATCAAGGTTGACGGTTATTATCCGCACCTGCTCCGCAACAAGAGCCTTGGCATGATCTTCCAGCAGGTCTCCACCCGCACTCGTCTTTCCTTCGAGACCGCTATGACCGACCTCGGCGGCCATGCTCAGTTCTATGGCCCTGGCACCATCCAGCTCGGCGGTCACGAGTCCCTGGGCGACACCGCTCGCGTTATGGGCTCGCTGCTCGACATCATGATGGCTCGCGTTGACCGTCACAAGGACGTCGTCGGCCTCGCCGAGGGCTCCGCTGTGCCCGTCATCAACGGCATGTCCGAGTTCAACCACCCCACGCAGGAGATGGGCGACCTCATGACCATGCTCGAGAACCTCCCCGAGGGCAAGAAGATCGAGGACTGCACCCTGGCCTTCATCGGCGACGCCACCCAGGTCTGCGTCTCCCTCATGTTCATCGCCTCCAAGGTCGGCATGAAGTTTGTCCAGTTTGGACCTAAGGGCCACCAGATCCCCGACGGCGGCCTGCACGTCGGCACCGTCGAGGAGCGCGCCGAGTTCGGCAAGCAGATGATGGCCATCGCCGAGGAGAACTGTAAGGTCTCCGGTGGCTCCATCGTCATCTCCGACGACATCGAGTGCATCAAGGGCGCCGACTTCATCTACACCGACGTGTGGTATGGCCTGTACGACGAGGAGGTCTCGGGCGAGAACTACATGGACGTGTTCTATCCCAAGTATCAGGTCACCATGGACATGATGAATTTCGCCGGCCCCAACTCCAAGTTCATGCACTGCCTGCCGGCCACCCGCAACGAGGAGGTCGTCGACGAGGTCATGGACGATCCCGAGCGCTCCCTGTGCTGGGTCGAGGCCGAGAACCGCAAGCACTCCATCCGTGCTCTCCTTGCCGCTCTGGGCAAGCGCACCCCGCTCAACGACGAGGGCGTCGAGTACTCCGCCAAGGCTGAGCTCCACGCCGCTCTCGAGGCTCTCGAGCAGCTCTAAGCCTCAAGGCTTTTAAAAGCACGTTTGCGGGCGGCGGATGCTCGTCTCCTGTCGCCCGCTCACCGAGGCCCAAGCAATTGCCTTAATACCTTAGGGCCTCGAATCTGTCCAAGACTGAGCGAAGGAGCTCATCATGAGCGACGGAAAGAAAAAGCTTTCCTTCCTGACGGTCATTTCGACCATCATCTGCGTCGTCTTCGTTTGCGAGGCCGCCGCACCTGCTGCTGCCATTGGCAACCAGCAGTTCTTCTGGTGGATCTTCCTGATCCTGACCTTCCTGCTCCCTTACGGCATGGTCGTCGCCGAGCTCGGCACCACCTATGACGGCGAGGGCGGCATTTACGACTGGGTGCGCGATGGCCTGGGCGACAAGTGGGGCGCCCGCATTTCGTACTACTACTGGGTTAACTACCCGCTGTTGATCGCCTCGCTGGCCACCATGTTCCCCGATATTCTGGGCATGGTCTTTGGCGTCGAGTTCAATCTGATCGCCAAGATGGGTATCGATCTTGCCTTTGTGTGGATTGTCTACCTCATGGGTCGCTCCAAGGCGGCCGACTCCGAGTGGGTCCTTAACGGTGGCGCCATCATCAAGGTCGCCGTTGCCGTTATCGTCGGCGCTCTGGGCATTTGGTATGCCATGGAGAACGGTTTTGCGAACGACATGTCCGCTACCACGTTCCTGCCCGAGCTCACCAACACCAACGCTCTCGGCTACCTGTCGATCATCATCTTTAACTTCATGGGCTTCGAGGTCATCTGCACCATGACCGACGACATGGCCGATCCCGCTCGCGATATCCCCAAGGCCATCATCGTCGGTGGCCTGTCCATCGCCGTCATCTACCTGTTCGCCGGCTTCGGCATCGGCGCCGCCGTGCCGGCCGACTCCATCGATCCCGACTACGGCATGATCGTCGCAGTCCAGACCATGGTGGGCGACTCCATGATCTTCAAGGTCATCTGCATCGCCTTCCTGATCACCCTGTTCGCCAACATGGCCGCTTGGTCCTTCGGCGTTAACTCCGTTGCTCGCTACGCTGCCGAGCACGGCAACATGCCCAAGGTCTTCGCCTCGATGATCTCGGATGACGACATGCCCAACGGCGCCAACCTGGTCAACGCCGTCGTTGCCTCCCTGGTGCTGTGCCTGCAGCTCGTTCCCATCGACGCCATCTCCAACGGTGTCTTCTGGATGCTCTTCGGCACCTCCGTCGTCTTCCTGCTGCTGACCTACATCCCGATGTTCCCGGCGTTCCTCAACCTTCGCAAGAACGACCCCAACCGCGAGCGCATCTTCACGTTCCCGTTTAAGGGCGCCATGATGAAGGTCATGCTGGCCATCCCCTGCATCGAGCTGGTCCTGGCCATCGTCGCAACGCTGGTGCCGTTCTCCGCCGCCGAGATTGGCGACAAGCTCCCGATGATCGTTATCTTCATCGTGCTCGTGCTCATCGGCGAGGTCGTCCGCGTCGTCAGCGCTAAGGGCCGCGAGACCGAGTACAAGGGTCTGACCCCTGAGCTCGCAGCCCAGCGTCTCGCTGAGGAGGCCGCCGAGGTCGAGGAGAACTAGAGCACCCGGTTCTGGGGCTCCAACCCTCCTCGTGCACCAACGCGCGCTTCGTCGGGCTTGTCGCTCCCGACTCCGGGCACTCTAGCCTCTTCGGAGGCGTGCCCAAGCGACAGGTTTGCTAACCATTCCCCCGGGGTGGGTGTGAGCGATAGCTCCGGTAACCACCGCCCACCCCAATCTCTCTTCCGTATCCTTCGTGCGTTTTGTCTCCACGCACTTGGTTACGTCGTCGCTTGCCGGTGCGATTCCGTGAAAACCGGCACCGGGCGCCCCGACCTTTGCCGGGGAACGGGCGCCTACCATCTCTTGGTTTTAGGCTGCGGGTAACCCGCCCGCAGCAAGCGATCGTTCGATTTGGAGGAAATCTTATGCGTACGATCACCGAGTCCGAGTCCACCCCCAAGGCCGACGGCTTCTTCATGCCCGCCGAGTTCGCCCCGCAGGATCGCGTGTGGATGGGCTGGCCCCAACGCACCGACACCTGGGCCCACGGCGCCAAGCCGGCCCAGAAGCAGTATGCCGCCATCGCCCGCGCCATCTCCGAGTTCACCCCGGTCTATATGTGCGCCAACCAGGTCGACTACGCCAACTGCAAGGCCGTCTTCGAGAACGACGAGAACGTCACCGTCATCGAGATGACCACCGACGACGCTTGGTTCCGCGACACCGCCGCCACCTACGTCATCAACGGCAAGGGCGAGAAGCGCGCCAACCACTGGCACTTCAACGCCTACGGCGGCCTCGTCGACGGCCTGTACTTCCCGAGGGACAAGGACGAGCAGATCGCCCTCAAGATGGCTGAGCTCTCCGGCTGCCGCCGCTATCGTCCCGATGACATGATCCTCGAGGGCGGCTCCATCACCGTCGACGGCGAGGGCACCCTTGTCGTGACCGACCAGTGCCTGCTTTCCCCGGGCCGCACCTGCTCTGCGGTGCTCGAGGAGGAAGAGGATCCCGAGTCCATCTGGCCCAAGTACCACAAGAAGTTTGAGCCCTGGAGCGAGGAGCTTCGCGCCTACATGGACGAGCACCTCAAGGATTACCTGGGTGTCGAGAAGGTCATCTGGGTCAAGGAGGGCATCGACCCCGAGGAGACCAACGGCCACATCGACGACGTCGCCACGTTCATCGCCCCGGGCGTCATGGCCTGCATCTGGACCGACGATCCCGAGTATCCGTTCTACGAGCAG
Source organism: Collinsella sp. (assembly GCA_048205975.1). Classification (GTDB taxonomy): domain Bacteria; phylum Actinomycetota; class Coriobacteriia; order Coriobacteriales; family Coriobacteriaceae; genus Collinsella. The sequence goes on from DBEWTI010000014.1 coordinate 24,751, forward strand.
TGCCACGCTGCCTACGAGACCCTCTCCAACGCCGTTGACGCCAAGGGCCGCAAGATGAAGGTCTACAAGCTCTGCATGCCCGTGAACCCGCTGTTCATGGACCAGGCTTCCTGCGACACCATCGACGCCGACGAGAACGCCGAGCCGCGCGTCCCCGACGAGCCGCTGATCGCCTCTTACATGAACTACCTGGTCACCAACCACGGCGTTATCGTCCCGCAGTACGGCGACGAGAACGACCAGCTGGCCGTTGACACGCTCCAGAAGATCTACGACGAGGTCTGGGGCGAGGGCGTCTACAAGTGCGTCGGCGTTCAGTCCGAGCAGGTCGTCTTCGACGGCGGCAACATCCACTGCATCACGCAGCAGGAGCCGTCCGCTTAATCGTCTGGCTTTCCGAGGCACCCCATCTCGCCGCTCAAACCGTCGCTCGCGTACCAAAGTACGCTTCGCCCCTCTTTCGCGGCGACCTGGGGCACCTCGAAAACCCAGCCGGTCAAGCGGACAGGTGGCGTGTCGTCCCATCTCGGGGCATTGATGGGCTGCTACTTGATGTCTTGGTCGGCTGGGTTTTTTCTTTGGGCACTCCGTTGCCTCCACTTCGGAGTGCCCGCCTCTTTGATTGAGTACGCGTCTGATCTGGGATTTATTGCGGGTTAGGCCAATTGTTCGCTTGAATTTCCCAGGTCAGACGCGTCTTCAATTGCCGAAAGTTTCCGGTTGCGAGCGCGACCGTTTTGATCGGAGTATCTATGTACCAGCGTATCGTTATCTACACGCGCCTGTTCCGCGAGCGTTGGTCCAACAATTGCATCCTCTCCTCTCTTTGGGATGGCATCTGTACCGGTGACGCGGCCTGCAACCCTACCTTGGGCTGCGCCTTCGGTACAGATGCCATCCTTTTTGCTGTAGGGGGAGCGTGCCATGGCAGGTAAAAAGTTCTCCCTGTTCGAGGTCATCCTCTCGGTTATCTGCGTTGTCTTTACCATCGAGGCGGCCGCTCCGGCATCTGCCATGGGTAACGTGCAGTTCTTCTGGTGGATCTTCCTCATCATTACGTTTTTGCTTCCCTATGGCCTGGTGGTGGCCGAGCTCGGTACGGCGTTCGATTCCGAGGGCGGCCTGTACGATTGGGTTCGCCTGGGCTTGGGCGACCGTTGGGGCGCCCGCTGCTCCTGGTGCTATTGGGTCAACTTTCCACTGTGGGTGGCAAGTACCGCCTGCATGTTCCCCAGTGTCATCAATGCGGTATGGGGCATCGAATTTTCGCTTGGGGTCCGAATTGCCATCGAGCTTGCCTTTGTGTGGGGCGTCACGGTCATGGCAATGCAGCCGGTGGCCGAGGCCGATTGGGTCATGGATGGCGGCGCCGTCATCAAGGTGCTCATTACCGCCGTGGTGGGAATCGTCGGCATCTGGTTTGCCTGCAACAACGGCTTTGCCAACGATATGTCGTTTAAGACCTTTGTCCCCGATCTTGGAGACACTAACTCACTGACGTATCTTTCGATCATCCTATTCAACTTTATGGGCTTCGAAGTGGTCGCGACCTTTGCTAGTACGATGAGAAACCCGTCGCGCGATATCCCCAAGGCGGTTATCGCCGGTGGCGTTGCCATCGCGGCGATCTACATTATCTGTGGCATCGGCATTGGGGCTTCGGTCCCCACCGAGCAGCTTTCGCTCGATTCGGGCATTGTGGACGCGGTCGGCGCCATGGTGGGGCGCAGCCACCCGCTGACAATGATCGTGGGCATGGCCTTTTTGGTAACGCTGTTTGCCAACATGATCTGTTGGAGCTTTGGCGTCAACAACGTGGCGAGCTATGCCGCGCGCCATGGCAACATGCCGCGTCCCTTTGCGCTGGTGTCCAAGAAGACCGGCATGCCCAACGGCTCGGCACTCATTAACGGTTGTTTTGCCAGCTTGGTGCTGCTACTTCAGATTCCGCTGGGCGAAGGTTCCGACGTCTTTTGGGTCTTTTTCTCGATGAACGTCGTCTTTCTGCTCATGAGCTATATCCCGATGTTCCCGGCGTTTTGGCGCCTGCGTAAATACGACGACCGCCCACGTGTGTTCCGCGCGCCCTTCGAGGGCAAGGTGCTTGCGGTAGCGCTTACGGTGCCGGTGGTAGAGCTCGTGCTTTCGATTGTTGCGACAACCGTGCCGCTTAACAGCTCGCCCGCCGAGATGTCAAAGTTGCCGATCCTCATGGGTGTGGTGATCGGCGTGTTGCTGGGCGAGGTTTCGCGCCTCATATCGCGCCGCGGCCGCAGCATCGACAATCCCGGCGTTGGCGCAAGGGGGACAGGTCGCTTCGCACCAAAACAGTAGCGCCGCGAGTTGTGCGGCGCTGGCTGCATCTTGGATTACTGTTCGCGGTGCTCGGGATCAGAAGCGAGCTTAGGCGCAAAGTAGGGGACGTGGCCCAGGTAGGGGCAGCTGTCCGAACGCGCCTCAACGGCGCAGGGGACATCGTCGTAGGTCATGGAAGAACCGAGTCGGGTGATGGCCTTGGCGGCGGGCGCGACGAGCATCTTGAGCGGAGCGATCGGTGTCATGGCATCTCCTTTCATCGGTGAGACACAGCTTGTTTATCTAAACGATACAGTACGTTTAATCGGTGAGTCTAATCTTGCGGCAAAGAATCTGTCAACATCCTCACAGCATCTAGACAGGGGAGGCGGGCATGAGTTTCGCGTTCTATATCTACACCACGATTATCATGGGTGTGGCTCTGGTGACCAGTGCCGTGGCATTGGTGGTTTGGCTCATGACGCACCGTCGCGACAGCCTAGTGGCCGCGGCGGGCTTTTTGCTCTACATGCTCGATATGTCGGTCATCTTTTTTGACGAGTACACTCGGCTCAAATATGACTACGCCGTTACCTTTAGCGAGCCGCTGCAGCACCCCTTGCTGCGCTGCGTGCTCGGTATTGCCATCTATGCTTGCATTGTGCTGTGGATGTTTGCACGCTTGCGCAAAAGGCCGACGTCGCGCATGCTCGGGCTCGCTATCGTGCCGTTTTCAATCTTGCAATTGCTGCTGGTGCCTCGCAGCGGCGCTGCCGGAGAGATGCAGCAGTATCTCTTTTGGCTCACGCGTGACCTGGGCAATGTAGGATGTCTTGCCTATGCCGCCTGGCATTACCGGTGCAGAGCCACTCGTGTTGAGAAGCTCGACCTCGACCGCTCAAAGCTCTTTTGGAAGGTGGCACTCGTTCTTGCGTTTTGCGTAATCGCCGAGGACACCTACATGATTTTGCTCTGCCGCCCCGACTCTCAAAACCCCGTCATCGGCCTCTTTTTGTGGTATCTGTCCGAGCGCAATATCTCCGAAAACGTGCTGCTCGTGGTATGCGCGGCTCAGCTTTTTTGCCAGTTTAGCCATATCCTGCGTGTGTATGCCCGTCATCCGCGTGCCGATGAGGACGTGGCGGCCGAGAGCGCAAGCTCTGAGGACGACCTCGCATCGCGTGTGGTGATTTATGCCGACGCCCATAAGCTGTCACGGCGCGAGCAGGAAGTGCTCACACTGGTGCTGAAGGGCAACGACGCCCAAAACATCGCCAGCGAGTTGGTCATCAGCCCTGGCACGGTCAAGGCACACTTGCATCGCATCTACGTTAAAAGCGGCGTCTCCAACCGAGATGACCTCATAGATACCTTTTGGCGTTCCTAGCCCCATTCTTCCTCGCATGCGGGTCTTGCCGTGTGGGCGGCCATACCGTTGGGCGTAATGAAGCGGTAATAATCTCAGACAATAAACCTGCAGGTAAAGCGTGTAAACCTGCTTAAACTGACCGTTTGCGGTCCCTGGCCTTGGCACGGATTTGCCCCTGTGTATCAATGGGTGTAGCGCGAAGCCGCGGACGTGGGACAGACGTCCGAGCACGGCTTGTAGGCACGCGCCGATGCGGGAGCGCTACGCTCCCAACCGAGTGCCCACGCGGGCGGTGCGTCCGCGTTGCAACCAAAGATGCCTGAGGAGGCTCACATGGACAAGGCTGATGTAGTTATCAAGAGCAACGCCGTCTTTACCGGCGATGGGCTCGAGCCGTTTAAGGGCGGCGTTGCCGTGCGGGGCGATATAATCGTTGCCTGCGGTGACGATGCCCACCTGGCACCGTTTATCGGCCCCGATACCGAGGTGCGCGACTTTGGCGACCAGCTCGTCATGCCCGGCCTGATCGACTCGCACACGCATTTTGCCCAGGGCGCGTTCATGACCGACCCCGATTTTGCCGTCAATCTCATCGACTGCACCAGTTTTGAGATGGCGATGGAACGTGTCGTGGCGTTTGCGGCCGACCATCCCGATAACGAGTGGATTCTGGGCTGCCAGATTATCCAGTTCCAGTGGGATGTCCCCGAGATGCCCACAGCCGCGATGATCGATGAGTACATCTCTGACCGCCCGGTCTTTCTGCAGCAGGTTGACCTGCATACCTTTAGTGCCAATACCTGCGCCATCAACAAGGTGGGAGTAACTTCGCAGACGCCCGATCCCGCAGGCGGCAAGATCCTTAAGGATGCCGAGGGCAATCTGACGGGCGTGTTTTCCAACAACGCCGGCGCCTTCTTTATGGACGAGGTCTACGACCCAGCGCCCGAGGTTGTTGACGCGTCGTTTGCAAAAACCGCCCGGCGCGCCAATGCCCTGGGAATCACTACGGTCGGCATGGTCAATCCTACGTTTGTGAGCATGGAAAACCCGTATGCGGTGTTGGCAGGTCTTAATGCCAAGGGCGACTTGCCACTGCGTGTGTTCCTGTACACCGATCTGTTTGAAAACGAGTCCTTAACGCTCGAGCAGATCAAGGAGAAATACGCCTTCCCGGGTACGCAGGTGGAGTGGCACGGCTTTAAGCAGTTTCTTGATGGCGTGTGCTCCGACCACACCGCTTGGATGCTTGAACCCTATAGCAATGCGCCCGATACCTGCGGTGAGCCCGCGGAGGAGCCAGAGCGCATCCGTGCTGCCATCCTCAGGGCGCAGGAATGGGGCGTTGACACGCGCATCCATACGATTGGTGATCGCTCGGTGCGTTTTGTGCTCGATTGTTTTGAGGAGGGCGAGCGCTTGCATGGCAAGCGGGATTGTCGCCACTCCATGGAGCACAACGAGACGGTTCAGCCCGAGGATCTGCCGCGCTATGCCGAGCTGGGTATATGCCCTGGCATGCAGCCGTGGCACATGCTGCTCGATATGGCTGACCTTGCCAAGGACGATGCCGTGGGCCCCGAGCGTGCTGCGCTTTCGTGGCCCCTGCATAGCCTGCTTGCCAGCGGTGCCGTGGTGCACCTGGGCAGTGACTTCCCCGTTGTGGGCTTGGAGCCCATGGAGGAGGTGTACGGCGCGGTCTTCCGCATGCTCGAGGACGGCTCCAACCCCGAGGGCTGGTTCCCCCAGGAGCGCATTACCATGGCCGAGGCTCTGCGCGCCTACACCTATGGCAGCGCCTACGCCATGCATGCCGAGGACCGCATCGGCACGCTCGCGTGCGGCAAACAGGCAGATATCTGCGTGCTCGACCGCAATCTCTTTGATTGCGAGCCGGCCGAGGTGCTCGAGGCTACCGCAGCCCTCACGATGATCGCCGGCAAGGTGGTCTTTGAGGCATAGCGCCATCGTTTGATTGGGCGGCTTGGTGCCAGTTGTCAGCCGCCTGACATCCATTCAGCACTACTCTCTCAAGGAAAGGGGAGAACAATGGCAGAAGAAGTAACCGCTGCCGTGGAGGAGGAGCGCGAGCTCGCCTCCCAACCGATTCCCGGCTTGGTGCGTAAGTACACCATCGTCACCGGCCAGGGCATGCTCGCCCAGATCATCATGGTGGTCCTCGAGGGCCTCGTGATGGGTTGGGGCCTGGGTGCCCACGGCCTGGCCTGTGTCTCGATCATCATGTCGGTCGAGTACATCAACCTGGCCTTTGGCAACCTGTTTGGCACCGGCGTGCCCGCCGTGGTGGGCAACCTTTTGGGTGCCGGCGACATCAAGGGCGCAAGCAAGGCTTTTAGCCAGGGCTTTTGGCTCACCACGATCGTGAGTGTGCTGCTTGCTGTGGTGATGGCAGTGTTTACCGAGCCCATCTGCGCATTCTTTGGCGCCACGCCCGACATCATGGCCGATACCGTTGCCGGCGTGCGCACCTTCGCCGTGCTGCTGCCGCTCACGGTCATTGGCCAGATGATCACCGCTGTGATGCGTGTGGATGAGAAGGTTCAGATCCAGGCCAACCTCATGACCGTTTCGGCTATCGTCGCCATCTGCTGGCTCGCGCTTTCCACGTTTGTGCTCAAGTTTGGCGTTATGGGCGCCGGCGTGTACTACGGGCTTTCCATCGGCATCTGGGCCATCGGTATCTTCTGGTTCATCGGGGGCAAAAAGTCCCAGCTCCAGATTAGCCTGGCCGACCTTAAGCTCGACCTCGCCATCTGCGGCCAGATCTTCAAGATCGGCTTCCCGTTCTTCCTGGTCCAGGGCGCGACCTTTATCTTTAATACCGTTGCCAACTCGCTTTTGGGTTCGCTCGGCGGCGACATGGGCTCGCTCTACATCGCAGCCTTTGGCGTGATCAACGGCTACATCCTCTACATTACCATGATGGTTGCCCAGTGCTTCTCCTACGGTCTGCAGCCCATCGCTGCCTTCAACGCCGGCGCAAAGGCGTGGGCGCGCCTTAAGGAGACGCTCTCCTGCACGCTTAAGTACCAGGTTGTGACGCTGGCGCTGGTCACCGTCGCGCTCTGGCTTGCCGCCACCCCGGTGTGCGCCTTCTTTGCCGGCAGCGATCCTGCGCTCGTTGAGGTTGCCGCCAACGCCACGCGTACTGTCATCCTGGCTGTTGCCCTGGGCTATCTTGCCATGACCATGTCGATGTATTTCCAGGCGGTCGAGAAGGTGGGTGTCGCCACATTTACGGGCCTGCTTCGCTATGTGATCTGCTCGGTGCCGCTTATGTACCTCCTCGGCAACATGATGGGTGTCGAGGGCGTGTGGATCGCCCTGGTGGTGGCCGATGCCATTACCGGCATCATCTCCATTGCGCTCGCCGCGCACGAGTCCAAGCGCCTGAGCGGGCTTCCCGCGTAGCCAACGCGCGCTTGTGACACATGACAGCGACTGTTTAATGCAAGCCGCCGCAGATGCTCCCAAGGCGTCTGCGGCGGTTCTTTGCAACGAGGTTCAAATAGGCAATCTACCAGCGCTACTTTCAAATTAGAGGCCGGCTTATGATTGTTCTCGAACCAATGCCATGAGGCCCAGGCGGTTTTTGACGCCGAGCTTGTGATAGAGGGCGTTGACATGCTTTTTTACGGTCGACTCCGAGATATAGAGCTCCTCGGCCATTTCGCGGTTGGTCTTGCCGGCAAGCATCATCTTGAGCACCTCTGCCTCGCGGGGGAGGACTTCGAGCTCGCTGATGAGCGCCTCTAAGGGGTTCTCGCAAGCTTGCTGTGCGGTGCTCTGCGCAAGGATCCCGTACAGGCGCAGGCTCAGGTGCCGTGCGAGCTGGCGCAGGGCTTCGAGCTCTTCGTCCGAAAAATCCCCCGCTTCTCGTGCGCGAAACAGCGTGAGCGACCCCAGGGATGTGCCCCCGTGCGCGAGCGTGGCAGTGCAGCCATAGTAGATGCCGAGCGGCTTCATCCACTCCTGATAGATGGGCGTTGCGTTGCGGCGCTCGACATCCACGAGGTCCAGGTCGCGATAAACATGCACGTTGTGAACGTCAAAGCTCCAAAGGGTGTAGTCAAAGGCGGCATAGCGTTCGTAGTAGCTCTCGAGCTGGTCTTCTGCCATGCCACGGGCAACGGGGCTTACGAATTCTGTCTGTCCGTGTGTGCCGGCGCGTGCGATATCAAACATCGAGGCCCGGTGCGATATTACCTGATTAACCCTATCAAGAAGCCCGGCTTGAAGCGTGGCGAAGTCGCCGCAGCCATGAATCCATAAGGCGCATTCGTTGAGGGCGGACCAGCGGCTCCCGTGGATCTCATCGGGGTTAAAGCGGGTATGCGTGGTATTGGTCATGGATGTCCTTTCATGCGGCTTTGTCAGTATGACACGTCTCGCGCGCCACTAGAACTTTAGGTCAGTGAACGGTGTCCTTTTGGGTGGCGAAAGGGTCCCCTAGGCCCATTGAGAGTGGGCTTCCGGAGCCGCACAATGGGGCCGTCATCACAAAGGGTCGTCCATATCGTTAGGAGCCAACATGAAGACCATTTACGAGAGCGAGTCTACGCCAAAGAAGGACGGATTCTACATGCCCGGCGAGTACGAGGAACAGGAGCGCACCTGGATTTTGTGGCCGCATCGTTCGGATGTGTGGCGCTGCGGTGCCAAGCCGGCGCAAAAGGTCTTTACCGAGATTATTAAGACCGTTGCACGCTTCCAACCCATCACCGTTGGTGTCAATGCCGAGGATTTCCCTGCGGTGTGCGAGATTTTCGATGGCGTTGAGAACGTGCGCGTGATTCATATGGAGTACAACGACTCTTGGATCCGCGACCCCGGCCCGGCGTTTCTTGTCAACGACAAGGGCGACGTGGCACTCTCGCACTTCCACTTTAATGCTTACGGCGGTTTCATTGACGGCCTGTATTTCCCGTGGGACAAGGACGCTTCCATTGGCCTGCAGGTGGCGCAGCTCGAGCAGGTCAACCGCTATCGTCCCGAGGATTACATCCTCGAGGGCGGCTCGTTTAACTGCGACGGCCAGGGCACCGTGGTGACCACCGAGATGTGCCTGCTCAATGAGGACCGCAACCCCCAGTACACCAAGGAGCAGATCGAGGTGAAGCTTGCCGAGTACCTGGGCATCGAGAAGGTCATTTGGATCAAGGACGGCATCGACCCGTTTGAGACCAACGGGCACGTGGACGATGTTGCATGCTTTAGTGCGCCCGGCGAGGTCTGCTGCATGTGGACCGACGATCCCAACCATAAGTTCTACAAGGAGTGCCAAGAGGCGTATAAGACGCTTTCCGAGACGACGGATGCCCGTGGCCGCAAGCTTAAGATCCACAAGGTGATTATGCCTGCGACCTCGGTATATATGACCGAAGAGGAGGCCAGCACGATTGACCCCGTCGAGGGCGTGCTGCCGCGTACCCCCGAGGATGCTTTCGAGCCGAGCTATCTCAACTTCCTGCCCATCAACGGTGCAGTGCTTGTACCGCAGTTCGGCGATCCCAATGACGCCCAGGCGCTCAAGGATATCCAGGCTGCTTATCCGGACCGTGAAGTCATCGGTATCATGACTCGCGAGGTTATCTACGGCGGTGGCAACATCCACTGCATCACCCAGCAGCAGCCCAAGGCGCGCTGTAAGTAGAGGCGGTTGCACGGCACACGGGGTAGTGTCGATATGACCTGGGGCCCGCTGGCGCACACGCTGGTGGGCCCTTTTGCGTGCGGCGGGCAGCATTGCACGCGGGCGCTCGGGTCTAAGCGAGGGTACCAGGGGCCTTGCTTATCGTCGATAGTTGGTCTAGAATCGTCGATAGTCGATGATAGGGGGTAGCATGCAGCTTGTTGAAAGTGAGACCGTGGAGTTCAAGTGCACATTTACCCCTAAGCTGCTCAAAGCTGTGGTGGCGTTTGCCAATTCGAATGGTGGTACCTTGTATATCGGAATCGACGATTTTGGCAGCATCGTCGGCGTGGACGATATCGATGCCACCATGCTTCAATGCTCTAATGCAATAACCGATGGCGTGTATCCCGACGTTTCTGAAATCACGACGGTCTCCGCATTGGACATCGATGGCGCAGCGTTGGTGAAAATCGAGGTGGAAGCGGGTCCTTACAAGCCGTACTGCCTGTGCTCGAAGGGATTTGTTCCGGCCGGGGTATATCGGCGCCTGGGTCCTGCCAACGTGCCCATCGAGATGGCCCAGATCCGCTCGATGATCAAGCGCACCGACGGCGATTATTTTGAGACCGGGCGCTCTCATGAACAGAGCTTGACGTTTTTTGAAGCCGAGCGGGTCTTTAGGCGTGCGGAGATTACGTTTGACCAAACCTCTCAAAAGAATCTCGGCCTTATCGATGAGCTGGGCTTTTACACCAATTTGGCACTGTTGGTCTCTGACCAAAACCCCTTTGCAGTCCGCGCTGGCCTCTTCAACGACGATGCGTATACCGAGTTTATCGACCGTCAGGATGGCGAGGGCTCGATCTTCAGGCAGATAGAGGATATCGAACGGTTCCTCAATATATCGAACGCAACGCGTATGTACTTTGTGCCGGGAAGGCTCGATCGCATAGATAAGGACGACTATCCCCGCGAGGCTGTTCGAGAGGGAATTCTGAACCTGTTTATCCATCGCGACTACGAATCTTCGGTGGCGTCTCTTATCAAGATGAGCCGTACGGCGCTTGAATTTACCAATGCGGGAGGGCCGCAGCACATCAGCGTCGAGGAGGCGCTTGCGGGCGGCTCGGACGCTCGGAATCCAAAGCTGCAACTGCTCTTTTTGCGTCTGGGGATGGTTGAGGCGTTTGGAACGGGCCTCAAGGGGATCCGTGCGCTCTATGAGGCAGAAGGGTTGGAACCCGAGGTCTGCGCCTACCCTGCAATGTTTAGGTTGTCGCTGCCCAACGTCAACGCCGTGCGCAATTCCTATCTGACGCCTCGTGGCAATAGCGGTCCCAACTTGCGTGGGGATTACAGCGATTATGAGCAGCTCGAGCGGGAAGGGGCGCTGCCGCCCGATGTTTCGCAGGCGTTTGCATCCGTGCGAGCGCAGCGAGAGGGGCACGTGTCGATGAATGGCGACTGCGGCCACGAGGTGCGTGCCAAGCTCGTGGAGGAGCTTGGCTTTGATGTTGCGTGCAAGGCGCCCGCGATGCTACAGGATGTCTCGGACGAGCGACGTGGTGGATACGCTCGCACCTTGATTCGCTTTGCCCTTGAGCGGCCCCGCGGTTTTACGCGCCAGGATGCTTCGGACGCTCTGGGAACTGGGCGCGACGTGACGCTGCGGGTTATCAACGGTTTGCTTGAGGAAGGCGCACTCGTTAAAGAGGGGCGCGCTCGGGCGACGAGATATCGCGCTGTCGGACAGGTTTAGGGACGGGCGGTCCGGCCCCTTGGGTTATTCCTGGGCAGAGGCCAAGGGCCGGGTGCCCGGCTCGCCTTGATTGAAGGGGTACTTAGAGCGTGCCTCCGTACATATAGACGATAAATCCGTCGCCGGTGTCCTGGCTGTGATCCTCCAGGATGCGCTTCATGTTGAGGTGCTCGTAGAACTGCCAATCGGAGTTGCAGTCGCTCATCAGGAAGAATTTGGTGCACCCGGCTTTGGCGAGTTCGGCGCGCGCAAGGTCGATGAGCGCACGGCCGAGCCCCTTGCCCTGCCATTCGGGCACGATGATGATCAGGTTGAGCTGGCCCTGGGCATATTCGTTGCCCGTGGCGGCAAAGCGGTCGGCTGTTGCCTTCTCGCGGCTATCGCCAAAGAGCGAGCCTTCGAGCTTGGCATCGGCGGTCTTTGCCATCTCGGTTGCCTGGGCGAACATCTCGTTGTAGCAGGGCTCCCACGTGGGATTGGTGCGTGGTTTGCCGTCTTCGAAGATGCCGATGCAGCAAGCGGCGATGATGCGGCCCTCGGCCTCGGCGACGAGCGCGATGGGGGAGCGCTGCAGCTGCATGGCGATGTTAAAACGCGCGCAGAAATCGGCGGCTTCGACGTCGCCTCGGTTGCGCAGCGTGTTGCACCACAGCTGGTTGTAGATGGCGGCGATGCCGGCCAGGTCATCGAGCGTGGCGGCACGCAGAGTTACGTTGTCAAGGCTCATAGGGGCTCCTTCCAAGTCGGGTCAGGCCACTTCTGAGTGTGACATGGCCGCAGGACGGCCGCATCGACCATTCGGCAGGCGAGCCTCGAATCCTCGGGGACGGAGAGGTGGCAATTGGGTAGTCATTGGGGATGTTCTTAAACGACCAGTCAAACAAGAACGTCCCCAACGACTACCTAGCTGCCAGATTTGGCAACGCCGATGTCTTGGTAGTGCCAGCGAGCGACGTCCAGGGCGAACAAGTTGGCATGAAAAAGGCAAGGCATAGACCTTCTGGTCATGCCTTGCCTTTTGAATGACAAATTGTCGCCCTGGGCGGCGCGCAGCGTCGAGCCGTTACGCGGTTTGGTAAAACCGCGTAACCTAGATCTGCTCTGCGATCTCGTGGATGAGGTAGTCGGTCTTTTCCCAGCCCAGGCACGGATCGGTGATCGACTTGCCAAAGACGCCGCCATCGACCGGTTGGTTGCCGTCTTCCAGGTAGGACTCGATCATAAAGCCCTTGACCAGCTTGGAGATGGACTCGTTGCGGCGGCAGCTGTCGAGCACCTCCTTGCAAATGCGATACTGCTCAAGCGGTCGCTTGCCCGAGTTGTCATGGTTGCAGTCGATGACCGCCGCCGGATTGGCGTAGCCGGCGTGCTCGGTATAGCGCTCGGCCAGGCGCTCCAGGTGCTCGTAGTGGTAATTGGGGTAGGTGCGACCGTCGAGACCGATGTAGCCACGCATGACGGCGTGTGCGAGCGGGTTGCCGTCGCACTCAACCTCCCAGTTGCGGAAGATAAAGCTCTGATGTGCCTGGGCGGCGTAGATGGAGTTGAGCATGACGGTGGTGGAACCGGCGGTGGGGTTCTTCATACCCACAGGCACCGAAATGCCGCTCGACACCAGGCGATGCTCTTGGTTCTCGACCGAGCGCGCGCCCACGGCGACGTAGCTCAGCAGGTCGACGAGGTACTGGTAGTTGGACGGGTAGAGCATCTCGTCGGCGGTAAAGAAACCGGTCTCCTCGATGACGCGCAGGTGCATGTGGCGGATGGCCTTGACGCCTTCGAGCAGGTCATCGGGCGCCTCGGGGTCGGGGTTGTGCAGCAGACCTTTGTAGCCGGTGCCCTTGGTGCGCGGCTTGTTGGTGTAGACGCGCGGAATGATGATGAGCTTGTCCTTGACCTCTTCGGCGACCTTGGCCAGTCGGTTCATGTACTCAAGCACCGAGTCCTCGCGGTCGGCAGAGCACGGGCCGATGATGAGCGCTTTGCGTGCGTCCTCGCCGGTAAAGACCTTGGCGACCTCGGCGTCGAATGCCTGCTTTTTGGCGGTAAGCTCGGCGGAAAGCGGCATTTCCTTGCGGATCTCCATGGGGATCGGCAACCTGCGCTTGAATTCCATGGCCATATGGGGCCTCCTTTATCAATTAACGGCAGCAATTGGCGAATTCTCGAATGCTCGGCATTATCCGCTGTCGCACGCTAAAGTGCAAGCGAAACCTGCCGAAAAGGGACAGGTTTATTTTGGCAGGTTTTATCTGGGGAAACGGTGGCGCTCGACGTGGGAATAAAAGTCTTTTGGCAGCCGGAGCGTTCAGCCTCGGTCCCTTGTAGACCCCGTGGTCAAAAAATGCCAAATATGAGTACTGTTGCTGATGCGGTATCATATCGAGCTTAAAAGATAATAGACATAACCAGAAATATGTTCACTAAAGTTGATGCGACCGGGCCCATTATCGGGCATTTCGATCAATTTGCAGGCGCATAAAAGCCCTAAGAGGTCCTTTTGAGCTGGTTTTCGCTGCCACTAAAAAGGTAGCAGTACTCATATTTGCTCTTTTTTGCCCACAGGGTTCGGGAGGGGCTGTCAATCGGGCCCCAGGGGAGGTAATTCGAGTGCCGCGGACGAAAAAACGGGGGCGCAGGTTATCCTGAACCCCCGTTTTCTGGGCATTGCGGTTGTTTGCCGCCGGTTTTACGCCGCCTCGTCGAACTGCGAGTTGTACAGGTCGGCGTAGAAGCCGCCCTGGGCGAGCAGTTCGTCGTGCGTGCCCTTCTCGACGATATCGCCGTCGCGAATCACCAGGATCACGTCGGCGTTGCGGATCGTGGACAGGCGGTGCGCGATGACAAAGCTCGTACGGCCCTGCATCAGCGCATCCATGGCGCGCTGGATAAGCTCCTCGGTACGAGTGTCAACGTTGGAGGTCGCCTCGTCCAGAATCAGCGCCGGGCGGTCGGCCAAAATGGCGCGGGCGATGGTCACGAGCTGGCGCTGGCCCTGCGAAAGGTTAGTGCCCTCCTCGTTGATCATAAAGTCGTAGCCGCCGGCGAGCGTATGGATAAAGTGGTCGCAACGCGCAGCGCGTGCGGCGGCTTCGACCTCGGCATCACTCGCATCGGGACGTCCGTAGCGGATGTTCTCGCGGATGGTACCATTAAACAGCCAGGTATCCTGCAGCACCATGGCAAACTCGCCGCGCAGCGCCGCGCGGTCCCAATCGCGCACGTCAATACCCTCGACGCGCAGCGAACCGCCGTCCACATCGTAAAAGCGCTGTAGCAGCTTGATGAGCGTGGTCTTGCCGGCGCCGGTGGGGCCGACGATGGCAATGGTCTGGCCGGGCTTAGCCTCGCAGCTAAAATCGTGGATGATGGTCTTGTCGGGCGTGTAGCCAAACTTAACGTGATCGAACTCCACGTGACCAGGGCGCTTCTCGGGGATCTGCGCGTCGGCCTTCTGCTCCTCCTCGGGCGCGGCGAGGAACTCAAACACGCGCTCGGTGGCGGCGGCCATCGACTGCATCGTGTTGCTCACGTTGCCCAGCTGCTGCACGGGCTGCGTAAAGTTTCGCACGTACTGGATAAAGCTCTGGATGTCGCCGGGCGTGGCGTTTCCGGTCAGCGCGAGCTGCGCGCCCACCACGACAACGCCCACGTAGCCCATGTTGCCCACCAGACTCATGAGCGGCATCATCAGGCCCGACAGGAACTGCGAGCGCCAGCCACTGATAAACAGACGGTCGTTTTGGCGGTCGAACTCCTCGATCGAGGCTTCGGCGCGGTCGAACACCTGAATGACGTTCTGGCCGGCAAAGTCCTCCTCGATAATGCCGTTGACGGTGCCCAGGACCTGCTGCTGCTCGCGGAAGTACGGCTGCGAGAAGTGAATCATCACGGCTAGGATAATCGCGGCGGCCGGCAGCGTGAGCACGGTGACGCCGGTGAGCGGCAGGCTGATCGACAGCATCATGACAAGCACGCCGACAATCTGCGTGACGGACGTAATAAGCTGCGTCACACTCTGGTTGAGCGACTGGCCGAGCGTGTCGACATCGTTGGTGATGCGGCTGAGCACGTCGCCCTTGCTGTGACCGTTGAAGTAGCTCATCGGCACGACGGCGATCTTGGCGGCAATCTCCTTGCGCATGCGGTAGCAGATCTTCTGCGTGACGCCGGTCATGAGCCAGCCCTGGATCAGGCTGCAGGCAGAGCTCGCCAGGTACAGGCAGAGCAAAAAGCCAAGCGTCTTGGCGATCCAGTCAAAGTCGACATCGCCGGTGCCGTTGACTTTGGCAACCAGGCCCTCGAACAGCTTGGTCGTAACCTGGCCGAGCACCTTGGGTCCCACAATGTTAAAGATAACCGAGCACACGGCAAAGGCGACGGCGGCAAACACGGCAATCTTGTGCTGCCCGATGTAGCCGAGCAGCTGCCTCATGGTGTCCTTAAAGTCCTTGGCCTTTTCGCCACGACCCATGCCGCCCATGCGGCCCATGGGCCCACGCTGACGGTTGGGCTTGGGAATCTGAGTCTTGGCCTCGTCTGCCATTAGCGCTCGCCTCCTTCCATAACGGCTGCAATCTCTTCTTGGGTAAGCCCCAGCTCTTCGGCGGAAAGCTGCGACTGCGCGATCTCCAGATACGCCGGGCAGCCATGCAGCAGCTCCTCGTGCGTGCCGGTGCCCACAACGTGCCCGTCGTCGAGCACGATGATCTGGTCGGCGTGCATGATGGTCGCGATGCGCTGGGCCACGACCACGAGTGCGGCGTCGGTGACGTTTTTGGCGAGCTCCTCGCGAAGGCGCGCGTCGGTCTTGTAGTCGAGTGCGCTAAACGAGTCGTCGAACACCACGACCTCGGGCTTTTTGGCCAGGGCGCGGGCGATGGCCAAGCGCTGGCGCTGACCGCCCGAAACATTGGAACCGCCCTGGCTGATGGGAGAATCGTAGCCGTCCTCGCGCTCGGCGATAAAGTCCTCGGCCTGGGCGATGCGCGCGGCCTCGTGCATATCCTCGTCGCTCACCGTGTCGCCGGCAAACTTGAGGTTGCTCTCGACGGTGCCCGAGAACAGGCGACCCTGCTGCGGAATATAGCCAATGCGGCGGCGCAGCTCGGAGAGGGTCATGTCACGCACGTCGACGCCGTCGAGCGAAATGCTGCCGCCCGTGACGTCGTACAGACGCGGGATGAGCTGCACGAGCGTGGACTTACCCGAGCCCGTGGAGCCGATAATGCCGAGCATCTGGCCGGCATGCGTGGTGAAGTTTACGCCGCTGATCACGTCGGCGCGTGCGTCGGGGTACTGGAAGCTCACGTCGCGGAAGCAGAGCTCACCACGCGGCGCACTCGGGCGGGGAAGCCTGGGTGACGCGGGGTCGTTGATGCTAGTGGGGCAGGTGAGGACCTCTTCCACGCGCTCAGCGGCAACCTCGGCGCGCGGCAGGATGACCGAGACCATGGTGAGGATCATAAACGCCATGACGATCTGCATGGTGTAGGAGATAAACGCCATCATGTTGCCGACCTGCATCACGCCGTCGGACACGCCCTGCGCGCCAAACCATACGATCAGCACGGTGATGCAGTTCATGACGAGCATCATGAGCGGCATCATAAAGCTCATGGCGCGGTTGGTGTAGAGCTGCGTGGTCATCAGGTCGAGCGAGGCCTTGTCAAAGCGCTCGAGCTCGTGCTCTTCGCGGTTGAACGAGCGGATGGGCATCAGGCCGTCGAGCAGTTCGCGGGCGGTAAGGTTTACGCGGTCCACAAAGCTCTGCATCTTCTTGAACTTGGGCATGGTGAGGCCCATGAGCACGCCCACGACGGCCGAAACCGCGATGATGGCCACGGCGATGGTCCACTCCAGGCCGGTGTGGTTGGCCAGCACGCGCATAACGGCGACGATACCCATAACAGGCGCCATGAGGCACATGCGGATAAATAGGGTCGCCGCCATCTGAATCTGCTGAATGTCGTTGGTGCAGCGGGTGATGAGCGACGCCTGGCTAAACTTGCCCACCTCGGCCGGCGAGAAGTGCATGACCTTGTTGAAGGTCTCGCGGCGCAGGTCGCGGGCGATGGAACAGGCGGTGCGCGATGCCACGGCGCCGGTCAGGATGGTGGCGACCAGCGACACCAGGCACAGGCCAAACATCGTGGCTGCCATGTGGCTCAGATAGGCATTCTGCACGTCGGCGGGGTCGATGCCCTGCGCCTTGTACTCGTCCTGCACGTAGGTCACGGCGCGCTGGGTCACGATGGAGCCCGACATGGAGCCCATCTTGTCTGCCATCTCGTTGGCACCGTCGACAAGCTTGCTCTGATCGATCAGGCCGCCCTCGATGCCCAGGCGTAGGCTTGCCATGGTGATCTTGCCACCGTCGGCGTCGATCTGCTTTTGCATGTTCTGGGCTGCCACGGCCTTCTGCTGCATCTCGGCGAGCTGCTCGGGCGTCATGGCCGCCATCTGCTCGGGGGTGGGCATGGACTGCTGGGCGCCGTCGCCGGTGTCGCTCGTGCCGGTCATGTCGTCCATGGAATCGGCGTCGATACCCTGGTTGAGGGACAGAACGACGGTCTCGGGCAGGCTCATGATGTCGGCGAGCTTGCTGCCGTCGGCGCGCTCGTCCTCGGTGCCCTGGTACGTGCGAATGCCATTCTGGTCGGCCTTGCCAAACGCGGCCTCCACCGTCTTGGCGTCCTTGGCGCTCATAAAGAGCTCAAGATCGTCGAGCGCGTCGGCGCGGATGGTGTCAGGCACGGGCGAGGCGATGCCTCCCTGTTGCACGCCCACGTCGACGATGTCGCTCATATACGTGGGCAGCGCCAGGTCGGCGTTACAGCTGATCACGATGAGCACGATAGCCGCAAGCAGTGCCAGTACATGCTTTTTAAAGAGCTTGAGAATCCTCACTCGGCATCTCTCCTTTCTTGGTTGTGGTCAATGATCTGGTTGGTGCGTCGAAGCAGGCGCACCAACTCGTTGGTATCTTCTTCGCCGAGCTGCTCAAGGAATGCCGCAGCGCGGTCCTCAAACTCCCGACGCTTGATTTCAAGATCTTGTCGACCCTTGTCGGTCACGGTCACATGTACGCGACGGCGGTCGGTCTTTGAGTGCTCGCGTTCGACCCAACCCTTGGCCTCGAGGGCGCGCAGGATATTGGCGATGCGAGCGCTCGAGACCCATGCCTTGTCGGCAAGTTCGCTCGGCGTGAGCGAGCCGCCGGCGAGCAAAAGGGCGCGCATAACGGCCATCTCGCCGCTCAGAGCCTGGTCGGTAAAACGCGAAATGCGCTGGTGCATGCTGCCAAACTCGGTAAAGAGCTGGCGTCCAAGCTCGTGGAAATCGGTATCTTCCACCGAAAACCCCTAACACTAGAAACTATTTTCGGTGAAAGATGATACCCCTACACGTGCGCCATAATCGGTAGATTTCTAGGCATGTCCCAAAAAACTACCGGAGGCTGTGCGATATAAAGGTCGTATATACAATTCAATTTTTTCAATTACTGAAACGTTCCAAAGAACTATCATGCACGCGGTTAGGCGAGGGGTTGTCACCACCATGACGACTGGGACTCATTTTTCGCCACGTGCGATGCTCCAACTTCCCGCAAGGAGACACCTGAATCAAGGTGGTTGGAGTCATGGCATTTGACTTCACGGGTAAAACCGCGATCGTTACCGGCGGCACTCAGGGCATTGGCCTCGAAATCGCCAAGGGTATCGTGGAGGGCGGCGGACACGTCGCGCTCATCGCAAGGAACGCCGCTAAGGGCGAGGCCGCAGTGGCCGAACTCGGCGAGGGCAACAAGTTCTATCAGCTCGATGTCGCCGATGCACCCAAGGCGCGCGAGACCGTCGAGCAGATCTTCACGGATCTGCCTCAGACGAACATCCTGATCAATTGCGCTGGCGTCATCAGCACCAAGAAGTTTGACGAGATTGATGACACCGAGTGGCGTCGCACCATCGACATCAATCTCAACGGTACCTTTACCATGATGAACGCTGTGTACCCGCACTTTAAGGCGGCCCACGCCGGCACCATCGTCAACGTGAGCTCTGTGGCTGGCAAGATTGGCGGCGGCCTGCTTGGTACCGCAGCGTACGCCAGCTCCAAGGCCGGCGTTAACGGCCTGACCAAGGCGGTCGCCAAGGAGGGCGGCAAGTTCGGCATCCGCTGCAACGCCGTGTGCCCGTCGCTCACCCTTACCGACATGACCTCGATTCTTTCGGACGAGAACTCCCAGCGCATTATCAACGGTATTCCTCTGGGCCGTGCCGCCCAGGCCAGCGAGCCGGCGCAGATGGTGCTGTTCTTCGCTTCCGACCTCGCCAGCTTTGTGAACGGCGAGATCGGCGACTGCGATGGCGGCATCGTTCTGGACGGGTAATACCCCGCGGTAATAGTTCGGCGGCGGCCCCTGCGACTCGGGACCGTCGCCTTCTTTCTGATGTAGCCGCGTGCGGCAACAACCCGCACGCATCAAAAGGAGATATATATGAGTGAATCAACCGCAGTGGAGGCACCGGCGGCCAAGGAGCCGTTCTTTAAGATGTCCTCCATCCCGGGTGCCAATATTCTGGTGCCGCTTTTGTTGGGCTGCCTGCTCAACACGCTGTTCCCCGACCTGTTCAAAACGCTCGGCAGCTTTACGCTCGGCATGACCCAGCAGGGCGCAGGCCCGCTTGTTGGCGCTTTTTTGCTCATCGTCGGTACGACGATTTCGTTTAAGAGCGCTCCTGCCGCCGCTGCCCGCGGCGCCATTATCATTGCCGTCAAGCAAATCGTAGTCGTTGCCGTGTCGCTGCTCATCCTTTATGTGTTCAACGACAACCTGTTTGGCATCTCGGCCATGGTGATGCTGGCCGCTTGCACGGGTGCCAACAACGCTATGTACGCCGGACTGATGGGTACCATGGGCAACGAGGCCGAGCGTGGCGCTGTCGCCATCACCACGCTGGTTG
This sequence comes from Collinsella sp., assembly GCA_048205975.1. Taxonomy (GTDB): domain Bacteria; phylum Actinomycetota; class Coriobacteriia; order Coriobacteriales; family Coriobacteriaceae; genus Collinsella. The sequence continues at coordinate 44,796 of DBEWTI010000014.1, forward strand.
TCGGCCCTCCGGTCACGATGATCGTGCTCGGCGCTGCCGGTCAGGCTCCGATCGGCTGGTCGCTCGTGGGCGCCATCCTGCCGATCGTCGTCGGCATTATCCTGGGTAACCTCTTCCCCAGCTTTAAGAAGATGATGGCACCGGCACTTTCCGCCATCATCGTGCTCGTCTTCTTTGCCATGGGCTCGACCATGACCTTTGGCCAGCTTATCAACGGTGGTCTTCCCGGCATCCTGCTCGGCGTGATCTGCTCGGTGGTCTTTGCAATTCCCGTCATCGCGGTCGATAAGCTCACGGGCGGTACGGGTGTCGCAGGTGCGGCCATTTCGAGCTGCGCCGGAGCCAATGTGGCCACGCCTGCTGCCATGGCAAGCGTCAACGAGGCCATGTACGGCGGCGCGGTGCTCGCGACGGCTACGGCGCAGGTTGCAGCATGTGCTATCGTGACGGCCATTTTGACCCCGCTGGTCACCAGCTGGTGCTACAAGCATTTTGAGGGCAAGCAGGACAACGAGAAGACGGCGACCGACAAGGCTGCCGCTGCCGCGTGACGCCACGTGCAACAACTCAACGAGCATGACAAGCCAACGCTCCAGGGCGGCCACGGGGTAATCCTCCGTGGCCGCCCTGCCGTCGCCAGAGTCTCTGAGTCACTTTACCCTGCTAAAGCTGGCATAACAGCTAGAGCGACAGGCGTATAAAGGCAAGGGAAATTCTCAAACAAATCGGCGAACGGTAGCTACCCGCGCACGCATTTCCTGCGGATTTGTCAAAAACGCTCTTATGTTATAAAAAAAGAAACATATAACAGCCCAGATGGAGAGGGTGGCTATGTTATCCTTCTCAAACGGGTGAAATCTTGGGTTTAGGGTTGCAGCGCCAAGGTGGACAAACGTTTTTCCCTGTGTCAACACGTGGCGGAAAACGGAAGAAGCCGGTCGTGCAAGCCGAACATTCAAGAATTCAATAAGCAGCGGTGTGAGAGAGCGCCGCATTACACGTAACTAGGAGCGTGGTTACACAATGCAGGAGGCATGGGAAGGCTTCAAGGAAGGCATCTGGACGGGAGAGGTTGACGTCCGAGACTTCATCCAGAAGAACTACACCCCCTACGAGGGCGACGAGTCGTTCCTCGCCGGCCCGACCGAGCGTACCAAGGAGCTGTGGAGCGAGGTTCTCGACCTGCTGCTCAAGGAGCGCGAGCAGGGCGGCGTCCTCGATATGGACACCAAGACCGTCACGGGTATCGTGAGCCACCCCGCTGGCTACATCGATAACGCCCACCGCGAGAAGGAGACCATCGTCGGCCTTCAGACCGACAAGCCGCTCAAGCGCGCTCTGCACGTCAACGGCGGTATCCGCATCGCTTGCCAGGCTGCCAGCCAGCACGGCTACAAGATCGACGAGAACGTTGTCGAGCGCTACACCTTCGAGCGCAAGACTCACAACGCCGGCGTCTTCGATGTCTACACCCCCGAGATGCGCGCCTGCCGTTCGGCCCACATCATCACCGGCCTGCCCGATGGCTATGGCCGCGGCCGCATCATCGGCGACTACCGTCGTGTCGCCCTGTACGGTGTCGACTACCTGATCAAGGACAAGGAGGCCCAGAAGGCTTCCACCCCGACGGTCATGACCGCCGACAACATCCGCGACCGCGAGGAGCTGCAGGAGCAGATCCGTGCCCTCGGCGAGCTCAAGATGATGGCCGAGACCTACGGTTTCGATATTTCCAATCCTGCTACCAACACGCAGGAGGCCATCCAGTGGATGTACTTCGCCTACCTCGCTTCCGTCAAGGAGCAGAACGGCGCCGCTATGTCCATCGGCCGTACCTCCACGTTCATCGACATCTACGCTGAGCGCGACCTTGCCAACGGCACCTTCACCGAGGAGCAGATCCAGGAGTTCGTGGATCACTTCATCATGAAGCTCCGCATGGTCAAGTTCGCCCGTACCCCCGAGTACCAGGCCCTGTTCACCGGCGACCCGCAGTGGGTCACCGAGTCCATCGGCGGTATGGGTGTCGACGGCCGTACGCTCGTTACCAAGATGAGCTACCGCTACCTGCACACGCTCGAGAACATGGGCACTAGCCCCGAGCCCAACATGACCGTTCTGTGGTCGACCCGCCTGCCCGAGAACTTCAAGAAGTTCTGCGCCAAGACGTCCGTCGCCAGCTCCTCGATCCAGTATGAGAACGACGACCTCATGCGCGTCTACCACGGCGACGACTACGGTATTGCCTGCTGCGTGTCCTCCATGCGCATCGGCAAGGAGATGCAGTTCTTCGGCGCCCGCGCCAACCTGGCCAAGTGCCTGCTGTACGCACTCAACGGCGGTGTTGACGAGGTCTCCAAGAAGCAGGTCGGCCCCAAGTACCGCGCCGTCGAGGGCGATACGCTCGATTACGACGACGTTGTGGCCAAGTACAACGACATGATGAAGTGGCTCGCTGGCGTGTACGTCAACTCCCTCAACATCATTCACTACATGCACGACAAGTATTGCTACGAGCGCATCCAGATGGCTCTGCATGACAAGCACGTGCATCGTTGGTTCGCTACGGGCATCGCTGGCCTTTCCGTCGTGGCTGACTCCCTGTCCGCCATCAAGTACGCCAAGGTTCACCCCGTCCGTGACGAGAACGGCATCATCGTCGACTTCGAGACCGAGGGCGAGTTCCCCAAGTACGGTAACGACGACGACCGCGTCGACCAGATCGCTCACGACGTTGTGCACCAGTTCATGGAGTACATCCGCATGAACGACACCTACCGCAACTCCGTGCCCACGACTTCGGTTCTGACCATTACCTCCAACGTCGTGTACGGCAAGAAGACCGGCTCCACGCCTGACGGCCGCAAGGCTGGCCAGCCGTTCGCCCCGGGTGCTAACCCCATGCACAAGCGCGATAGCCACGGCGCCATCGCTTCGCTGTCTTCGGTTTCCAAGCTCCCGTTCCGCGATGCTCAGGACGGCATCTCCAACACCTTCTCCATCATCCCGGGCGCGCTCGGCAAGGAGGACCAGGTGTTCTTTGGTGATATCGACCTTGATCAGCTGGGCGAGTAACTATTGTTAGTGCTATACTAACAATAACGATTACTGATTAGAGCGCCGGTTTCGGCCGGCGCCTATCGATCGAAGGAGACACATTATGAAGGTTTCTGAAGTTTCCGAGACTCAGGCCGATAACCTGGTCCACATGCTCGACGCTTACGCCGAGAAGGGTGGCCACCACCTGAACATCAACGTCTTCAACCGTGAGACGCTGCTCGACGCTCAGGCTCACCCCGAGAAGTACCCGCAGCTGACCATCCGAGTTTCCGGCTACGCCGTGAACTTCCACACGCTCACCAAGGAGCAGCAGGACGAGGTCATTTCGCGTACCTTCCACGACAAGTTCTAAAGGGGTTTAACTCCCGCAGGATCGCCGGGCCGCTTTGGGTTACTTTCCAAAACGTCCTCGGACATGCAAAGGGCTCCGCTGCGCGCTTCGCGCGGCGGAGCCCTTTGCGTCCTGCGGAAT